>CALKLO010000020.1 GCA_937991945.1 uncultured Granulosicoccus sp.
CTTCATTTACATCTATTGCCAAGAGCAACCAATGCAATACAAGCACCCATTTAAATTACTTGATCTAATTGTAAAAGAGCGGGCTAGTCAGCGAAGCGTTTGAAGTGCTTCGTGTCTGCCGAGTTGGAGAAGTATACAGGGATTATTCCCTGCGTCAACGCCCTCTGGAATATTTATTACACTTTTTTTCAGCAGTCTGTAATTGCAAAAGTCGGGCCGTATTTACATTGAGTTTCTAGCGCAAAGACCTTACAAGATCTGATAGGTCACTTACGTACTTATCAGGCATACCTTTGTCAGCCAACGCCCTCTCCAGCTCATACAAGTATTCTCTGTTAGAACCACTTGGCCCCTCACTAGACGCAATCAATGTCGCCAATTCATGAAGAGTCTCGCCAACGCGCCATGAGGGATTTCCTTCACTTGCAATCCATGTTGTGCCCTGTACACATCTACCATCCGCAAACTTAAGCGACAAAATCACTCGCTCGTATCCATCTTGCTCTCTTATATCTAATAGCCGCAGAATCTCGCTCGCGTCCAAACCCAATTTGAACGCCATACCTGAGCACGTCTCATTTCTGGCAGGCGCAAGAGTCACAACGCGCCCTGGAGACTCAGGTGTTCCACGATGATCATGGGACGCCTGACAAAATCTCCGCTGAAAATCCGAAACAGTGACAATCTGACTATCGACAAACCTAAAACCTGGGCGCCAGATCAAAGAGCCATAACCAAAGACCCAGACCTCAGGTGACGAACCAACAAGCTCTTCCATTAAACGTCCTATTAGTGGGGTGATCGCAAGTGGGATGCATACACTCTATATAGATGACTTACTGCTACCGAAGAATTTCAACTGACTGAAGGACAAAGACCCACTCGCCAAGCACGTAAACACAATGAGAAGGGTATCTCGATTGCTTAGTAACGCCCTAAGTCAGCCGAGTATCCAGATGTCGCCCAATTATCACCTAATTAAAATTTCATATAGACAAATGATCATCAGTGTAGAAACTTGTCTATTTGCTACCCTATCGCCTGATCGGTAAAAACCGCACGTCAAAATCGAGCAATGCCCAGCGCAACTCGCTCTTGCCTGCTGGCGGCTTTTAACGTGCAACAGAATATAAAGGACACTATTAAATGATCAACGCATTAAAGGGCTCTTCACCCGTGGTTCTAATAACTCGGTTGATAATCGCGGCTATCGTCGTATTCGCCACCTACAACCCAACAGGCACATCTGTATTTCACTGGGTAGTCAACAACGACAACCCATCAGATGCTTGGGTGATTTTGGGTGCCATTGTCGCCGTGCTAGCCAACGTTGCTCTACTCATTGCAGCGTGGAAGGCACTCGGCAAGCTTGGAACAATCATCGTCATCATTTTCTTCGGCGCGCTCATCTACCTTTCATTACAGGAAGGCTGGGTGTCTGGCGACAACCGCGCCTCCCTGGAATGGCTAGCGTTGATTTTGTATAGCGTATTTTTAGGCATTGGACTTTCAGGAGCCATTATCTGGAGGCGCGCTACTGGGCAAGTAGTAACTGATGAAGCCGACGATATAAATCATTAATTCGGCAACCGTGTATTTGTCCTGAGCTCACGATGCCTAGTGTATTTTAGTGCCTACTACCCCACCACCCAATAAATTTAGACTGACGCTTATTGGCGTCGCGTTTGTTGTGGTGGTGGTGGCGGTTGCCAGCTACACCCACCAGTTGTTTATCCCTTTGTTTTTAGGCTTACTAACCTGGAGTAAAGCTTGGTTAAAAAGCCTTACGCCGAAAATCAGCATACTATTTCTTAAGAACGGCGCTGTCATTCAAATACGCCGAACACTAATGCAAGCGTCTACTCACGTACTCGTTAAGTCCCATCGACCGTGGCGCCGATGGCTAGTCGAATCAAAACTAACACTCACCCGCCTTCTCAGACGATGGTTTGAGCGATATTTAAACCTACCTCTTTGGCTAAGAAGCGTTCTGGCGTTGTTGTTATTGCTCGCAACGGCTGGAAGCTCTCTCGCCATTTTTGCTTTGCTTGTCATCCCGCAACCCGTATTAAATTGGATGAGGCGACAAGTCATGAGTTTGTTAACAAAAATGGGCGTCGCGCAATTTTTTGCAGCGACTTGGAGGCTGGTCATACCGTACAAGCTTCGGAACAAATGGTTTATGTACGTGAAATGGACGATGGGCCGCCACCAAGTACGAACAGCCAAGAACATGCATACCCGAATAGCAACTAGAACCAAGCCACCGAAAAGAAGCTAGTTTCCGAGCCTATACCGCCCATTGCGCTTGCTTGCGTTACGTCGAAGCTTATTTTTTTCCGCGTCTCTTGATTTTCTGTAGGCCATATATATGAGCTGGCATGCATACAGAGTTAATAAAACAAAAAACATAAGCGCAGGAATTGCCAAGGTATTCAACAAATTGTCCCAATTATTAGCAACTCTTTGCATACCTAGCTCTTCGACCCTGACAACACTATGGTCAGAGTTGAGCATTACATACAAACAACCAAAGGTCCCAGCAGCTCCGAAGAACAGTAGAGCGAAACTTAGCTTTACCGCAATTGGCATCGAAGGCAGGCTCGAGGAATCGCCCGCGTGCTTCGACACGAGAAGCTCCATATTCTCAGAGTTTGGTAACCTAGGTTTACTCATCGGTGCAAAAGTACTCCCATTAAATCTGAAAGCTCATACTTATCAAACACATAAACTGATAAACACTGAGCATAACCACCAACCGATAACATACTCAAGCGGGGAAAGCAGTTCTGCTAAACCCTTCTCAATTACGCATAAATTCCCACTTCGTCATATCAACTACACTTGGCACAATCTGTTACAAGGAAATATTCACCTGCCGTTCAGACTTGATCCAGTAGGGTGCCATAACTCTTGCAGGCTAAATCCTATAACGTTGAGAAGAATTTATCCACAAGAGCTTCTTTTCACGATTGTCAGCTGAATCGACCGCAAACTCATTTACGATCTGGAAATAATAATGAACACACTGTCTTTCCCTAAAAGTTCTAGCAGAACTAAACATCCCGCAGGTGTCTTGTTTATCTGCGCTTTTTTAACCGTTGTCATGAGCGGCTGTGCAGCGACCACTCGCACACTGAACCCAGAAACAGAGCAGCACTATGATGCCAGCTACGATTTTTCTGACAAGAAACAAATAGTGCGGACTCTGACCGAAAGCTTACTCAGCTCTTCTGCTGTGCAAACAGAAGCGGGTAAACCCGTCATTATTGTGTATGGCGTGGACAATGAAACTTCAGAACACATCAATACGGGCGGCATAACCGACGACATCCGTTTGTCACTCATTAAATCTGGTGAATATCGCTTCCTAAACCGCCAACAGCGTGGCAACGTCCAAGCTGAGACTGAATTCCAACAGGCAGGGTTTGTCCCACCAGCCCAGCGAGTAGCGCAAGGTCGGCAATTGGGTGCGGACTACATTCTCTCAGGTACGCTTCGCTCTATTGAAAAGAAACAGAGCAGACAATGGAGACTTAATAAAAAGGAATTGATTTACTACTCCATGAACCTAGAGCTCACTGACTTACAGAGCGGTGAAATTTCTTGGGCGGACAACGTGGAAATCGCTCGCGAAGCATCTCGCCCTATTCTCGGCTGGTAAGTTAGGCAACAGCAAAACGATTTACGACTATGCCCGCCAATTCGCAAATGTTCCGGCTATGCATCATTTGCATAGCCGTATTCACACTGCAAGCTTGCGCTACTTCTAGCGCATTGCTGGTTGCCAGAGATCAGTTTCGTCATGGGAGTGCAACCGATGCACTTCAAACTCTCTCAGAAGCGAAAGTGTCTAGCCGAGATCAGCTCTTGCTGTATCTGGATAGGGGCTTAATTGCACAAGCATCTGGTCAGTATCTTGAAAGCAAGATCGCATTTGAGCGGGCATTAGAGATCATAGACGAGCTGGACTACGTCAGCGTGCGTGATCAAGCGGCTTCTATAATTTCTAGCGATTGGGCGGCCAGATACAGCGGCGAGTCAAGTGAAAAGCTTTGGGTTCACACGTTCCAAATGCTCAATTATTTATTCCTAAACTCTCCGGAAGGGGCAGCAGTTGAGGCGCGCCGTGCAGCAGCTTTTTACGAAGAAAATAAAGATGTACTAAAAGACGACATCTTTACCCGAACACTAATGGCGTTGAGCTTCGAAACGGCAGGCCAAATAAATAGTGCTCGTGTCGAATACCGAAAATTAGAGGATGATTTTGACCTTGAACCACCTGCCTTCCAAGGGAAAAACGAAAGCGAGGTCATATTTATTATTGCATCAGGCTTTATCGAGCCAAAACTCGCAGGCGATCTCTTCATAAGCTTTGATGCGCGTATTGCCTTTCCTTACTATGCGCCCAGCTCTCAGTTATCGCCACAAACTCGAGTTGTCATAGATGGCAACGCAGCAACCTACTCTTTGGCCGAAACCACAATGGTGTCAATATCACAGGCAGCCTTAGCCGCAAGGGGCAAAGTGCTGGCGGCGCGACAAGCACTCCGTGTAGCTGCGAAATATCACATTGCAGATTCTGTCGGTGAGAAAAGCGACACTGCTAGGGTCTTAGCACAATTTTTACTAGTCGCTTTAGAGCAAGCAGATACGAGAAGCTGGGAAACCCTACCGGCTCATTTAACATTACTTAGAGTGCCGCTAACACCCGGCGCTCACTCAATATCGTTGGATATTGAATCGGCGGGTACAAACACAGGCCAACTTAATCAAACACGTATCGTGGATGTTGAACTGGCCCCGGGCCAACGACTATTCAAGCTCATAAGAACAGACATAGCAGCGCAATAAATAACCCTGCAATGCATTTTGCTTTAAGACAACACAGCATGACGGCTAAACGTTAGCCGAAAACATAACCTTGAATTCTGTGCTAATCTCAAGACTCGAACCGCAACGCAACGGAGGTGATCAAATGTCTAGTGTTTTGATTTATGTCGGATCAGCTATGAGTTTAAGCGCGATCTAACTAACGTTTTTTTTGCGCACGACCCTAGCCAGCTGATTCGTCAGCCAAGGCACGGAAGCCGCCATATCTGGCGGCTTTTTTATGCCTGAAAGCAAGGCAAGCTCGAAGAACTTCACGGCCTAGAGCGTTTTACTTAGCCCAACATTGCATAGGCTTAGCGACAGAAGCCTGCAGACTCTGGGTATACTTAAAATTCTAATTACGACGAAAAGATACCGTGTCTCAAACAGACCAAGCTCAAAAACCCAGGCCTTTTGTTGATCTAATCATCAGCATCATCCTACCTTCCGTCATTCTCATGAAGTTGAGCGGCGACGATAAACTCGGGGCCACTAACGCTTTAATCCTAGCCCTAGCGTTTCCCATCGTTTACGGACTCTATGAATTCATAGTCCACAAAAAACGCAATGGGGTTGCCATTCTCGGGGTTATTAGCGTACTTCTCACAGGCGGTATTGGGCTCTTAAAAATTGATCCTCAATGGCTTGCTGTTAAAGAAGCGGCAATACCGTTATGCATTGGTATCGGGGTTATCGTCGCCAACAAAATGGGGTACCCCTTAGTGCGGAAGCTCATCTTCAATCCAACACTGATGAATATCGATCGAATTGAAGATGAATTAGGTCAAAAACAGAACACCCGTGAATTCGAAATTCGACTCGATCGTGCTAACTACCTGTTTGCCGGAACCTTTCTTTTTAGCGCAATCATGAACTATGGGTTGGCAAAAATGATTGTTAAAAGCCCTGGCGGCTCCTCGGCGTTTAATGAGGAACTGGGACGAATGACCTTACTGAGCTATCCCGTAATTGCCATACCCTCTATGATTATGATGTTAGGCATTTTTTGGTATATCTGGCGAACAGTCAATCGACTTACAGGATTATCTCTTGAAGAGATTATGGTCACCGCGGAAAACAACGCCACCGACTCTGACAAGACTCAGTAGCGTTGTTTGCTTTACACACAACGATTAGCTAGCTGAAGACCCTTCAGCCTTTAGCTGATGGCAAAGTGAGCGCTAAAAACATTGGCGCGTTTTGTCGCTGAACTAACACAGGAATAGATACATTAGTAGGCGCTTCTCTGACTAGCTCTTCTAGCTCTCGCACATTATCGATCTCTTCTCTGTTGAGTGAGATAATAATATCTCCCATCCTGATCCCCGCTTTAGCTGCAGCACTGTCAGGCAGAAGCTTTGACACCACCACTCCTGTTTTCCTGCCCATCTCTTCACGTTGTTTTGCATTTAATTCGACGACCTCAACACCGAGCCTCGACTCATCAACTGGATCAGGAATCGACCGGCTGCTAACTTTCTGCCCTTCGTCCAAAGGCTCGATAGTGACAGCAAGAACCTCACGCTCGCCATTTCTGAGAATGTTTACATCCACGGTACTTCCCGGTCGAACAGCACCGACTAACGGAGGCAAAGCACTCGAGTAATTCACCGACTTACCGTTGAATTCTAGAATTATGTCGCCGCTCTTTAAGCCAGCACTATCTGCAGGACTACCTTGAGTCACTTGAACCAGTAGAGCACCGGTCGGTTTAGCCAGACCGAAGGTAGTGGCAAGCGCCTGATCAACATTTTGAATGGCGACACCCAACCAACCTCGGGTCGCATAGCCTTTTTCTTTTAGCTGATCAGCGATGGATATAGCAACGTTGATAGGAATTGAGAATGACAACCCCTGATACCCACCAGAGCGAGAGTAGATCTGCGAATTCACACCTACTACTTCACCTGTAGTATTAAATAATGGGCCACCGGAATTACCTGGATTCACCGCGACATCTGTTTGTATAAAAGGTACGTAAGTGTCGTCTGGCAAACTTCGAGCTAACGCCGAAACAATACCCTGAGTGGCTGTATGTTCGAAACCAAACGGTGAGCCTATGGCGAGAACCCACTCCCCCACTCGTAAACTGTCAGAGTCACCAATTGTCACTACAGGCAAATTAGTCGCATCCAACTTGAGCAAAGCGATATCACTAGCCGGATCACTGCCAATCAATTCGGCCTGATACTCACGACGGTCTTGTAAACCGACGCGGATCTCTGCTGCGTTATCTACGACATGGGCATTTGTGATGATGTATCCATCGTCAGAGATAATAAAACCACTGCCAAAGCCTGTTCCTCGCCGCTGTTCTGGCTCCGGGTTTTGAGGTAATTGCTCAAAAAATCGTCGAAATTGTTCAGGCAACTGCTCTGGATTGAACCCTGGAACCCCACTAGAAGCAGTTTGTGTCATATCTGTAATAACCGAAATCTTGACTACTGCGTCACCTTCTTCCTCCACAAGGCCACTAAAATCGGGCAAAGTGCCCGCCCAGGATTTCGTTATAGCAAGAATGGGTAACAGTGCTATCCAGAAAAGTACTTTTCGATATATTCTGGGCAAACTATAAGAAAGCGACTTATTTGAGGTTTGGCGTAGCGACAACGCATCAACGTTAGAACATTGCGTTACTTGCGTATTGATAGTTGTAGGGATCATGGCTTTATACTCCGTGTTTCTCACTGACAGAACTAAGTTGAAGAAAACTGATCTGTTTTGACCAACAATTGGTAATTACCGTTGCATTACACATTTGTTACTCATTTGGGCTGTATTAATAGTCTTCGCTTCAAATTAAGTTATTGATTAAAACATTGGGGTCTACATGCGAATTTTACTAGTCGAAGATGACACAGAGGCTGCGACCTATCTCGTCAAAGGACTGACAGAAAGCGGCCATATCGTTGAACATGCGGCAGATGGAGAACAAGGTTTACATATGGCGATCACTAATGCCTATGACTCCATGATCATCGATCGCATGCTGCCTAAGCGCGACGGTCTATCTATAATCGAAGAGCTAAGACGAATGGGCAACATGACGCCCGTGTTAATTCTTAGTGCTCTAGACAACGTTGATGAGCGTGTCACCGGGCTTAAAGCTGGTGGTGATGATTATCTGACTAAGCCGTATCAGTTGAGTGAATTAACTGCTCGGCTTCAAGCGCTTACTCGCCGCGCTCAAACTGGCGTGCAGGGCACGGTCCTTCATGCAGGCGATTTGACGCTGGATTTAATCAAGCACAAGGTCACGCGTTCTGGTCGCAACATTAATTTGCAACCTCGTGAATTCCGCTTGCTCGAGTATTTAATGCAGCATACCGGTCAGGTAGTCACTCGCAGCATGTTGCTTGAAAACGTGTGGGACTACCACTTTGACCCGCAAACCAATGTCATAGATGTACAGATAAGTCGTCTACGCAGCAAAATTGATAAGGATTTTGACTCACCGTTACTACACACGGTGCGTGGTGCTGGATATAAATTGCAGGAAACATCCTCGATGGCAGACATACACTAGTTACCAGCCATGAATGACATACCGACACGGACGCAACTATCGCGCTCGTGTCGGTACCTTGAGAGTGTGCATGAGAGGCCGCTCTAGCAGCCGCTTTCGCAAAGGCGCTACACTACGCTTATGCCGCCACTTTCCCTATCAAATTCAGAGCTAACACCTACGCCAACCAAGCCAGTTGGTAAGAGCGTTGCGTCGACAGCCTCTGACAATCGCAGACTTTTTAGAACATCTGCTTTTAGAATGTCGCTTATATACGCGACTCTGTTCAGCACACTGTCTGCTGCCACTCTTGGATTTATTTACTGGTCCACCCGTGATCAAATTGAATCACAAGTGGATGCCAGGCTGAGGCTAGAAACTGACTACCTCATAAACCTATACAAGTCAGGCGCTCTGCCAGAACTTCTGGAGGCTATTCAGCGTCGCAATCAAATTGATACCTACGGCCGATTTTACTATTTGGCCAACAACGATACCTCTAACGCTGCAAGCGAACAAACAGATGAAGGACTGCCAATACGCCTGAAATCTATTCGCTCACACACAACTCAAAACATGGGTGACGTTGCTGATTTACCGCCTGGTAGCTCACGCGCTTTTAACCCAGTACGAGTGGCAGAAACGCGGCTCTCTGACGGTTTAAAGCTCACCATAGGGCACGAAATAAGCGACGAGAAAGCGCTGCTTGACCATACGTTCGTTTTAGTTGCAGGCGCAACGGTACTAACCCTTCTGTTCTCGCTTATTGGTGGGTTATGGATTGGCACCAGTGTATTGAGGCGCATCGACTCTGTGAGTCGTACTGCCTCAGAAATCATGAGCGGTGATTTATCACAGCGCCTATCTGTTACAGCCAGAGATGACGAATTTGATGAGATTTCGACCAAACTCAATCAGATGCTCAACCGTATTGAAGATCTGATGAAAAGCATGCAACAGGTGACCAACAATGTTGCCCACGACCTGCGAAGTCCGTTAACACGTCTGCGTAATCGCTTGGAAGTCACACTGCTCGAAGAACGAGACCCAGAGATCTATAGATCAGTCCTCGATGAAGCTATTGGCGATGCTGATAGCCTCATACAAACGTTTAACGCCATGCTAAGCATTGCACGTCTCGAGGCTGGAATAGACTCCGAAGAATGGAAAGAAACTCGTATAGGTGACTTAGCTGCTGAACTTGCTGAATTATACGAAGCCGTGGCTGAAGAAGAAGAAATGCTCACTTTTATTAGCGATATACGGGGCAATCCTTTATTCAATTGCAACCGTCACTTGATAGGGCAATTAGTCACGAACCTTCTAGATAACGCCATCAAGTACACACCACAACCGGGCACCGTTAGCTTAAGCATTGAAGGTAACGACAAAGAATTTACAATATCTGTATCCGATAGTGGACCCGGCATCCCTGAGCATGAACGTGAACGCGTGCTGGAACGCTTTGTTCGATTAGAAAACGAACGCAACTCCCCCGGAAACGGACTTGGCCTAAGCTTAGTTCAAGCAATTGCCAGATTGCATTCAACCAAGCTGGTGCTTTCGGATAATAAGCCAGGCTTAAAAGTGAGCGTGACTTTCACAAAGAAAAACCTTCCAGAAGCCCGTTCGACAAAAGTTGCTCAAATTCGTCTATAGCCATTGTCGCTTGCCGAAGGCATCGTGGCGTTGGAGAACTTAACGCACTGTTAAGTCCATTTCCAAAATAATTTTTTCGCCCTGTAGAACCTTCCACGCCCACAATGTTTTGGAATTGGGCACTGTTGGCGCAATGTCGAGTTGTATATCGCTACCGCGCTCTAGAGCTTGAAGCTGAGACAGCTGTTCTGGGCGAAAACGGATCCCACGTGTTTTGCCGGCTTGCTCAATCCATAGGTAGTGTCGCCCTTTAGAACCTGACTTAACCACTGAAAAACCAGTAAATACACCTGAGACCTGCTGACTCTCTGAATGTATGGGCACTCCTTGATTTTGCTCCGACTCACCCTGGTAATAAAAATACAACCCCACAACCAGCATAATCACTGGTAATGCGGTCAGAATCGAGTGAATCGGATTCTTATCTTTAACAACATAGACATCGTTAGGGTCAGCTGGCGGCGGCCAGCTGTAACGCTCTTTTTTAGCCACCTTAACGACGGACTGAGCAGGCTTTTTTTCACGCACCGATGAATTTACTCATCTCGCTATGCTCGGCCATAGTTATCGCCAACTCTAACAATATCGTCTTCACCTAAATATGAGCCCGTTTGTACCTCAATGAGCTCCAACGGGATAGTCCCCGGATTATGCAACCGATGCATAGTACCTAAAGGAATATACGTTGACTCATTTTCAGTGAGCAGTAGTTCTTCATCACCATTTACCACCACGGCTGTACCTTTCACGACAACCCAATGCTCTGAACGATGAAAATGTTTTTGCAGCGAAAGCTTCGCACCCGGTTTAACGCTGATTCGCTTCACTTGAAAACGAGGGTGTAGCTTAAGCGACTCATAATGCCCCCACGGTCGGTAACAGGTTGTGTGACTGATGAGTTCTTGGCGATTTTGCGACTGCAAAAATTGTATGGCCTCTTTAATACTCTGTGCACTCGAGTGATCAATAACGAGTACAGCGTCTGATGTTTCTATAACAGAGAGGTTTTCAGTACCCAATGCCACGACTAAACGATCGCTTGAGTGCAAGTACGTATTAACGGTGTTGTGATGCAACACATCACCGACACCTGAGTTACCGTGCTCGTCTTTATCACGTATCTGATGTACCGCATCCCAGCTTCCAACATCAGACCAACCAGAATCATAAGGCAACACGACAACGTTATCGGCGTTTTCCATAACACCCACATCAATAGAGATGTTGTCACATTGAGTGAACGCATCAGAGTCCGCACGAAGAAAATCTAGATCTCCAACGGCACCGTCTATCGCGTTCTTAGTGTGCATGTGAATATTAGGTTGATACAACTTCAAGGCATTTAAAAACACAGACGCTTTGAATATGAAAATGCCTGCGTTCCAGTAACACTGGTTGGATGCTATAAGTTCGTTCGCTTTAGCCTCGTTTGGTTTTTCAACAAACTGACTAACCAATTTAGCACCAGAGTCAAAACCTGGCACAACATCGCCGCTCGTAATATAGCCATATCCTGTTGCAGGAGAGGTCGGCTTTATACCTAACGTGACTAGATGATCTGCATTGGCAAGCTCTACAGCATTGGCAATAACTGCGCGCAAACTCGCATCGTCTTCTATGACATGGTCAGCGGGCAGCACAACCATAACAGCATCCGGATTGACACTCATTGCCTGCCACGCGGCAAGCGCTATTGCCGGAGCAGTATTTCTGGCAACTGGCTCCAAGATGATAGTGGCTTCATTAACATTGATAGCTTGGAGTTGCTCTGCGGTCAGAAACCGGTGCGAATCCGAACATACCACTATGGGCTCACCAACACCTGCTCCTTTGAAACGAGAAACAGTGGCCTGCAGTAGCGATTCATTTTCACCAAATGTTAGGAATTGCTTAGGAAAATCTTGACGCGACAAGGGCCATAATCGAGTGCCAGAACCACCGGCAATAATTACTGGTGTATAGGTTCCCGTTGTATGTTTCATTGTATTGATATCCAGTAAAAATTAATGTTCGTTGGCCAAGTACCAATTGCAAGCCTCTTCCAGACCTTCTCGAAGCCCAATAGTATGCACCCAACCCAGACCCTGCACACGTGACACATCCAGCTGCTTACGCATTGTCCCGTCTGGTCTTTCAGTATCGAAAACCAGTCGGCCCGAAAAATTAAAAATAGACGCTATTTCTTGAGCCAGCTCTCCTATGGAGCAATCCACACCTGTACCCACATTAATATGCGAACACCGATCAGATATAACTGATTCATAGTTTGTCTTAGCAATATTCATGACGTGCACGCTAGCTGCGGCCATATCGTCAACATGTAGAAACTCACGACGCGGATTTCCAGACCCCCAAATCACGACCTCTTCCTGCCCAGTCTTAACTGCATCGTGAAATCTTCGGATCATTCCGGGCACAACGTGGGAATTTTCCGGATGATAATTGTCACCAGGACCATAGAGGTTAGTTGGCATAACACTTCTAAAATCTGCGCCATGCTGGCGACGGTACGCCTCACACATTTTTATACCGGCAATTTTAGCAATGGCGTATTGCTCGTTAGTGGGCTCAAGCACCCCCGTCAACAGTTGTTCTTCGCGAATGGGCTGTGCAGTCTCTCTAGGATAGATACAAGAAGAGCCTAAAAATAGCAGTCGGCTAACATTAGAATTGAAAGCCTCGCCAATCACATGTAACTGGATGGCCAGGTTATCCATAATAAAGTCGGCTGGATACGTATTGTTAGCGTGTATACCGCCTACTTTCGCCGCAGCCAAATAGACCTCATCAATATTCTGTGCAGCAAAAAATTGTTTCACAGCAGACTGATTCAGTAGATCCAGCTCACTGCGTGAACGAACAATGAGCTCTACAGAATCGTCAATAGCTAACAGACGACACAGGGCGCTACCGACCATGCCGTTATGGCCAGCGACGAATACTCTTTTCTTAGTCCTTGGATTCACCGGCGACTCACTCATTATCAGCGACTGGAACAGCATAACCGTGTTCTTTTAGCAGCCTGTGTTTTCGCGCCTGATTTAAATCAGCTTCGACCATTTCACGACACATATCTTCAGCCGTTATCTCCGGCATCCACCCTAATTCTTTGTTGGCACGCGAAGCATCACCCAACAACGTCTCCACTTCTGCGGGCCTAAAGTATCTAGGATCAACCCGAACAAGAACATCACCCACATTCACTTTCACATCAGCATCGGAGGCGATAGAGGACACAATGCCTACTTCGTCTACTCCACTCCCTTCATAACTCAGCGTGATACCTAATGCAGCGGCACTCCAACTGACAAAATCTCTAACCGAGTACTGTTTTCCTGTGGCGATCACGTAATCGACAGCGTTAGCTTGTTGCAGCATCATCCACTGCATACGAACGTAGTCTTTCGCGTGCCCCCAATCTCTGAGTGCATCCATATTCCCAAGAAACAAACACTCGTCCAACCCTTGCGAAATATTGGCTAGTCCGCGAGTAATTTTTCGCGTGACAAACGTCTCACCTCGGCGCGGCGATTCGTGATTGAAAAGGATGCCGTTGCAAGCGTAGAGGCCATAAGACTCTCGATAATTTACGGTAATCCAATACGCATACAATTTGGCACACGCGTAGGGTGAGCGCGGATAAAACGGTGTACTTTCTTTTTGAGGTATTTCTTGCACCAGCCCAAAAAGCTCCGACGTCGACGCCTGATAGAATCGTGTTTTTTTCTCCATCTTTAAAAAACGGATAGCTTCTAATAGTCGCAGCGTACCCAATCCATCGACATCTGCGGTGTATTCTGGAGAATCAAAACTGACCGCTACATGAGACTGTGCACCCAAGTTGTATATTTCATCAGGCTGTACTTGGCTAACAATACGCGTCAAATTCGAAGCATCTGAAAGATCTCCGTAGTGTAAAAACAAACGCTGGTTTTTATCTTGCACATCTTGATAGATGTGATCGATACGGTCAGTATTCAGCGACGATGATCGACGCTTAATACCGTGAACGTCATATCCTTTTTCCAATAACAGTTCGGCCAGATAAGACCCATCCTGCCCTGTTATACCCGTGATTAAAGCAACCTTATTCATAGGATGTTATTTCGAGCTGGTTCACGATGATGATCTCATTCAATGTTTTGTACCTGTTCCCGCATTTGTTCGATAAGTACTTTCATATCCACGGTAACGTTGGTAGTCACGCTATCTGCAGATTTAGCCCCCAACGTATTGGCTTCACGATTAAATTCTTGCATCAAAAAATCAAGACGCCGACCAACGGGCTCACTTCGCGTTAAAGCTTTCGCAAGCTCTGTTGCGTGTCCATCGAGACGATCCAACTCTTCATCAACATCCAGCCGTTGCGCAGCATAAACCAGTTCTTGCTCCATGCGAGATTCATCACGTGTTGCAGATAACTGGCTCAGTTTCGTTTCCCATTTTTCTCTCTGCCGCTCGAGCACCGTTGGCCGAAGCTTGCGAATATCAGACACTAGCCCCTGCACCAATACATTCTTGGCAATCAGCAGTTCAGATATCTGGCTACCTTCTCGCTCTCGTGTTGCCACAAAGTCAGCCAGCGCCTGCTCAAAGCAATTCAAGGCATCACCTGCCAACGCTTTCTCAGAGCTATCGATCGTCTGCAGCACACCCGGCCATTGCAAAACCCTCAACGGGTCGATTGAAGCTTGCACACCGGTTAGCGTTGACACTTTGATTGCCGCTTCCGTTAATTGGGCCAACAAGACCTCATTGATCTCGAAGCGGTGATTCTCGGATGAGATTTGCTTATGACTGACCGAGACGTCAATTTTGCCGCGATGTAACACTGATGTGATTTTCTCGCGAATCGCAGGCTCCAGTGAACGCAATGAATCTGGCAATCGGATAGATATGTCCAGATAACGGTGATTAACAGCTCTAAGCTCACACACCAGTTCATAGCTTTCCAACTTCAGGCTGCTACGCCCGTAGGCGGTCATACTGCGCAACATAATGGGGCGGTTTCTCAAAACTGCGGATTAGCGCCTAATTTACACGATAGTTAAAATCTGCAAAGTACAAATAGCGTGAAGAAGAGTATGAGCAGGTATACTCTGCCGCCCTTGGACTCGTACGCTGTCCACTCTCATTTCATATCACAACTGAAGGACTTATCCATGCGACCCAGCGGAAGAGCAACAGATGAGCTTCGTGAAGTGTCATTTCAGAGACATTTTACCAAGCACGCTGCAGGATCCACGCTTATCGCAATGGGCGATACGAAGGTTTTGTGTACAGCGAGTATCGACAACCGGACGCCACCTTGGCTCAAAGGAACGGGTAGTGGTTGGGTAACAGCCGAGTACGGCATGCTGCCGGGTGCTACCCATACTCGTGCCAGACGCGAAGCAGCCTCAGGCAAGCAGAGCGGTAGAACTCAGGAAATTCAACGACTCATTGGACGCTCCTTGCGAGCTGCAATTGACCTTGAGGCATTAGGTGAGCGCACCATCACTATCGATTGTGACGTTATTCAAGCAGACGGTGGAACGCGCACAGCCTCCATAACAGGCGCTTACGTATCACTATGCGATGCGATTAACCAGCTAATGAAGGAACGCAAGATCAAACGCAATCCTATCCATGGCCATGTGGCGGCAATTTCTGTGGGTATTTTCAACGGCGAACCCGTCCTAGACCTGGACTACGCTGAAGACTCTAACGCTGAAACTGACATGAACGTCGTTATGAACGAAGCAGGTGGGTTCATTGAAATCCAAGGAACCGCGGAAGGCCATGCATTCAGAGAGACTGAACTTCAGGACATGCTAAACCATGCAAAACACGGAATAACGCAACTGGTCAGTATGCAACGAGCTGCTCTAGAGTCGTAAATCGACCCTAGCATCTGCCATAACATCACCGGAACCGGGAAATTTGCCCATGGATAAAATCGTCTTTGCAAGCGCCAACCCAGGCAAAATCAAGGAGCTTCACGATCTTCTGAGCCCGTTGAATTTATCGGTTGTTGCCCAAGGCCAATTTTCTATTGAATCGGTTGACGAAACAGCACACACATTCGTAGAAAACGCCCTACTTAAGGCTAGGCATGCCTCTAGCGTCTCAGGGCTTCCTGCGATTGCGGACGATTCAGGGCTTGAAGTTGACTATCTGAAAGGCGCCCCTGGGCTGTATTCAGCACGTCACGCAGAACGCCATGGCAAGGGTAGCGGCGATGTTGCTAATTATGAGTTTTTACTCGAGCAACTCAAGGACATACCTGACGGGGAAAGAACTGCACGCTTTCGCAGCGTGGTCGTCTATCTTCGGCATGAGTTCGATCCGTCGCCCATTATTGCAGAGGGCACTTGGGATGGACATATTTTGCACGCCACAGAAGGTGACGGTGGTTTTGGCTATGACCCGGTATTCTGCAACCACGACACAAATACTGCAGCCGCACTCCTCGACTCAGCAACCAAGAATCGTTTGAGCCATCGTGGTAAAGCCATAGCTCTTATGGTTGAACAGCTCGCTGCTCGAAAATCAGCATCACAATGACCCGCGAGTTCACCGAACTCCCCCCGCTCTCTCTCTACGTACACATCCCTTGGTGTGTGCGTAAATGCCCTTATTGCGATTTCAATTCACACGAAGCCAAAGGTGAGATTCCGGAACAGGCGTACGTAGATGCTTTGCTTGCGGACCTTGCTGAAGAGATGCCTCATGTTTGGGGCCGAACTCTGCATTCGGTCTTTATTGGTGGCGGCACTCCCAGCCTATTCAGTGCAAAAGCTATTGATCAACTCATGAGCGGGATCCGTGCGCTCACAGGTTTGGCGCCTAACGCAGAAGTGACGCTAGAAGCCAACCCTGGAACATTCGAGCAAGCTCGATTTGCTGAATACCGCAAGTCAGGTATTAACCGTTTGTCTATTGGTATACAGAGCTTCAATGCAGATGCACTAAAAAAATTAGGCCGAGTTCATTCAGCGGATGAGGCGTTGAGAGCCGTTGATATCGCCCGCAAAGCAGGTTTTGACGAAATTAATCTGGACATCATGTTTGGCCTACCCGATCAAACAATGGACGGCGCTTTACGCGATATCAAGCAAGCATTGGCATTAGACACGACCCATTTGTCTTGTTACGAGCTCACATTAGAGCCCAACACGCTATTTGCGCGTTTCCCGCCCGCCAGACCCGATGATGACCTCAGAGCTGATATGCAAAACGCCATAGTGGATGCCTTGGCCGGCAACCATTTTGAGCGTTACGAAATCTCAGCGTATGCAAAAACAGATGCCGATAGACAGAGCGCTGGAAAAACGTCTTCGCACCGATCAGAACACAATGTCAATTATTGGCAATTTGGTGATTACCTAGGAATCGGCGCTGGGGCCCACGGGAAAATCAGCGCCGCTAACACTGGCGAAATAGTACGACGCTGGAAACATAAGCACCCCGCTCGATATATGGCAGCGACTTCCCAAGAGTCACGCATTGGAGGCCAAACGGCTATTCCGATGAAGGATACGGGGCTGGAGTTTATGATGAACGCTCTTCGACTGATCGAAGGCTTCCCCATACCGCTATATCAGCTGCACACTGGTGTTTCACTGATGCCATGGCAAAACGATATCGAAAAAGCCATCAATAAAGGACTACTAGAGCAATCCGGGTTAAACCTAAGGGCCACCCCAACGGGTATTAACTGGCTAAACAGCCTGTTAGAGATTTTTTTAGATGAGCCTGAAACTAACAACACAACCCATGGAAAGTCTGCACCTTCTGGAGCCCTAAAACGCTACCCGATCATCCCGCTGACCATCAGCAAGCAGTGATCAAATCTTAATTATTTTGCCTGAAGCATTTTAAGCAACTGATTGGGATTGAGCCCTGCTGAGCCATCTTTGGATTGCGTTGATAGCACTTGGCCGACGACTCCTGGCAAATCACCTCCGAACTGATCCGCCAATTCCTGTAATGCAGGATCAGAATACCCTTGATCTTGCGTACCTGAGTCGCTAGCCCGCTCATCTCTGCGAGGCCTAGCATCTGTAGCCACAGCTTCAGCAGTGCCTTCAGACTCCTTGTGCTTGGCTATTACGGGTTTAGCAATTTTTATCGGGGCCAGCACATTTTGGTCAGGATTCACACTCATTTTTCGAGTTTGAACCCCTTCTGGCGCTTCAGTGCTGTAGTGAGTTACACCCTCCGCATCCTTCCACGTGAATACCTGTGTCATACCACCCGCGGAGGAATCTAGCCCTTGAAGACCCCCACTAGCCGCATTACCTACCTTTTCAGCCGCCTGAGATGCATCACTTTTCACACCCGCAACCAGCTTACCAGCCTGCGCCATAAAGCCTGAGCCAGCGCTCTTCCACATGGCGGCTGGGTCCCCGCCTTTTAAATACAGACCATAGGTAAACAGCCCAGCAATCAAAATTAGCGGAATTGAAGCCTTAAATAGTAGTTTTGCTAATAATTTGAATAACATAGGTGAATCCAAAAGTACTTTAGAGGAAGTTTTCGGCAGATATTTGGCGCGTAATCCTGCTTCGCGCTCTCAATTTATCGGCGCAGCGCACAAAGTACTTAATCCCGGCACTTGCAATTTGTTCCTCACAGCACTAGTATCCTGTTCCAATTTTTTATAACCGGGAGGTTGCTATGAAACCGGAAATTCATCCCGAATACAAACAAATCACAGTCACTTGCAGTTGCGGAAACACGTTTGAAACGGGTTCCACATCAGGTCGTGACCTGAGTATCGAAGTGTGTTCAGCTTGCCACCCTTTTTACACGGGCAAGCAAAAGGTTATGGATACCGCAGGGCAGGTGGACAAATTCCGTCGTCGTTACGGCGCGAAGTAAGTCCATTCGTCAGGCCGTCTTTTCGGCCACGCGAGTACAGGGTCGGTGAAAATCGACCTACGATCTGAAAAAAGGCACCCAACGCGGTGCCTTTTTTTCGTGGTGGCGTGCCTATACGTGCTACCGAGCACCTCAATTGCAGCACCCAGCAGCAATTCGAACTACTGCCTGCAAGACCAGCCAACTGAAACAGCTCAAATTGAGCGTGTTAGCGATGGGGACACCGTCGTTCTAACGGACAAGCGCCGAGTACGCCTGATCGGGTTAAACACCCTAGAACTCAACTCAGCGGCCGAAAATGACAAGCTGTGGGCACAACGAGCGAAAGCCCGACTCGAAGAGCTGATAAGTGATGGCAAGGTCACGCTGAAGATGGGCAACGATGAATTCGATCGTTACGGTAGAACCCTTGCGCACATCGTCCTACCCGACAACACACTGGCAGCCGAAACACTGATAAGCGAAGGCCTGGCATTCGCTGTGACCGTCGGTGCAAATAACCAATGCACCTTCTCATTACACGAATCAGAACAGCGCGCCCGTAACGCCAACTTGGGCGTATGGAAGTCGCCTGGCGAATGGCTGAGCGACGAGACGACGATGAGCCCAGCTGATCGAGGCTTTAAATTAATACGTTCATCGGTTGAAAATATCACTAAAAATGGGAGAGTCACTGTGCTCACCCTACGAAATGGCTTAAACGTAAAACTAGACAGGCATTGGGGCAAGAGCGACACGTCAACCGTCACTAGCGAGCTACTGGGTCAACAAATTGAACTCAGAGGCTGGATCGGGACAAACGCGGGCCAAACCACTGTGACGCTAAGCCATCCTGCCAACCTTCAAAAAATCACACACTGATCATGCTTTTCTTGATCGACTCCAGCATTTATATTTTCAGAGCATGGCAAACGCTGCCTGCAGAGACTCGGAATCGTTTCGACGAACCCGACAACGCTGTGCAAGGCTTTGCCGAAACTCTGTGCCACATTATTGAAACGCATCGCCCAGAGGCAATGGTATGCGCCTTCGATGAATGCTACCGGCAAGGTGCGCGCAACAAGATCTACCCGCAATACAAAGCCGGACGCCCCCCTGCCCCCGAAGACCTCGCGCCACAATTTGCCCGATGCAAAAAAGTTGCCGGCATATTAGGTCTGACCACACTAGGTAGCGACAAAGTCGAAGCGGATGACATCATTGGGCATTTTGCGATTCGAGCTCAGCAAGAAAACTGGCCCGTAACCATTGTCAGCGGCGACAAAGACCTCGCTCAATTCGTCTCGGAAAAAGATCTTTACTGGGACTTGGGCAGGCGATCTATTTCGGATTACAACGAAGTGCATAAACGCTTCAAAGTACGTCCAGAGCAAATCGCTGACTGGCTAGCACTAAGCGGCGACAAGAGTGACAACATTCCAGGTGTACCTGGAGTGGGCCCCACGACCTCAGCTCGATTGCTCAATAAATGGGGTGACATTGATACGCTACTGGCCAACCTTGGCGAAGTCGCAATGATGAAATTCAGAGGCGCACCAAGAGTGAGTCGACTGTTGTATGAAAACAAAGAGGCTATTGCGCTAGCCAGATCTCTTACAGGGTTAATAGACGATGACAGACTTCCTAGTGATCTCAGCGTTTGCACTCGTAAAAATCCAGACAGTCAAACTATGATCGAAGAACTGCACGCAATGGGCTTCGAGCATTCACTAGCGACACGAATTGCAAAACGCACAAGCGCTTCATGATTGAATTGAATAAAAACGAGAAGCAGTCGATATTGTTGTTTAACAAACCCTTCGGTGTGCTGTGCCAATTCACTGATGAACAAAATCGCGAAACCTTAGCCAACTATATTCAAGCACCTGGCTACTACGCTGCTGGAAGATTAGACAAAGACAGTGAAGGCTTATTACTACTGACCAACGACGGTGTGTTGCAACAACGTATTAGTCACCCCCGCTTTAAACTACCCAAAACCTACCTTGTGCAAGTTGATGGACAGATAAGCATCGATGCACTGATGCAATTACGCCGAGGTGTCCGTTTAAAAGACGGCCTTGCAAAAGCCGTAACTGCTATAGAAGTAGAAGAACCAGAAAATTTATGGCCACGTACGCCTCCTATTAGAACTCGTCAATCTATCCCAACAAGCTGGGTTGAAATAACGCTTAAAGAAGGCCGCAACCGCCAAGTCAGACGCATGACGGCAGCCGTTAACTTTCCAACGTTAAGACTCATTAGAACCTCTATCGGAGGATGCAGCGTTTGGCCGGTACCACCCGGTGAAATGCTTTATAAATCGTATGGCGAGTTATATAGCTGACGCACTCACTATTTTATTGCCAATAAATACCCCATCAGTTTTCTAATACGTCACATACCCACCACGCAAACACGGCATACCCTAGGATTTGCCTGATAGACTGGTGAGATGAATGCTCTACTCACTCTGCTAAGTCGCACCCCAAATTACTGCATCATTGCACTAATTAGCGCTGTTTTTTTTGCCACTAATACGCATGCATTTAACGGTGACTTTACAAAAATTGCAGCACCAGCAGAGCTAGCATTTCACCCAAGTGAAGGCACGCTGGAGATTCATACCAGTGACAATCATTGGACCCTAATACTAAAAGAGCATTCTGTTTTAGGTGGTAGTGCATCCATACAGCAAGCCTTGTTTGAGATTCCTTTTTTCTACCGGGGAAAAGTGCATGGCGCAGAGGATTCTTGGGTCAGACTCGACAGCGAATCAGACCTCACTAACTTCAGCGAAACCTCACTCAATACTGCAAGTCTGGAGGGTCATGTTTTTGTTAATGGCTCGCTATACGAACTAAACTTTAACCCCAGCTCAGGGTATTCAATAACATCCATAGCAAGCGATGACTCCAATGCGCTGTTATTGAGCTCTCGCAACATATCTACCAACGCGAGCATATCGCCATTCGCCGAACGAGCCAGTGGACCAGAACTGCACAAGGCTATACGAATCGGAATTGTGGTTGATAGCCGATACAACGAACACCACAACGGACGTGGCTTAGCAGAAGCATTAAGTATCATCAATGGTGCGGACGGATTATTTCAAGACCAACTCGGTTTGGCGATTATCGTTGAGCGATTTAAAGTACTCGACAACCCCGCGAGCGATCCACTGCGCGAATTCTCCGGCAACATGGAAGAGATACTTAGATTTTTTCGACTGACCCGGATCGAAGACGAAGAGCTGTCAGCAGATTTAGCATTGGTTCATTTATTTACCGGCCATAGTGATTCAAGCCAATTGATTGGATTAAGTTGGATTGGAACTGTATGCCAGCAAGATGGGCATGACGTAAGCGTATCTACGCCTTTTCCCTACAGCATGCTGCTAAGCAGCCATGAGATAGCACATAACTTAGGTGCCGTTCATGACAACGACCAACAATGCCTTGTAGATGAATCAATAACCGGCAATGAAGTCATGTGGTCTGAGCTGTCACACAACACTCAAGCAAACTTCTCAAGTTGCAGCATTGAGACCATGAGCGCTTCACTCTCATCTTCATGCGTTGTCGACAACCAGGATTTATCCGTTAGCTTAGAATCTATAGCAACCGATTTTTTATTCGAACAGCAAGTACAGATTACCGCGACTAACTGGGACACATCACGAGTGGCAAGAGAGACATCGAGCGTTACACAATTCCCTGACAACACCATTCTGATCTCTCCTAGCGCAGGGTGTGCCGCTTCTGGTTCGACTTTGACTTGCCAGCACGAAAACCTCAATGCGAATAGCTCGAGCACCGTATCCGTTACCGCTCAATTTACTAACTCAGATCCAGCCGTTATTCAAAGTGAGCTGCTGCACCCTGTGTTCACGGACACTAACTCACTCGACAATAACGCTGCGGTTCAAGTTAACTTTAACGGCCAAGCGTTTAGCGCGAACGCATTTGCAGCTAATGACGACTCTGAAAACCAGGCAGTGATCACAGGTGGTAGTGCAGGAGCAGGCAGTCTTGGCCCGTTGAGCCTGTGGCTGCTGATGTTACTTAGCGCACCGTTAATAACATGTCGACGATACGCGGCTTAAGCACTACGACGCTCTACTAGCTAATTCTTTCTACTGAGTAGCGTGCTATCCGTGCCAGGGCGTCTCTATGATCAGACGCAGGCAAGGCATCCAAAGCTGCAACAGCTGCCTCAGCGCTCACGTTGGCTCTCTGCATCGATTTGGATATCGCATCTGTTTGCTTAATAATGTCGAGCACAGAATCTAATTTATCCAACCCGCCTTGGCGTATCGCCTCTGCGACCAATGCTGATTGCTCGTCGTTTCCATCACGCATCGCGTATATGAGTGGCAAGGTGGTTTTTCCCTCCCCCAGATCATCGCCGATATTTTTACCCATAGTGTCACTGTCGCTCTGGTAATCCAGAACGTCGTCGGCTATCTGGAAAGCCGTACCCAGATGCATACCGTAGCTGGCTAAGGCCTCGCGCACCTGAGGCGATTGATTCGCTAACACAGCACCCAACTCTGTAGCTGCTTGAAACAGTCGCGCTGTTTTGGCTTCAATGACTTCGATGTACTGATCTTCGGTCACACCCGGCTCATTGACGTTGAGCAGCTGCATCACCTCACCTTCAGCAATTCGATTCGTTGTTGTTGCCAATATGCTCATGACTTCGAGACTTTTCACATCCACCATCATCTCGAAAGCCCGAGAGTACAAAAAGTCACCCACCAAAACTGCCGCCTCATTACCCCATACTGAATTTGCGGTATCTCTCCCGCGACGCAGGTCCGAGGCGTCTACAACATCGTCGTGTAGAAGGGTTGCCGTATGGATGAACTCAATAATGGCTGCAACCGTTACCGGGTTTTGAGCGTTCTCTGCTGATTTTTCACAATCCAGACCAGAGGCCGCAGCGGCCAGTAAGACCAACTGAGGACGGACACGCTTCCCACCACTGCCAATAATGTATGCCGACAACTGGTTAATTAGTACGACATCGGAGCTCAACCTCAACCGGATGAGTTCATCGACTTGCTCCATACCCTGAGAAACCAGCGAACGGCAATCTTCTATAGACAACGACATTATTTGAGAAGCAGGAGAATTCATTAAACAGTCTTTTTTGGCCTAAGTACAATGCCTATCGAGGTTGGCGAGCGCCACCCAGGAAATAATAAAATTACGCCGTGGACAGCAAGGATACCGCATTGACTAACAACAGCGGTTGGGCTTGTTACGACTTTGACAAGCTTCTGGAGTTCCCTTCCCGCTACTTCCACACTGTTCAGCATGCAGCTTCTGTCCGATGAAGGGTGAGCGGATAGCTAGATCTACTAAATTTAAGAGGCAAAAATCCAGTTGCAAAGCGAATTTGCCCGCAATTGCACAATTTGTGCACAGCACTCGGTTGACGACACCAAACACTTGCTGGTAAGCTTGTGGGCTGTCCGCGGTTACGAAACCGCACATCATGCGCAAGTGCTTAAAGAATATTAGGCCAAAGTTTTAGGACCACAAATCATGTACGCGGTAGTCAAAACCGGTGGCAAGCAATATCGAGTCAGTCAAGGCGACCGTCTCAAAGTAGAAACTCTTCAGGCCGAAGAAGGCTCTGAAGTTAACCTCGACCAAGTTTTAATGGTCGGAAGCGGCGAATCTGTAACCGTTGGTGCTCCAATGGTAGCTAACGCCTCTGTCAGCGCCAAAGTCGTGTCTCATGGCCGCGGCGTGAAAATACGCATTATCAAGTTCCGTCGCCGCAAGCACCACCGCAAGCAGGCCGGACATCGTCAAAACTACACGGAACTAGAAATCACCTCCATCAACGCGGGCTAATACAGCTCTCGCGACAATTGGTAGTTTGATTTTTAACTTCCCGTATTTATACAGCTGAAGAAAGGTAATCAGTCATGGCACATAAAAAAGCAGGCGGTAGTACTCGCAACGGTCGCGATTCTGAGTCCAAACGACTTGGTGTGAAGCGATTTGGTGGTGAAAACGTTTTAGCTGGCAACATCATCGTTCGTCAGCGTGGCACTCGCTTCCACGCAGGTGTTAACACCGGCATTGGCAAGGATCACACGATCTTTGCTAAAACTAACGGCGTTGTATCATTTGCCGTCCGCGGAGCTAACAACCGCAAATTTATCGACATAGTCCCTGCAAGCACTGAAGGCTAACAGCCTTCGGCTTACACCGGTACGACAGCGAAACCCGCCTAGTGCGGGTTTTTCTTTGCCCTGAGAGAACATCGTGAAATTCGTAGATGAAGCCCGCATCAATGTCATTGCCGGAGACGGCGGCAACGGTGCGCTCGGCTTTCGCCGTGAGAAATACATCCCCCGTGGCGGACCTGA
This sequence comes from uncultured Granulosicoccus sp., assembly GCA_937991945.1. GTDB lineage: Bacteria > Pseudomonadota > Gammaproteobacteria > Granulosicoccales > Granulosicoccaceae > Granulosicoccus. The sequence continues at coordinate 25,269 of CALKLO010000020.1, forward strand.
TGGCGGTGACGGCGGTGATGGTGGTAGCGTTTATTTGCGCGCTGCCGAAAACCTAAACACCTTAGCCGTATTTAGACACCAAAGAACCTACCTCGCCAAACGCGGCGGAAACGGCCGCGGGCAGAATTGCTCTGGCGCTGGCGGCGATGATTGTATCGTTGAGGTTCCAGTCGGTACCGTTGCCTCTGACAAAGCCACCGGCCAAATCGTCGCTGATCTTAAGCACGCTGGCCAAACCATCGAAGTTGCAAAAGGCGGCTGGCATGGACTGGGCAACGCACGTTTCAAAAGCTCAACCAACCAAGCGCCACGAAAAACAACCGATGGCACCCCTGGCGAACGTCGCGAATTACAACTCGAATTACGCGTACTTGCAGATGTAGGCTTGCTGGGGCAACCCAATGCGGGCAAATCGACATTGATCAGACAACTGTCATCTGCTCGACCCAAAGTAGCTGACTACCCATTCACAACGCTTCACCCGAATCTGGGCGTCGTCAGCATTGAACCTCATCGCAGCTTTGTCATGGCCGACATTCCCGGGCTGATTGAAGGCGCTGCTGAAGGGCATGGCTTAGGAGTACGTTTCCTCAAGCACTTGAGTCGTACACATCTACTATTACACCTGATTGACGTACTCCCTATCGATCAAAGCGACCCAGTCGAACAAGCGAAAGCCATTGTAAATGAGCTTCGCAAACACAGCGAAGTGCTCTTCAACAAGGAGCGCTGGTTGGTCCTGAACAAATCAGACCTCCTACCCGCAGACGAGATCGAAAACCATTGCCAACAAATCATTGATAATTTGGAATGGGAAGGACCTGTTTTCACTGTGTCAGCCGTTACCGGACACGGAGCTAGAGAGCTTGCTTCCGTCATCATGAAACACCTAGAGCTCAAGCGAGAAGAAGAAGCTCTTCAAGCTGCAAAAGCCTTGGCGAAAGCAACGGCTGCCAATGCACAGGCCAAAGCGGCAATTGCACCACCTGCCATGAAAAAAGAATCAACCCAAGACACCCCAGAGAACTCAGGGCCGGACTCGGACACCTCTCCAAGTAGCGATGCGTGAAAGACTGCGCGCAGCCAAAAGGTGGGTTGTCAAAGTTGGCAGCTCACTGCTTACGGCTGATGGGAAGGGACTAGACCACGACATCATTGAGCAGTGGACTACTCAAATATCCGCTCTCAAATCAGATGGACGTGAAGTCGTTCTAGTGTCAAGCGGGTCGATCGCGGAAGGCGTGGCCCGATTAAAACTCAGCAAAAGACCCTCACGGGTAAATGAATTACAAGCCGCTGCCGCCGTCGGTCAAATGGGTTTAATTCGAGCGTACGAGACAGGTTTTGAACGATTCAACATCTTAACCGCCCAAATATTACTCACACATGACGATCTATCTGACAGACGCCGCTACCTGAACGCTCGCGGAACACTGACGACCCTACTCAAACATGGTGTACTACCGATTGTTAACGAGAATGACACCGTCACAACGGATGAAATAAAACTCGGGGACAACGACACACTTGGCGCTCAAGTAGCCAATTTGATTGATGCAGACGTTCTGATTCTTCTGACCGATCAGGCAGGCTTATTCGACAAAGACCCCAGACACAACCCTGACGCCACCCTACTAGAAAGAGCCAACGCCTCAGACCCCAGTATTTTATCGGCTGCGGGCCCAGCGGGATCATCACTGGGTAGCGGAGGGATGAGAACGAAAGTACTAGCTGCTGAACGCGCCGCTCAAAACGGCACAACCACTGTTATCGCTGACGGTCGTGATCCTGATGTCTTACTCAGACTGTGTGCAGGCGAAAGCTTAGGAACTATGCTCACCAGCGATCAAAAACCCATTGACGCTCGCAAACGTTGGCTTGCCGATCATCTTAGGGCCAAAGGCACAATCACTATCGACGATGGCGCTTATAACGTTTTAGCCAACAAGGGCTCTAGCCTCCTGGCAGCTGGTGTAAAAAGTTGCACAGGGGATTTCTCACGCGGAGAATTAGTCTCATGCCTGAACACAGAAGGACGTGAAGTGGCCAGAGGACTAATCAATTACGGCGCTCGAGACACTAGCAAAATACTCGGTCGGTCGAGTGATCGCTTTGAGGAGATATTGGGGTACTCAGGTGAGCCTGAGTTGATTCATCGAGACAACATGCTTGTCTTGCAGTGATGAATCGCTGCCTTCACTCAGATATCGAGACGGTAGATTGCCTACCTAGTGTTCTGAGGCATTGGCCAGAATTGTTCTCGCCAAAAGGTGACTTGCACTTCAACAAAGTGTGTCAGGTACTTATAACAACGTTAAAACACACTCCAGCCGCTAAAGATCTAGCAGCCGGAGCGTTTTACGGCAAAGGGGTGTTAGCCCAGTGCGCGAACTTGAGCATTGAAACGGCTCTTGTAACGCGCAGCCTTGTTCTTGTGGATCAAACCCTTGCGGGCCATATGATCAAGAACTGGAGTTGCTTCTTTCAACGCAGTGTCAGCAGCACTTTTATCGCCAGAAGCGATAGCTGTGAAAACACGCTTTACCATTGTGCGCATCATAGAGCGCTGGCTTGCGTTGCGTTGTCGAGATTTTTCGGCTTGGCGAACGCGTTTGCGTGCCTGGGCAGTATTGGCCACGGACTATCCTCTAGCTTGTCTGTACAGAATTCAGCCGCCCATTATCCACCGGGTTTACCTCCACGTCAATGTCTGGGCCAATGAAACCGAATAATCTTATCCGTTCTGGTACGGTTGTCGGGTTAATGACCCTGCTTTCTCGCTTGCTGGGCTTTATTCGCGACCAAGTTCTAGCCATCGTGTTCGGGGCAGGCTCAACCACCGATGTTTTCTTGGTAGCTTTCAAGATACCCAACTTTCTACGCCGATTATTTGCAGAAGGTGCTTTTGCTCAAGCCTTCGTGCCGGTTTTCACAGAATACAAAGAAAACCGCAGCCGAGAGGCGCTGCTAGATTTAGCCGCCCACGTCTCTGGAACCCTTGCCGCTATATTGCTGTTGGTGAGCACGCTGGGCGTTATGTTGAGCCCGATCATTATCATGCTCTTTGCCCCTGGCTTCATAGATGACCCTGCCCGCTATGACTTAGCGGTACACATGCTTCGTATCACGTTCCCCTACCTGTTTTTCGTCAGCCTAGTGGCCTACGCGGGCAGCATGCTCAACACGTTTGGGCAATTTGCGATTCCCTCGTTCACGCCAGTACTGCTAAATATCAGCATGATAGGCGCCGCTTTAGTACTAAGCCCCTTGTTTGATATTCCCGTCATCGCGCTTGCTTGGGGCGTCTTCGTCGCAGGACTACTTCAGCTTTTACTGCAATTACCATTCTTACAAAGGATTGGATTACTTCCTAGGCCACGATGGGGTTGGAAGCATGAAGGCGTAAGACGTATTCTTAAATTGATGGCGCCTGCCATCCTCGGCTCCTCAGTCGCACAAATAAATTTGCTTCTGGACACTATAATCGCCTCTTTTCTAACAGCCGGAAGTTTAAGTTGGCTGTACTACAGCGACAGACTAATGGAGTTCCCTCTCGGACTTTTAGGCGTCACGCTAGGCACAATAATCCTGCCCCGACTATCCCGAGAGCACACCTTAAAATCCAGAGAAAGCTTCACCCAAACGGTGGATTGGGCCATACGCCTGACATTGGTTCTAGGCATTCCTGCCGCAATAGGCCTTGTTATTCTTGCTCGCCCAATGCTTCTGACCCTATTCGGTTATGGCCAATTTCTGCCGCATGATGCAACCATGGCAAGCTACAGCCTAATAGCTTACGGGTTTGGGTTACCGGCGTTCTTATTGGTCAAAATTTTCGCCCCCGCCTTTTTTGCCCGACAAAATACACGTACACCTGTCCGAATCGGGATTATCGCCTTGATTTCAAACATGGCGTACAACCTAATTTTTGTGCTGCCGATGATTTGGCTAGATTTCGTAGCACCCCACACAGGATTAGCAATTGCAAGCTCATTGGCAGCTTGGCAACAAGCGCTCATGTTGTACAAACAACTGGGCAAAGATGGCATCTACTCTCTATCAAAACCCGTCCTACAATTTACGGCCCGACTACTGCCGGCACTATTTGCGTTATGCCTATGCCTCTTATGGTTCTCAGGCACCGATTGGGTAATACTTTCGGCAATGGAACGCGCCAGCCGACTGCTTATGATCGTTGGCATATCCGCGGTTTCCTATATTGGTGTCTTAGCAGCCACAGGCATCCGCCCCAAACACTTGGCCAGCCCCTGATTACGTGTAATTAATACGCTGAACCTTACCCGCACCTGCCCTAGTGACGCATAATTGCCCTGTGACTTCAAACGAACAACATATACAGCTTGTTGCCCTGCGTGCCCCATGCATCTGATTCGCAACTTAAGCCGTTGGCCAGACCGCTCTGAAACTGTGTTGACCATGGGAAATTTCGATGGCGCGCACTTTGGGCACCAAGCCATGTTTTCAGCGCTAAGGACGGCCGCTCGCAAGCACAACGTCCCATCAACCGTTGTCACGTTCGATCCACTGCCTCACGAGTATTTTTCAAGTGAAAACGCCCCACCCAGATTGCAAGGGTTGAGGGATCGCTTCACCAGTGTCAAAGCCGCCGGAATTGATCGCTTACTCATTCTAAATTTTGACCAAACATTTGCCGAACAAAGTGCAGATGACTTCATCAGTCAAACTCTAGTCGGCCAACTGCGTGCCAAGCACTTAGTCATCGGCGATGATTTTCGCTTTGGGCACAAACGCCAAGGGACCTACGAACTGCTCGAATCAGCCTCCAAAAAGCACGGTTTTTCGTTAGAGCAAAGCCCTACCTGCGAACACGCGGGGGAGCGCATATCCAGCACACGGATTCGACATCATTTGGTTGCAGGCGAACTAGAGGCCGCTTCGAGCCTTCTTGGCAGGCCCTACCGTATAAGCGGACGTGTCATACACGGCGAAAAAGTCGGCCGACAATTAGGCTACCCCACCGCCAATGTCGCCCTTGGTAAGCATCGCCCTCCACTTAGGGGCGTATTCGCTGTGCGTGCCCACGACCATGAAACTGGTGAATCCTTCCCAGCTGTAGCCAATTTAGGCGAAAGACCCACCATTGGTGGTCGCAAGCTACTCCTTGAAGTTCATGTGCTGGATCAATCTGTGCACTGGTATGGGCATCATTTGTCCATAGATTTCATAAAACAACTGCGCCAAGAAATCCGTTTTGCATCGCTAGACGAACTCAAGACACAAATAGCGAAAGATGCGGATGCCGCTAGGCAGCTCATGAGCACCAGATGACTTACACTTACACTTACACTTACACTGACCGCGATGCGTGGAAACGCTCGTATTTAGCCTCTTTTCGTACCCTGACGAAGTAATTCAAGTGACTGACTATAAACAAACGCTGAATTTACCCAAAACAGACTTCCCCATGCGCGGAAATCTGGCAAAGCGCGAGCCTGAAATGCTCGCACGGTGGAATGAAGAAGGTCTGCACGCGCACATTAGGCAGCAATCTGCTGGGCGCCCCAAATTCATCCTTCACGATGGCCCTCCTTACGCCAACGGCGATATCCATATTGGGCATGTGGTCAACAAGGTCATTAAGGATATGATCGTCAAATCCAAGCAGCTCGATGGCTTTGACTCTCCTTACGTACCAGGATGGGATTGTCACGGACTACCCATTGAAAACAAGGTGGAAGGACTCATCGGAAAACCTGGCGATAAGGTTACAGAGAGTGAGTTTCGCGCAAAATGCCGCGAATACGCCACCGAGCAAATAAACAACCAAAGCACCGAGTTTCAACGACTTGGCATTCTGGGTGATTGGCAAGCCCCTTACCTGACCATGAACTTTGCAAACGAAGCCAATATCGTTCGGGCGTTGGGCAAAATCATTGAAGCAGGTCATGTCTACAAAGGGACTAAGCCTGTCTACTGGAGCTGGGGTGCTCACTCTGCAATGGCAGAGGCTGAAATTGAATACGAAGACAAAGTATCCACATCCATTGATGTGCGTTTCGCCCCTCGAGATAAGGCGGCCATGTTGTCAGCGTTCAACGCAGAAGATGACGGCACAGACGTCAACATCGTTATCTGGACAACGACACCTTGGACAATCCCCGGAAACCTTGCTGTCACCCTTCATCCAGAGTTGCAATACGCTCTAGTCAGTGTAAACGGTGAGCGATTAATCTTGGCGGACGCCATGGTAGACGATGTCATGAAGCGTTATGACTATAGCGACTACAAGGTTGTGGCAACAGCCACAGGTGATGCTCTGTCTGGACTGACATTAAAGCACCCTCTCTATGACCGCGACTCCTTACTCATTTTAGGTGACTACGTCACTACTGAAGCGGGCACCGGTGCGGTACACACGGCACCTGATCATGGTGTGGATGATTTCTACGCCGCTCAAAAACATGACCTAGGACTTCTGGACTCTGTTAACGATCACGGTGTTTTTAGAGATCACGTCGAACTCTTTGGCGGTGAGCATGTGATGAAAGTCGATGCCCATATGCTCGAAGAACTCACCAGCCGTGGTCGCTTGGTAAAGAGCGAAAAATACAAACACAGCTACCCATTCTGCTGGCGCACCAAGACGCCCATCATTTACCGTGCGACACCGCAGTGGTTCGTGGGCATGGAACAACAGAACTTGCGCCAAGACACGTTGACAGAAATCGCCAAGGTTAAATGGATTCCAGAATGGGGCCAGGATCGTATTCACGGCATGATTGCGGGGCGACCTGACTGGTGCATCTCCAGACAACGCTACTGGGGCGTACCTCTGCCACTGTTCTTGAATAAAGAAACCGGTGAGCTACATCCAGAAACAACACAACTCATTGAAGCTGCAGCCGAGCGTATTGAAAAAGAAGGCATACAAGCATGGTTTGATTTAGACCCAGAGACACTACTGGGCGACGGTGCTTCTGACTACGACAAGGTCACTGATGTACTGGATGTCTGGATTGACTCTGGAACTTCATGGATGCATGTACTTCAGCAAGATGAAAACTTGAGCTACCCAGCCGACATCTATTTGGAAGGATCTGATCAGCATCGTGGCTGGTTTCATTCATCCATCTTGACAAGCGTTGCAATCAACAAACAAGCGCCGTATCGACAAGTACTGACACACGGATTCACCGTTGATCAGAAAGGTCGAAAAATGTCCAAGTCGTTGGGCAACATTATTGCGCCACAAAAACTGCTCAAAACATTAGGCGCTGACATCATTCGCCTGTGGGTATGCTCAACAGACTACCGTGGTGAAATGACGGTATCAAACGAGATACTAGACCGCGCCTCTGATGCCTACAGACGCATAAGGAACACAGCAAGATACCTTCTTAGCGCCATCAACGACTTTGACCCGGCGATACATACTGTTGCCCCTGAAGATATGTTGGCGTTGGATCGTTGGGCTGTTGATTGTACGCTTCGTACACAAGGCACTATTCAGGAAGCCTACGACACCTATCAGTTCCATACGGTGTATCAAACTATTCATCACTTTTGCTCGATGGACATGTCTAGCTTTTATCTGGACATCATCAAGGATCGCCAATACACCATGGCAGCAGATAGCCACGGTCGTCGATCAGCACAGACTGCGATGTATTTAATCACTGATGCCTTGGTTCGATGGATCTCACCGGTACTAAGCTTTACAGCCGATGAAATTTGGCAGCATTTGCGTCAACACTCAGAACAAGATAAAGCGAATCGTGCACAAAGCATCTTCACAGAAACTTACAGTGACTCGCTGATACCACTTGATCAGAATGTTGCTCTCAGCCATGAAGATTGGCAGACAGTGGCACACGTACGAGATTCAGTATCAAAGTCGCTAGAGACGCTTCGTTCAGCTGGCGATATCGGTGGTGCTTTGGAAGCATCGGTCACCATCTATGCAAGCGGTGAAGTCGCACAGTTGCTGGGCAAACTTGGCGACGAACTGCGTTTCGTGCTTATTACCTCTACCGCCAGCTTAGAAGACTTCGCAGGCAAACCTGCCGAGCTTGAAACACTAACGGTAAATACGCACGAGTACGCAATTCACACGGCAAAAGCTGCGGGTGAGAAGTGCGTCCGGTGCTGGCATCTTAGAGAAGATGTGGGTAGCGACGACGCCCATCCTGAGGTGTGTGCTCGTTGCATAAGCAACGTACACGGCACTGGCGAACAAAGAGCTATTGCCTAAGCAATGCCTCATATTCTTCGCTATGCAATAGTACTCGTCATCGTTGTGTCAGATCAGATCACAAAGATCTGGGCTGATACAACGCTCGACATGTACGAGCAAATTCCAATCACCAGTTTTTTCAACATTACTAAAGCTTACAACTACGGAGCTGCGTTCAGTTTCCTAGACGATGCCGGTGGATGGCAACGTTGGCTGTTCACAGGCATTAGCCTGGTCGTCAGTATTGTTCTGTCTGTTTGGTTATACAGAATGACGCGGCATGAACGTTGGTTGAGCTTATCGATATCACTCATTCTAGGTGGGGCCATCGGTAATTTAATCGACCGCGTTTGGTACGGCTACGTTGTGGATTTTATTCAAGTCTACTGGAACACCAGTTATTTCCCGTCGTTCAACATTGCTGATGCAGCTATCTCCTGTGGCACAGTGGTGTTGTTAGTACTCACATTGTTTGAAAAAAATGATGTCGACAAAAACGCAACTGAATCACAGGACTAAGCGTATGCAAATTTTATTGGCTAATCCCCGCGGTTTTTGTGCAGGTGTAGACCGCGCCATCGAGATAGTCGAACGCGCCATCGAAATATATGGTGCTCCGATATATGTCAGACATGAAGTCGTGCATAACAAATTTGTTGTTGATGCATTACGAGATAAGGGCGCTGTTTTTGTAGAAGAACTCGACGAAGTCCCTGATGATGCCACTGTCATCTTTAGTGCACACGGCGTGTCACATGCGGTTGAGAGCGCAGCGAATCAGCGAGGACTACAAGTATTCGATGCAACTTGCCCGTTGGTGACTAAGGTTCATTTAGAAGTTGTTAAATACGCAAAGCAAGGTAAAGAAGTCATTTTGATCGGACATGAAGGGCACCCTGAAGTGGAAGGTACCATGGGTCGCTACGACACCAGCAACGGCGGTCGTATCATTTTGGTTGAAACGACCGAGGATATTAAGACTCTCAGCATTACCAACCCACAAGAGCTTGCGTTTGTATCCCAAACCACACTATCAGTCGATGACACACAAGACATCATTGACGCACTGAGAGATCGCTTTCCAGGAATCGTTGCACCTAACCGAGACGACATTTGTTACGCGACTCAAAACAGACAAGATGCTGTTAAAAAATTGTGCGAGGAAGTTGATCTTCTGTTGGTTGTTGGCGCGAGCAACAGTTCGAACTCAAATCGTCTAGCTGAACTAGGCGAACGTGCGGGTGTTGACTCAAAGCTTATAACCCGTGCAGTAGATATCAAAAGTGACTGGTTAGAAGGCAAGAAAAAAGTCGGTGTTACCGCAGGCGCCTCTGCACCAGAAGTGCTGGTTAGCGAAGTCATCGAAAGACTGAAGCAAGCAGGCGGAATCACAGCAACTGAAACCGATGGCATAGAAGAAACAATTACGTTTACTATCCCAAAGGCACTTAGAAGAATGGACTTACCGACTCCAACTTAAACACCTCAGAGGCCCCGCACCATGCCCATGCTGTCCCCAACGAGCTTAGTTGCAGAGATTCAATTTCTGGGTATCAACACAGACGGTAGCGATCTCAGTACCAGTGCCGTCCAACATATTGATGTCGATTATTCAGGCTTCATTGGTGACAGCCATAGCGGCGTCACCAGGGCCTCTTGTGTACGTGTTAAAAGCCAATACCCCAAAGGCACTGAGATTCGCAACACCAGGCAGATATCTGCACTGTCAGCGGAAGAGATGCTGCTTATTCAGCGAGGCATGACGTTGGATGCTCTGGATCCATCTTGGATAGGCGCTAACCTTGTTGTATCAGGCATACCTGACTTCAGCAAAATCCCACCCTCTTCCAGGCTCATTGCGAGTAATGGAACGTCGCTAGTGGTGGACATGGAGAATGCACCTTGTCGCTTTCCAGGGGATATTATTGAAACGCACAAACCCGGATACGGCAAACATTTTGCCAAGTCTGCTTTGAACAAACGCGGCGTGACGTTGTGGGTTGAGCGAACAGGGTCACTAAACGTAGGTGACACACTAACGCTACATGTACCACCGGTATGTCACTGGCAGCCATCTGCGTAATATCACGCGAAGGGCTTACGTCTAACCGGCTTTCAGCAGCCCTTGCACATTAACGATACGACTACTAGCAGCCCTTACAATGGCGCCAGGTTGTGTAAGGTCTATACCCGCTTGTTGCAGTCGTCTAGCTAAAAGAAGATTGTCTGCATTCGGTATAGAGCTAGGTTGCGACTCCGGCATCTCCGAATGGATTATGAGCAATGCGGCTGTAACAAGATCTGTGTAAGTGATTTCACCATTATGCGTTCGATACCAGTCTCGTGCTTTTAATGAGGCATCGACAAATTCTGCTGGGAAATCCCAGGACGTCATTAACCAGCTGCTAACGACCAACCGTAGATTTTCAATAACGGTTGCCAGCTGCTGCTCACTGGTAAATCTATCTGCGTGCGCGTTTGCATATTTAAGCACTAGCAATTCACCCACATCTGCGGACAGAGCAACCAACATAGCCACTTCTGGTTTTAGATGTGGAAGCTCTCTTGATATGACTTGTGCAATTGCTGCACACAAGGTGGTGCGATGTATGTAGCGCTTCAATCGTGTATCTATGATTTTACTCGCAGGGACCATGGTGTTCACTTTAAGCAGCTCTGCTATAGCGCGCTGAGTCTCCTCCACACCTAGTCGCGTAATTGCACCACGAATACTGTGAGTAGATTCAGTCGTACCGACATCTACACGATTAGCTGTTTTTACAATGTGTATTGCAAGCCCAGGGTCGCATTGAATCACTTCTGCTAATTCAGGAATACCTGCAACACGGGCAAATGAACCGAGTATTTTTAATGCGCCATCTGATGAACTTGGTAGAGATACTGACTGCGACGTCATTGCTTCAATGATGTCGTCAAATAGTAGATTGTCTAACTCATCAACATGAACATCTGTCACTGACACTGAATTTTTTTGCTGCTCTTTTAGCAGTAAATCCAACTGTTCACGACCGAATTTTACAATTTTGGCAACGGTGCTAGTACGCACGCTTTGATACGCCCCCTTATCTTGAAACAAAGGTTGTAGTGCATCTGCGGTGTTAGCGTTGATAACCCCAACTTCATCTTTTCCGGTATGAAGACTCAAAGAGCCTTCCACCAAATACATCATCCAGCGATGAGAGTTCTCTGGCTTTATTTCATCATTGCGCTGCACATGTACAACAATGGCGGACTTGCACAGTGCCTTACAGTTCTTCGCATTAAGCTCAGTAACCGGAGACACTGAACGAGCTGCAGCCTGGACTAGCACACTATTCTCATCAGAGCTGGCGACTGTCGGGTTCGTATCACTATTGAAAGCCATAATAACTGTATCTTCCGCTTATGCTGTCACGAACAATGGCATTGTGCGCAATGTAGTTTGGGTTATATATTCTTGCACTACAGGCTCCTTGAATTTCATAATGTATTGATATTCAAAGGAGCCATAACAAGTGCCTTACAAAGTATCTAGGCAACTAGCACTGGTGCCATACGGGCTGACTCGGTTCGGTGGACTAACACCGGACTCAGCGACATCTACAGCCGATAACGACAACTGGGTTTCAAACGAAGATTGTGCTTCTGCACCTAAGGCTTGTGCATAGGCTGTAATTTCAATGGTAGACCACAACGCGTTACTCTTCGGGTAATGCAACTCGAAGAAGCCAGACCCACTAGAATCTGTTGTCAAAGTGCCCCCAAGTATAGTGGCAGCGCCATTCGGGTTATCTATTATCGGTGATAGCAATGCGGGATCTTGCGGATCCAGAGATCCATTGCCGTTCAGATCTTCACCTTCATCTAGTAATCGATTGCCGTTAGCATCTTCTGTTGCACAAACAATAGATTCATCTCGATACCATCTAGCATCAGAGACGAATTCCTCTGGATAGGCCTGCATAACACCTTTCACATATTCCAAAGGACGTATAGAGAATTCAACGACTGCATTTTCGAGCGGCGTACCGCTTCCATCTGCTACTTGAACAACGAACGAGACAGAGTATTGCGTATCAAAGTTCTGCGACTGCAGTAGGTTTGATGTTCCCAGCGTCACGTTGAGAACACGCTCAACAACACTCAGAAACATAGAGCTGCTAATCGTTGTATTTTTTACGGTAGCAGCAATTTCTACATCATCAGTTTCAGTAGCGTTAGCGCCAGCAGTGTAGGTCACACTCGCAATACCTTGGGTATTACTGCGCGCAGATGCAGGGCTTATTTGTCCGCCTTTAAGATCCACCCCTGTAAATTCCACAAGTTGGTTTTTTACCGGATTACCATTTGCATCTGTAACCGTTGCCATCAACGTACTGCTGTCGTTCGCAGCGACACGCGTTACCGACGCATCAAGAAATACAGAGGCAGGCACTGTTGCGATGAATTCAACATCCACCGAGGTTGTTGGCCGTGAATCTAGTGCGTCTTCGACAGTAACCTTCGCAGGCCCGTAACTAGAAGATCGCAATTGAATTGTAGCTTGACCGTTTGCGTCTGTTGTAACAACAGATTCACCGACAATTTCACCCGCTGTTGTGGTGAACAGTAGCTGCCCCCCAACGACTGGAATTGACTGACTTGTCCAAGTGACAGTAATGGGATTATCTTGTGCTACCGGCAATTCAGAGTCGACTGTGCCTTCAGCAAATTGCAATAAGTCTTGAGACACTTCAAAAATATGAGTTGCCGTCACTGTACCACTGAGTGCTGAGATATCGACGACGTCGTCACCACGCTCAGTTCCAACAAGAACAGTCACGCGACCGTCTGACCCAGTATAAGGAACCGTTGGGGTTATGGTGTTACCGGCCTGGGACACCACACTCACTTCATGGTTAGCAATAGGTTCATCATTGCCTGCAGTCAAGCTCAACACAATCTCTACTTGATCGCCCATAACCAAGTTGTCAGGGCCACTCACATCAAGTACAGAACCCGTTGTTGCAACAAATGCGCTAGAGCTATTGCCCTCAGCAACCGCCGTAACCATTATGTTTTGATTTTGGAAATCTGACGGCACTTTCAAGGTTGCAGTAACCTCTCCATTCTCGTCAGTTAAGTTAGATACATCTTGTAGCACGCCACTACTTGACGTAAAAACCACTTCGGTGTCAGACAACGCGTTGTTGTTCTCATCAGTGACGAGAGCTGTAATCGTTGCAGCCTCAGTGCCACCTGTTGTAATACTGTAAACGTTAGTGATTACACGAACGTTGATGCCTTCTGTTGCAGCGTTTGCCGCGCCAAGGAAATTATTAGACGACTCTGGTCGTTGACCACAAGCACTTAATCCAATCGAACCAACCATCATCAGAATGGCGAGAGTTTTTTTATCCATTTTCATCAGATCTCGTTTTCTCATGAGCCGGTTTATCGGTAGCCGCCAAAGTAGTAGTGGAAACCAACGGTTGTTGCCTTGAAAGCACCATCATCCAAGTCCAGCACGTGAATGTTGAGTGATGTGTTTCGGCTTCCAAATAAGTTGATCCCAAACCCAATCGCATTACCTGAGTCAGAATCGATTAGCTGGGAGTCAATATCCATCATGGCTGTGCCAGCTAAGACGTATAGCCCAACTTTATTCCACTGATACCCGGCTCGAAGCATGACGGCCTGGTAGGTGATCAACGGGTCGCTGACAATGCTTCCGGAATCATCTGACGCAGACCCTACTTCCAATTCAAGACCAAAATACGTATGTAGCCGATACCCTAGATTTACCGAGAGGTTGCCCACCGTGGTGTCATTGTCGAAAGTATCCGAAACGCTTGCATCGGAAAAACCTCCGCCAAAATACATTTTGGACATATCGGCTTGTGCAGCGCCAGCCAACAGGCCAAGGCTCAGCACTAAACAGCTGAATAGTCTTCTCATGAAACACAATCTCCAGTTAACTTCTGCCTCCAGTCGCCCGTCGCGACCAAGAAGCTTATGAATTCGAACAAATCAGTGGTATCTCTCAACGAGAAATTGCACAGATCACAGGCGTCCAACAAAAATGTCGGCCAACAAGCTAAATTCCTTTAGGTTTTGTTACCCGCTACTCATTGCCTGATCGGTTACACGGACAACTTCTAGACTCGGTATGATTGATGCCATCACGACTTTGAGAAGTGGAAACCTGTGACCCGCGTGTACCCATGAATGTCTGCATATTGTTTGTATCAGTCCCCTGCAAAAGCCTGCTGCAAAAGGCTCGAGCCCTGTTCGTCAGCGTGCTTTGCACCGCCCTGCTTATCGCTTGCAGCAACCGTACCGAGCTCTCCGAATCAGTACAAAACCTAACGTTTCAAACACTAGACGGCACAGCCGTCGCGTTAAACGAGGTGGAGGGGCCTACATTGATTAATTTTTGGTCAACCAGCTGTGTTATCTGTGTGAAGGAGATGCCTCATATGGCCGAGCTCTACACAGAGCTGGCCCCACTAGGTTTCGAACTCATTGCAGTTGCCATGCCCTATGACCCGCCCAACCAGGTGCTAGAACTTGCGCAGGAAAAACAACTGCCGTTCCCTATTGCACTAGACATCAATGGTGAGGCCGTGGAGGCGTTCGCCCCTGTGGTGGGCACGCCGACCAGTTTTTTGCTCGATAAAGAAGGCAAATTAGTAGAACGTTACATTGGCGCTTTGGATTTAAGCAAACTGCGCCAGCAAGTCGATAAGCTTTTGGAGACCAGCTAAGATGTTATGGGTTAAGGCAATTCACGTTATTTTTATGGTCACCTGGTTTGCAGGCCTTTTTTACCTGCCACGGGTGTTCGTGTATCACGCTATGGCAGATGCGTCGAATGAAGCGCAAATCGAGACATTTAAGGTCATGGAGCGCAAGCTCCTAGCAATCACTACCATGGGGGCCGTGCTGACCCTAGTGTTTGGTAGCTGGCTACTGGTGGCCTGGTTACCTGGTCTAATAACATTGGCCTGGATGAAGCTGAAGCTTCTATTGGTGCTCGGCCTGTTTGGTTACCATATGTATTGCGCCAAACTAGTCAAAATTTTTCGAGCTGATCAAAACACCCGTTCGCACGTCTGGTTTCGCTGGTTTAACGAAATCCCCGTTGCCTTTCTAGCAGGCATTATAATTCTAGTTATCGTTAAGCCATTTAACTGATCAACTCGTTTGCACGAGCTGAGCTTAGTTACTGACAAAGGAATAGAGCCACCCATACGTTGGCTCGTAAGCGCAGCCTTAAGCGTCTATTAGCAGGGGTTCAAGTTCAGCCAAAGCTCGCTTGTAGACTTTGCGTTTGAAGAAAATCACTTTGCGTGAGGGCTCCCAATAATCCACCCAGCGCCAATGATCAAACTCAGGCTTAGGACTATTAGCTAGATCGACAGCCGATTCATTGCCCAGCATGCGCAACATGTACCAGATTTGCTTCTGACCGATACACACGGGGGTTTGATTACGACGTACGTATCGCTTAGGTAGGCGATAGCGCAACCACTCTCGCGTACACCCTAAGACATCAACATCATCAGGGGAAAGTCCTGTTTCTTCCCTGAGCTCACGGTACATGGCTTCCTCAGGGGATTCGCTATTGTCGATACCTCCTTGTGGAAACTGCCAGGCATCTTGTCCAATCCTGCGCGCCCAAAACACCTGCCCATCACCGTTGCTCAGTATGATGCCGACATTCGCTCGAAAGCCATCGCTGTCAATCATGTCGGTGCTCATAAGATCATCTTTACCGATTCTTCCAAATAAATGTCAACGAGGCAAATCGATTAAGTGCGAGGCAGAGTGACGCCACGCTGTCCTTGATACTTCCCACCCCTATCCGCATAGGAAGTCTCGCAAACTTCATCGCTTTCAAAAAACAGCATCTGAGCAACACCTTCGTTAGCGTATATCTTAGCTGGCAGAGGCGTTGTGTTAGAAAATTCTAATGTCACATGCCCTTCCCATTCAGGCTCGAGCGGCGTGACATTGACAATAATGCCACATCGCGCGTAAGTGCTTTTACCTAAGCACACAGTCAGTACATTACGCGGAATTCGAAAATACTCAACTGTTCGCGCTAGGGCGAACGAGTTAGGTGGAATAATGCATGTGTCAGACTGCAGATCGACAAAGCTATTCGGGTCGAAGGATTTGGGATCAACGATGGCGTGATTGATATTCGTGAATATTTTGAATTCATCTGCACACCGAACGTCATAGCCGTAGCTGGACGTGCCATAGGATACGATGCGCTCGTTGTTCGCATCGAAACGAACTTGACCCGGCTCAAACGGTTCGATCATTGCGTCGGATTCAGCCATGCGGCGAATCCATTTGTCGGCTTTAATACTCACGTGTTCTGAATAACAATGTTAGGGAATTTAGCGGAGTAATCTTTCGCTTGAAGCGATAAGCGAGCAGCTGCACGACGAGCAATTTCTCGGTACGCTTCAGCCGTTCGACCGTTTGGCTCAGCAACCACTGTGGGCTTGCCACTATCAGCTTGCAATCGAATACCCATTTCAAGCGGCAATGAACCCAATAGCTCGATACCCGCTTCAGTTGCCATTGTCTGACCGCCACCTTGACCGAAGATGTGCTCTTCGTGACTGCACTGACTGCAAATGTGAGTAGACATGTTTTCAACAATACCCAGGATTGGCACTTCAACCTTTTCAAACATCTTGAGGCCTTTACGCGCATCCAGCAGCGCAATATCCTGAGGGGTCGTGACGATTATCGCACCACTAACTGGCACCTTCTGCGCCAAGGTCAGTTGGGTGTCGCCTGTTCCCGGCGGCAAATCGATAACGAGGTAATCTAGGTCTCGCCAATTTGTATCGTTCAAAAGTTGCTCAAGAGCCTGTGTGACCATAGGGCCACGCCAAATCATGGGTGTCTCTTCATCAATAAGGAAACCAATGGACATGGTTTGAACACCATAATTTTCCATGGGCTCAAGGCTTTTACCGTCGGTGGATTCGGGCTGACCTGACAGACCCATCATGCGCGGTTGGCTGGGGCCGTATATGTCTGCATCGAGCAGACCGACCGTTGCGCCTTCTGATGCCAACGCTAACGCTAAATTGACCGACGTCGTCGATTTACCGACACCGCCTTTTCCAGAGGCAACCGCAATGATGTTTTTGACATTTTTCAGTCGTTTGACACCTTGCTGAACCGAGTGCGGGATAATTTTATGAGTGACGTTAATGGTTGCATCACTAATGCCCGCATGCTCAGTAAGGGCATCAGACACCATCACTTTCAGGGTTTTGGCCCAATGTCCGCAAGGATAGGACAGGCATAGGTCAATAGTGACGTTTGATCCATCAATCCCGACATCCTTGAGGGCCTTTGCGGCCAGCAAGCTGATATTCAGGTGCGGATCCATGACTTTATCGAGAGCTAGCTCAATTTTTTCGCGCGAAACTTCTGACATCCGACTGCAACGCTCCTACTTGTATGAACTGTATGTACTGGGCTGTTAAACTACTACGCAACCCGCAACTATACACGCATGCGCAACGTGCGAAACCCTGAGTTTCGCGCACTCACCCAAAGACACAAGTAAATACCTGATGAGCCGCCGTATACTGGTCACAAGCGCCCTTCCCTATGCCAATGGAGCCCTGCACATTGGGCACATGCTGGAATACATCCAGACCGATATCTGGGTCCGCTATCAACGCTTAATGGGCAATGAGTGCCAATGGGTTTGGGCTGATGATGCTCATGGCACACCCATTATGCTCAAAGCTGAAGCTGAAGGCATCACGCCAGAAGCACTCATTGCTCGAGTTAAAACCGAGCATGAGCGTGATATCGAAGGCTTTTTACTCTCACCGGATAATTTCCACACGACGCACTCCGACGAAAACCGCGAGATGGCAACGCTTATTTATAAGCGCCTTGAAGCAGCTGGGCATATCGTCAAACGCACGATCAAGCAACTGTACGACAGCGAAAAGCACATGTTTTTACCTGATCGCTACGTCAAGGGGATTTGCCCGAGCTGCGGCACAGCGGATCAATACGGCGACAATTGCGAAAACTGCAGTGCGACTTACGATGCCACAGCACTGAAAGAGCCTATTTCTCAAGTATCGGGAACCACGCCTGAACTCAGAGATTCCGAACAATACTTCTTTGCCCTTAGCGCGTTTAGCGACATGCTCAAGGAATGGACCGATAGCGGCGCTTTGCAACCTGAAGTCGCCAACAAGCTAAAAGAGTGGCTTGAAAGCGGATTACAAGATTGGGACATATCCAGAAATGCCCCGTATTTCGGTTTCGAAATTCCTGATGCACCTGGCAAATATTTTTACGTTTGGTTAGATGCTCCAATTGCCTACATTGCTAGCCACAAACATCTTAGCCAACGCACCGGCGAGGCGTGGGAAGACAGCTGGAAGCCAGATTCAGAGGTTGAGGTTTACCACTTCATCGGTAAGGACATCATTAATTTTCACTGCTTGTTTTGGCCTGCCATGTTGGAAGGCGCAGGCTTTCGTAAGCCAACCGGTGTTTTTGCACACGGATTTTTGACCATCGACAATTTGAAAATGTCTAAGTCACGTGGCACATCGATCACTATTGAAACCTGGCTGAAGCATCTTAAGCCTGAGTACTTGCGCTACTACTATGCATCGAAGCTTTCCAGCAACGTTGTTGATCTGAACATGAATTTCGATGACTTTGTCACTCGAGTCAATGCGGATCTTGTTGGGAAAGTTGTAAACATAGCCAGCCGATGTGCAGGCTTTATTAGCAAGCGATTCGACGGCAAGTTGGCAGCAGACTACCCAGCAGAACTACTCAACGACTACACGCAATTCACTAGCGCTCAGCAAATGATCATGCAGTACTACGAGCAACGCGAATATGGCAAAGCCATGCGTGAAATCATGCTTCTTGCGGAGCATGCCAATACGTATATCAATGACGCCGAACCGTGGGTCAAGATCAAAGACGAAGCGTCACTGATCGAAGTGCAGCAGATCTGCACGGTTGGTTTGAATTATTTTCGTATCATTGTTACCTACCTCAGCCCTGTTCTGCCTGAACTTGCACGACAGACAGAAGCGTTTCTCAACACAGAACTGACCTTAAAGTCTCTAGAGTCTCCCCTCTGCGATCACGCCATCAACAAGTTTAAGCCGATGATGACTCGCGTAGAAACGACTCAAATTGAAAAAATACTCGAAGAGACAAAAGGGTCTAGCAGTGAACAAGCCGTTACCCAACCGGTTGCTGGCACACCCAGTCTTGAACCGATAAAGCCTGAGATAGACATTGACGACTTTAATAAAGTTGACCTACGCGTTGCTGTTATAACCGATGCGCAAAAGGTAGACGGCGCTGACAAATTGGTTCAGCTCACTTTAGACATCGGCATTGAGACACGTACTGTTTTCGCCGGCATTAAAGCGGCCTATACGCCAGAGTCACTGATTGGTCGACGTACAGTCATGGTCGCCAATTTAAAACCACGACAGATGCGCTTTGGTCTTTCCAGCGGCATGGTGTTAGCTGCAGGGCCTGGAGGTTCTGATATCTTTATTCTTACACCTGATGACGGGGCGACCCCCGGCATGCGCGTTAAGTAAAGCACAACCCTGGTGCGTGATATTGCGCTCATCTTGCTGGGAACTGTACTAGTCAATAATTTTGTACTGGTACAGTTCCTAGGTCTATGCCCGTTTATGGGTGTATCGCGTCGAGTCGACTCGGCGATAGGTATGGGCATTGCAACGACCTTTGTATTGACACTAGCAGCCTCACTGAGCTACCTCGTCAACCAGTGGTTGCTAATACCGTTTGAACTTGAATACTTAAGAACCTTAAGCTTCATTCTCGTTATAGCAGTCGTTGTACAGTTCACCGAAATCGTCATTAGAAAGCAAAGTCCACTGCTTCATCGCGTTCTCGGACTCTATCTCCCACTCATAACAACCAACTGCGCTGTACTAGGTGTAGCACTGCTTAGCGTGAATCAACAGCACAGTTTTATGGAAGCTATGATTCATGGCTTCGGAGCAGCAGTCGGCTTTACGGTCGTGCTCATACTGTTTTCAGTGCTTCGTGAACGACTTGAATTGTGCGATGTTCCTCAGGCGTTCAAAGGCAGCGCCATCGCCCTTATAAGCGCTGGCATTATGTCATTAGCCTTTATGGGCTTTAGCGGACTGGGACGGTAGTGAGCACTGCACTTGCCATACTGCTATTCGTGCTGATTGCCGGACTTGCCGGGGCACTTCTTGCACGTCTGTCTAACAACGAACCCGCTAACAACGACGCAACGCCCGATTCAACAGCAAACGATGAACAGCCAGCTGATTCATTGAATACTCTTATTGACGCTGTTAACCAAAAACTTCCACAAACACAATGCGCGCAGTGTGGCTACCCTGGATGCAGGCCTTATGCAACGGCCATTATTGAAGACGACGTTGCTATAAACCAATGCCCGCCAGGCGGTGAAGGGCTCATAGAAGAGCTTGCACAATACCTTGGCAAAGAAGTCATACCTCCCGACGCATTGAAGGGTGAAAAGAAACCAACGCAGGTCGCCAAAATTATCGAACCCGATTGCATTGGTTGCACGCTTTGTATCCTTGCCTGCCCGGTTGATGCCATTGTGGGTGCTTCACGGTATATGCATACGGTCATTGCTGATCACTGCACGGGTTGCGAATTATGCATTCCACCGTGCCCAGTAGATTGCATAGAGCTCATTCCGGTTGCGGTTCCACTACAACAATGGAACTGGCCTAAGCCGTCATGAAAGCTACTTTGCTGAAATGGTTTGGGCAAGCAACATCGAATACCTTATTGGGTGGAATTGCACTTCCGCGAAACAAACCAGGGCTGCCTTCTGACGGCATCATTAGAACCCTGCCTATACCCAACGTTGTTAGCATTCCGCTACTCAATTACCAACGGGAGATTCTCAGCCCCCTAGTGTCCGTTGGCCAAAAAATCAAAGCCGCTGATGCATTGGCACCCGGCATTGTTGCTAGCTGCTCAGGTGTCGTAACCGCTATCGCCGATCAAGTCGTGAATCACCCATCGAAGCACTTAGTACCCTGCGTGGTTATTACGACCGATAACGCCGTTCTTCAAAACACAGCAGTCTATGCAGAACAAGCTGCTGCAACGTTTGATCGAATTAGCGAATGTGCCGTATACGGCTTGGGTGGAGCTGGCTTTAAAACAGCAGACAAATTGTCTGACTTTCTCGACCCTGACAGTTCAATCGATACGCTAGTCATCAATGCGGTTGAGTGCGAGCCTTTGATCAGTTGCGATGAAGCGTTAATGTTGTCCCAAGCCGACGACATCATTAACGCGGTGGTAAGCCTTATTGCATTAACCGGCTGTAACCGGTGCTTGTTTGCGATAGAGAACGATAAGACAAACGCGATTGGACTGTTACAAAAAGCGATTGAACAACACACAACGCTCACCAAGCTTGAATTGATATTGCTACCACCGGTATACCCTGCTGGTGCAGAACGCCCTCTGGTTGAACGATTAACAGGACTGAGCATCCCTGCTGATAGCTACCCCGGTGAATTTGGTATCGTATGCCTTAATGTATCAACAGCCCTAGCCGTTGAACAAGCCCGAAAAGGCTACCCTATGCTGTCACGGGTTGTCACCATCGCAGGAGATCTTGCCCCTCATCCGACTAATGTACGGGTCGCGTTTGGGAGTTCGGTGGCTGATGTGCTTAGACTAAGCAACAACAATGTCGATGGTCTCAACGTAACTGTGAGACTCGGTGGACCACTCAGTGGATTTGTTATTTCAGATCTTTCTATACCGATTACGGCCACAACCAATTGCATCACACTCGAACAATCAAACACCGCGCAGACGCAGCAACCTTGTATAAAATGCAGCGCCTGCAGCGATGTGTGCCCGGTGGGTTTATTGCCTCAGCAGCTGCATCAATTCTCGTGCAACGAAAATACATCGAAGGCCATACAGTTCGGCCTAACAACGTGTATTGAATGTGGGTGCTGCGATCTTGTTTGCCCCTCCAACATTGCCTTAACACAATCGTTCCGTTTCTCTAAAGGCTTATACAAGGATCAACTAAGAGAGGATGAATTGGCCAGCTTAGCTGAAGCTCGATTTGAACAACGAGAACAACGACAAACACAACGAGACGAAATAAAACGCCTAAAAAGAGAGGCTGCTCAGTCACGACTATCAACAAGCTCTGACCCGATGGCTGATGCCTTAGCACGAGCAAAATCACGAAGAAGTCAAAAACGGTCGCCACCTAACCACTCCGATGAGCAAGGCGCAACACCTACACCATCAAATGGGACTACTCCACCCAAGGACGAGCTGACATGACTCAGCCGATAACATTGCCTTCTTTAAAGAAGCGCTCTGTGCGTTCAACCATGATGCACGTCATGCTAGCACTCGTGCCTGGCACCATTTTGTATGCAGTGCTTATCGATGCACACATCATTATTAATCTATTTATTGCGAGCGTTATTGCAATGGCCTGCGAGGCTACCTGCCTAGCCCTGCGCAAACGTTCTGTACTGCGGGGGTTGGGCGATGGAAGCACGCTACTGGCCGTTTGGTTGCTTGTGCTTTGTATTCCACCCTCACTCCCTACATGGCAATTAGGGATAGGCGCTATTGTATTAGTCACGCTAGGAAAACACGTGTTTGGCGGATTAGGGCAAAACCCTTTCAACCCTGCCATGGTTGCTTATGCGTTTTTAATCATCTCATTTCCTGTGAGCATGACTGCATGGAATCTAACCACGCTCACTCTCGATGGGCACAATCCTAGCTCGTCAGTACACGTTACTGATGCTGCGGACAAAGCTTATGCGCCTTGGGATGGTGTCTCAGGGGCCACGGTGCTCGATCAGTTCCGTCAAACAAAACGTGTGGCAATAGCGGCTATGAGCAAAGACGATACGGCTAGAGCGCCAATCATAGATGGCCGCTCTGAACGTTTATCCGTCAGTGATATACAAAATAACGTTTCCCGACAGATAGTGCATTCACCCTGGTCATGGCTAGCGCTTGCTTGGACGTTGGGCGGTATCTATTTACTGACGTTGCGCATCATAAGCTGGCATATTCCTGCATCTGTTTTAATCAGTGTTAGCTCAGCCTATTTCATCGCTAACGCATTAAGCATAGGCATTGTTTTGCCAATCGGCGCGGCATTGTTGTCTGGCGGCATATTACTAGGCGCTTTTTTCATAGCGACTGACCCTATAAGTTCTGCAGTCAGCCGACAAGGACAACTTATATACGGTTGTGGCATCGGGCTCTTGACGTTCATCATTCGAGAATACAGTGTCTATCCTGAAGGGTTCGCTTTTGCTGTTTTGCTCATGAATATGTGCGTGCCACTTATTGATCATGCATCCACTGGCAAGCAAGGCGCTGTTATCAAACGTGCACAAAAATCATGAACAGCATTCAACGCGCCAGCTTAGTGTTGGCTTCTGGCGTGCTCATAGCCGTTGTGTCGTTGATGGCTGTTAGTCAATTAACTCAGAGCCGAATTGCCGACAACGTACAACGCATAAACACTGAATCGTTAAACGCCATCCTACCGACAGGCCCTTACGACAACCATCCACTCGAACTAGCTCATTGGGTCACAGCCACTGCACTGGCTCCCAATCAAGCAGTGAAAATATACCCCATTTACAAAAACAGAAAACCGTATGCAGCAGCTATCACCGTCGTAGCCCCTGACGGATACAACGGTGCAATACAATTGCTATTAGGCATCACTGAAAACGGCACCGTCTCTGGTATAAGAGTAATCACTCACAAAGAAACACCTGGCTTAGGCGATGACATTGAAATCAAACGATCCACTTGGATAAACGATTTTACGAGTAAATCACTTGCCAACACTCAGACCTCCCTTTGGGACGTGAAGAAAGAAGGCGGCTCCTTTGATGCCTTTACTGGTGCCACCATTACGCCTCGATCAGTCATTCACGCCATACAGCGTGCACTAACATGGTATAGCCAACATTCAGATCAGGTGTTTATTCATGAGCACGAATAAACAAACCAACACAACAGCTTCTTCACACTTGTGGCAAGCAGGTTTATGGGATGAAAATCCAGCGTTAGTAAAATTATTGGGTCTTTGTCCACTGCTAGC
>CALKLO010000021.1 GCA_937991945.1 uncultured Granulosicoccus sp.
GCAGCAATACGAAACGCGTGAGCGGCCATCGTGCTCAATGATTTACGTCGACCTTTTTCAAGTGAACGCATCATCTCCAAACTGGCAACGTGCACAGACTCAATAGAATTAGGCGCTTCGGAAGCTACGTAATATTCCATAACAGGAAGATTGATATGCACTTCATGAACTGCTTTTCCGCGCCTGCCGGAGAGTCGTTCAAGCTTGCGAGAATCATCAAGAGCATCGCGTACAGCCATCAATAATGTATTTCTTAATGGCTCACGTAACGCGTAGTGATCGACTCCATTCAATTTAAACGCAGCAATCGTTAGCTCGTAATGCTTTTTAAGCATGGGGCGTTCTGGGAATTCGCAGGAACAATCGACCCCCACTGCACTGAGCTCACTGCGCATGTCTGCATCCATAAAGCTGATGACTTTATCGCCTGCAGCTCTGGCTACAAGACGTAAACGACTCGCTTGGATAGCCGCAATAGCGGTGGCTATTTCAGGTGTCGGCGGCTCAGGTATTTCTAGCTCGCCGGTGACAGCCTCATTGAAAGCCAACAGGTAGTCATTAATAGCCACGACCAATTTAGCCACCGAATCGCCAAACCAAGTAAACACATACGTGCTGTCTACAATTTCGTTGTCTTCAGTTGAGAAAGCCCCGTACCGATGTGCCTTGCCGTAAGAATCTTGCAGCATGGTGGCAACGATAATGTCATGCGACATGGAAGGCATGCCTTTGCCGTGTGTGCCGTACAACCGAACGCCCAATAAAATATTGGCTGACAACACAGCCTGATGGATTGTCGGCTCCAACTTGGGCAGTCGGTTAGTGTTGATTAGCTGCTCTCGGCCTGCCCCTCTAATATCGAGCTCGGCCGGACAGATTGTTTCTGGGTCAATATCCTGGTTGGAGAAAAACTCGGTCGCTAGGATGTCTCTACCGCGCTGTGTTTCAAACAAGCGCTCGGGCAGCGAGGACAGAGGCACGAAGTGCTCTACCTCCTTGGCAATCCAGTTGCGTGACAAGGTGCCCGCAATTACGCGCTCCATATCAGAGGTTCCGGCAAGAACACCGTAGGCTCTGACGAGCTTGACTAAATCCGTGAGCGGGTATGAGCGCGCCACAATGACAATTTCCAGTGAATGAATCTGACTAGTCTTAGAGGATAGCAACACATCGACCGAATGAAATGTAACTTTCAGTGACCAGCTGAACCGTAATGTTTCATCGGCGTGTCTAAGCCCTAAACGCTCGACCCCGTCACCCTTTTTTCACGGCGGGTAATTGAACTTCAAAGTGACTGCCTTGCATTGCCTCCGAGTGGACTCGAATGTCGCCTCCAGATCTGCGTACGATGCCGTAGCTTACCGAGAGACCTAAGCCCGTGCCTTGTACCTTTCCATGCGTAAAAAATGGATCAAAAACGCGCGGCAAATGCTCACGCTCAATACCACAGCCCGAATCTCTAACCGATACAACGACATGGCGCTCATCCATATCGTAGGTACTGATATCGATGTGCTGAACCTCTTCCAGCGAAACTCCTGCATTGCCAAGGTCGTTGTTTTTTTGACGAATAGCGTCCGTTGCATTGGTAATCAAGTTAACCAACACCTGCTGTAATTCTTGGCGATCGATGAGCGCTAAACGCGACGCTGAGTAAGACTGGCTGACGTCAATGGATTGCCCTTCAAATTCATGCAGCAACATGCGCAAGGTATCGTCAACAACCGAATCCAAATCAACTGGCGCAATCGGGGACTGCTCGTAGTCCATCTGCATTGGGCTAATGTCGGAGCGAATACCTCCACTTGAAAGTTTCGCGTCGCCCCCCTGTACTTCAGATCTGGAATATTGTAGAAGCCTGTCTGTAATAGAGCGAATACGATAAACCTGCTCAATAATAAGGTCGATTTCTGTTTGCACGTTTTCTCGGGAGTCGCCAAGGTCGGCAACTAATACGTCCATGTTGCCCAAAATGACGGCTGTCGGATTATTGATTTCATGAGCCACCCCTGCCGTTAGCTCACCCAATGCTGCCAACTTTTCCGCATTCGCCAATTGCTGGCGTGTCTGGTGTAGTAAATCAATCGAATCGTGAAGGCGCTGATTTTGCGTCTCTAGTTCAGCGGTACGATGCTGCACCTTATCTTCCAGAACAGCGGCATCGTGCTCTATGCGCTCACGGTGTGATTCGAGCGTATCCAACATGGCATCGAACTGTAACGCCAACTCACCAATTTCATTGGGCGAGGATATGGGACCAATGCGCTCGTGTTGGCCAGCAGCTGTTGCGCGTACCACGGATGTCATTGTCTCGATTGGCGTGAATATAGATCGAGCTCCCATTATGGCCGCACCGACTGCTAACAAACTGCCCCCTAAAACCAGAGCGGAAAGCACCGCAATGGCTTTAATGAGCTCGGCTCGGAAAGGCGCCTCGAGGTAACCGGCGTATAACATTCCAACCCGTTGCCCCGCGACATCGAGGATGGGTTCATACGCTGAAATGTACCAGTCGTTCACAACAAAAGCCCTGTCTATCCAAGACTCACCACGTGCCAACACGGCATCCCGAACTTCTACTGACACGCGAGTACCTAGCGCTCGAGATTCATCTCGTTTGGGCACGTTGGTGGTTATTCGAACATCTTCAAGAAATACCGTAACGGTGCCTCGACTGCCTGGCGCAAGGCTGCCGGGGCCATAAACCAAGTCTCGAATTTCGTCTACAAATTCGAAGTTTCGATTTAACAACAGCCCGCCCTCAAGAATGGCTATGCGTTCGTTAAGGTTGTTAAACACCGGTTGAAGCGTTCTGATAATCATCGCTCTGTCTTCTGCGACGCGACTACTCGGTGCAGCACGAGCGGTGGCCACTAATGGCAGTATGACCTTCGAAGCCACGATGTGAGGCTCACGCTGCCAATCGATGGCCACGTATATCTCAATACCGGTCATGCCCGATGGCGAAATAGTTTGTTCAGATGCCATCAACTGATCAGTCAGCGGTGACTGTCTAATACTGTGTGATGCCCACCCATCCGCTTCCAGTATTTGCCCTCCATTGGCCGAGAGTAGTTTGACGAAATCGAAGTTGTACGCTGATCGATAGCTATCGAGTAGTTGGCTTAATGCCTTAGCGTTTTGTGT
This sequence comes from uncultured Granulosicoccus sp., assembly GCA_937991945.1. Lineage (GTDB taxonomy): Bacteria > Pseudomonadota > Gammaproteobacteria > Granulosicoccales > Granulosicoccaceae > Granulosicoccus. Next base: position 3,148 of record CALKLO010000021.1, read on the forward strand.
CGTTAACAACTCAGACATTTGCGAGCTAGTGGCTAACGCTGACAGAATTTGTTGGCCATCTTTTTGTATGCGCTGGAAGCTTTCACCTGCAACACGAAGGTCTGTATTAACCTTGGTAAATAACTGCTCGTAGGTGTAGTCCGTTGACCATCTGGATGCTAACAACACCACCGTCCCTGTCAGCAGTAGCAGCGGCACCAACACCAAGGCAAGCAAGCGATATCGTAAATTCGAAAACCGTTTGAGGAAAAGCTTGGCTTGGGTTTTTTGAGTCACGAAATAGGCATCGTTAGTTATGATGCTTCGTCAGCGCTGTGCCATAAAGTTTGTTTTCTTTCCAGCGTCTTTCGTGACACACCCAGCAATCTTGCAGCAGCCGACTTGTTGTTGTTAACAGAATCTAGAACCAATTCAATGTGTGCTCTTTCAACAGCTTCCATTGTCCAATCTAATGGGTAACCAGATTCATTCCATGCAGGGGTGTCAGTTGTGTTGCGCAAACTATCCATTGGCAACGATCCAAGCAACAAGGTACGTTCAATAACATTTCGTAACTCTCGTACATTACCGGGCCATGAATATTCGTTAAGCACTTCCCAGTCTTTATGCAACAGATCTACGCACTCTAATCTCATTTCGGATGAGAGTCGCTCCATGAAATAGTTCGCTAGCAACTGTAAGTCATCGCCTCTGTCCCTCAACGGAGGAACCTTTATCGATAGCACGTTAAGCCGATAGAGCAAATCGCTGCGCAGGATACCGGACTCATCTAACGGCTCTATATTTTGGCTAGTAGCCGCAATAAGTCGAATATCAACAGGGATATCACGCCCACCCCCTACCGGTCTTACTAGTCCAGTCTCTAGACACTCTGCGAGTTTCGATTGCACTCTTTCAGGTAAACAACCTACCTCATTTAAAAATAAAGTCCCCTTGTCGGCGTGCACAAAAAGCCCATCGGCATGATGCAGTTTTGCTGTCTCACTACCGTCGGTGATACCAAACAATTCTTGCTCAAAGTCGTCTTCATTAAGACTGGCGCAGTTGAGCGAAACGAACGAACCGCTGCGGCGACTCATTGAATGTATAGCTCGAGCAATGATGGCCATACCGGTACCCGTTTCGCCTTGGATAAGGACTGGGGATTGTATCGGTGCTGCGCGTTGCGCTAACGTCAACATTTGCTTCATGACATCGCTGCTTGCCACCAAACCACTGTCATCTTGCATCTGCTGCAACTGTAATCGCAGTAAGGAATTTTCCCTTAAAATTTGACGTCGCAAAAGCGTTCTTTGCATAGACAGCAGCATTTGCTCAGTGCGAAACGGTTTCATAATGAAATCATCTGCCCCATTGCGCAAAGCGGCTATGGCCATTTCTAAATCAGCATAGGCCGTCATGTAGATAACGTGGGTTCGAACACCACGCTCGCGCAATTTACTCATCCAATCTAAACCCGATAACCCAGGCAATCGAATGTCCACTAACAACATGTCGAAGTGATATCGCAACCTTAAGGCCTCGGCCTCTTCAGCACTTCCAGCAACCTCTAACAAGGCGCAGCGATTCTCTAACGCACGCTTTAAAAAGTTACGCATGCCAGGCTCATCATCAACGACCAAGATGGCCGCTGATTTCAACAAGCGATTGAACTCAAGATCGTCGTTGACATCGTTTTTAGGATGATTAGACGACTGCACTATTTTGTACTCAGATTTTTCACAGCGAGCTTGGAGCGTTATTGTTATCCATAGACGGTCATTCTACGGGCAGCAGCGTATCAACACCAGATTGACGTCACGATGATCTGTCGCAAATGCGGACCTTACCTCTGATTGCACCTAACAGGCTGTGCCGAACAATCTAGCCACCTACTTCCCGTCACTACTTAGCGACTTTAGAGGGTACTTTTTTCTTAGCTTGTGACGGTTTTTTAGACGATTTCTTTTTAGATGTTTTGCGCGCATATTTAGCAGCGCCGCTGGTTCCCGCAACTTGTGCCTCTTTTAACACCGTCTTAGGTTTGTAATCGCATAGGTCACTGACCGAACACTCAGGGCATTTCGGCGTACGAGCCAAGCAGACATAACGCCCGTGCAAGATTAACCAGTGATGGGCGTCCAGCAAGTACTCCTTGGGGACAAACTTAAGCAACTGCTTTTCAACAATCAGCACATTTTTACCAGGCGCTAAACCTGTGCGGTTAGAGACTCTGAATATATGCGTATCCACCGCCATGGCAATATGTCGAAACGCGGTATTCAAAACAACATTGGCTGTCTTTCGCCCTACTCCCGGCAATGCCTCTAGCGCCTCCCTGTCTTCAGGTACGCAACCATCGTGCAATGTGCATAACCGCTCACAGGCTGCAATAACGTTTTTGGCCTTAGTGTTGAACAACCCTATTGTGCGAATGTAAGGCGTTAAGCCTTCAACACCCAGAGCGAAAATAGCCTCTGGTGTATTGGCGACAGGATACAAAAGTCGCGTTGCTTTGTTCACGCTGACATCCGTTGCTTGCGCCGACAATATGACGGCTATCAACAACTCGAAAGCATTGCTGTATTCCAGCTCAGTTTTCGGCTCAGGGTTAGCCGCTTTAAAGCGGCTGAACATAGCTTCGCGCTTGTCAGAATTCATAGCAGTAAATGTGCGGGTACAACTATTGAGATGATCATTATAGTGCAGCGGCCTATGGGCGTTACTTTAAGGTTATTTGCGCAGTTACGTGGCAATTTGCGTTACGCCAAGCATGTTACAGCGTCAGAAAAACAACACACCTAAAAAATGCATAAAACTGCGCTATTCCACTGCTGCTATGGGTTGCCTTTCTTCGATATCATGTTACATTGCTTAAATGCATTACGAGTTAATTGGAACGTCGTTAACTCAATATTGAGAAGTATGAAAGGAAGTTGTGCGAGTGGCTTCCCCAAGTTAAAAACGCTGATTCGTCCCACTTCCCGCCAAGCTCAAAGTCAGGTACAACCCACCAGATGCACAGAACGTCACAAACGGAAGGCCAACCTCAACCTGACCAACGTCAAATAATTGATGCGTTAAGCGCGGTGCTTGAATCAGACAAATTCACTGCGGCTCCTCAAATGTCAGCCTTCCTAAAGTACGTGGTTGAGCAGGCAGCTTCCGGCAACATGACTCGCATCAAGGCTTACACCGTAGCTATTGACGCCTTAGGTAAACCTGACTCTTTCGACCCACAGAATGATCCTGTTGTTAGGGTTTTGGCGGGCAGACTTAGAGCGGCACTGGCCTCTTATTACGAAGCACATCCGGATACGGATATTCGCATTACCATGCGACCGGGCTCCTACGTCCCTTCGTTCATTTTTCGCTCGTCAATTAAGCAAGCTGAAAAAGCTCACGCGGCATCCGACAATAATCCGGCAACACTGAGCACGGTTAATACACAGGATGCAGCGCCGATTAGCACCCATGCGAAAACTCAGCACGCAAGAACGAACCAAAATGATTCTCACGCTCGCGTAGCGACAGTAGAACCCGAAGCGCTGTCCAACCAAACGACTGCAAAACCAAACGCTGCACAGATAAGCAACACGGACAACAACGACCGTGGTGCATTGATACGCTGGATGTTTCGATTACCAACCGTTGGAATTGCATTAGCTGCTGTAGGCTTTTTCGTTGGAACGCAACTGACCAACTACCGCGTTCAATCAGCTACACAGCCTGCCGTATCTTCAGCCGCTACAGCGGTTGAGCCCAGTGTGCCTATGCGAGACAGACCCGGAAAGGTATCTCTTTTTATAAGCGCTCTTGATCAGGGGAATTCTCTCAATGATCAGTTAAACACTATGATAAGCGGCGTTTTCTCTGAATCAGAGGAACTGCGCGTGTATCGGATTTTAGAGACAACTAATGTTTCGCAGCACTGGCCTGAGGACTACCTTGTATCAGTCGATGTACTTCCCTTGCCCAGCGAAACACGCGTCAGTATTCAATTAGTAGAGGCGCAAACCGGCAGAATCAGCCATGCGGAAAACCTCTCTTTAAGTAAACAAGCTTCAGAAGGACTCAGTGCCGGTGAGTTTGACACCATTACACAATTTGCTCGCGACCTCGTTAGTGACGAGGGTCCGTTGTTTAATGATTATCGGATAAAACAAACTGTCGCTAATGCCCAGTGACTTAGCGACATTTTTTTGACTTAAATTAAGCACTACAACATCTTGCAGTAGTAATTACTTAGTACAACCTGGGCAGCCCAACATTTCGTCTTAGACTGGACTATAGCTTTGAGCTGGAGTCTAAGGCATGAGCCTATTACCGGAATCCCAAATCGGGATCTGGCTAAATACGCCAATTAAATTCATTGATACGAGATCAAATAAACAATCTCGTGTTGCGCAAAACGATTCTGACTGGGGTTTGGCGTCTGTGGCTAATAGCCGCCACTCAAACGCAACAGACGTTGAGTTGAGCTCAATGTTTTTCAATAGGACTACCGCTGCCCGAAGACCTCTATCCGGCGAGCAATCAGTCGAACACAACCCGTCGAGAACTCTCTACGCCCACGTAAAGTACAATTTACTGTGCGATGTTTTGTGTCGTCATAATTTATTAGAGAAGCAATCTGATGCTTCTTACAAGCTTACGACCCTCGACTTGGGATGCTCGCAACAGCTTATTCGACGTCATTTAAAAAAGCGCATTGCAGACTTGGACTACGTGGGGCTTGACCGCTTGCCTCTCGTCTATCCTGATTTGTTGAGCGACCTTACTCACTCCGAGAGCAGTGAAGCATTCTCATTGATACAGCCCAACACCGTCATGGCATTGGATGTTATATCCGAGCTTCACACGTCAGTCGGTGATTTACAGCAAACGCTCGCCCAATGGGTTACCGCAAGTAAGGACACCGCACCTTTGTTTTTATTTACTGTCCCGCAAAACGGCAAGTCTGAGTCAGACAAACTGACGATGAACTCCGAGGAATGGCAAGCCTTACTGGAGCGACACTTCGTTATAGAAGCGGTGCACAGTATTGGCTTTTTATCAGCGCTACCCTACTGGCTAGGAAGCAACGATAGAGTGCGTGAACCTAGTTGGACGCAGCGACTACTGGACGTGCTTAAAGAGCCGATGTACAACTCCCCCGTACTCAAGAGCATTGATCTGATTATGACCAAAGCATTGGGAAAAGTAGGCTTTCTACGACGCTACTCTCACAGTGTATTGTTTGTTGCTCGCGCTAAGACTTAGAGTCTAACGACAACCTTTCTCACTAGTAGGAAGAGTTATTGGCTTGATCGGGATGAATCTCATCAGCAACTTCGTCAGGATCCACATCGTTCATTAGCAGGACTTCTCTAACGAGCTCAATATCGTCGATAATTTGCTCTACCCTGCCTGGGAAATCAAACTCATTGACATCGTTTGCCTGCGGCATATAGCAGAAAGCGGTTTTGAGCGCGGTCAAGGATTGCTCGTCTAATGAACTCATAAGTACCTGCTAGTGGTTAGTGAATGATTGATAGTCGCAAAATTTTAACCACTTTTAACGGCAATATCATCAATAACTGCGCAGTTGACCCACTAGAACCCCTTGGAAGCTGACTCGGCTGGCATCGTAGCGCATAGTCGCCATTGCCGCGTTTTCAGGTATCAGCTGCACAACGCCTTTATCGGTTTCGCCTAACCGCTTTAGCGTCGCCTCTTGCCCGTCTATAAGCGCCACGACGATATCACCGGTGCTCGCAGTATTCTGCTTGCGCAAAATGACCGTATCCCCGTCTAAGATGCCTACATCCATCATGGACTCGCCCGTGACTCTAAGTGCGTACCGATCAGGCCCAATAAAAAACGCCGCTAAATCGAGATAATTAGCGTCTTCAATGGCCTCAATAGGTTGACCCGCTGCGATTCTGCCGAGCAACGGAATACGAAAGTCTCCCGTTGTCTCCTTCGACATTTCTGCTGGAACACTCATGGGGCGCTCCACGTTGGAATCAGACCAAAGATGGCTTAACGTGGCCGATTTAGACGAAGTAGGCAAGTGCTCAACGTTTGAATTGGGCGAAGGCATAGCCAACCCAACAATACGCAAACCTCTCCAGCCGTTACCGTGTCTTTCTAAGCGCCCTTTGGCAATTAGTGACTGTACATAGCGATGAACAGTACCTTTTGACTTCAATCGGAGGTTATTGGCTAGTTCCGATATAGTTGGGGCAACACCTTCGGCACGAATATGGCGTTCAATAGCAGCGAGTACACGTGCTTCAAGGTGTGTAAGCGGATTTAACGACTCCATAAACGTTCTCCAAAGATTCTCCATAAGAATAGAGAACGTTTGGAGAAATTTCAATGTATTATTCTGACTAAATTTCCTAATACAAACACGATAGGAAAATGTTCTTCGCCCAATGACAACAAGAGATAACGACAGTCATTCCCTTAAAGCAGGGTTAGAGCTACCTTGGTGGCTCACTGCGGCAATGGACCCTGTCAACGAGGATTTCTCGCAGCGAATCGTCAGCTTGCCGCTTCACTCCCTATGGCGTGCGACCCAGCTCGATGGCATTCATCTGCGAGTTTTAGAATATATACCGGGCAGCAAGCCACGCCTGACAGCGCAACTGCGCCTAGACCCTGCTTTCTCCCCAGCCATGCTGGGAGACAATCCAGATTTAGAAATTCTGATGCAACGCGGTGAGTTGGAATCTGCGGCTGGAATCTACCCTGCAGGACTGTACCTACGGCTGCCGGTTACCGGCGAAGAACATTTTCAAACGCTCACCTTACGAAGCTCTGCACCACACACTGTCACCGAAACAAACCCAGAGAACAATGTAGAGCCTGCACTTCTGTACCTGGCAGCGGGGCAAATGTTAATGAGCGATGCCGAGCAACGCAGGATGAATACCTACGATGAGTCGCGTTGGCTACCTGGCCCAGCGGACGGCACTGAAGTCATGCCCTTACATGGTCACGGCAGCGGCAACGTCATGCTAATACGCTGGACGAAAGCGGCCACCTTCAAGCCTGGACTCGATCCAATGGGCGACGAAATATTAGTGCTCAATGGCGTTCTGCATGATGAGCACGGCGAATACCCAACGGGTAGCTGGATCAGAAACCCCGTCAAAACATGGCAATCATGGAGCGCCACGGCCGGTACAGTCGTTTACTATAAGAACGGCCACTTCCCAGCACCTACCGATACTTTGTGACCATTGCCCCCTCCCCTGATCAAGCTGCAGACATTGCCCAGTTCATAAAAGATACGGCGTCACGTCTAGGTTTATCACAGTGTGCTATCACTGATACGGACCTTGGAGCCCATGAAACCCATTTACTCAACTGGCTCAAAGATGGCTTCCACGGTGAAATGGACTACATGGAGCGGCATGGCACGAAACGCAGCCGGCCAGCAGACCTACTCGAGGGCACCGTACGAATTATTTCAGTAAGACTCGACTATTTCCCACCGGACGCCTTAGACGCCAACCATGTTCTTGAGTCACCGGAGTTGGCTTATGTGTCTCGCTATGCATTAGGGCGTGATTATCACAAAGTACTGCGAAATAGACTGCAGCAATTAGCCAGCGAAATTGTTTCTAAATACGGAAACTTCGGTTATCGCGCATTCGTTGATAGCGCACCGGTACTAGAAAAAGCGATTGCTGAAAAAGCCGGACTAGGCTGGATAGGAAAGCACAGCAATCTATTATCTAACGAAGCAGGCAGTTGGTTCTTCCTAGGCGAGCTCTACACGGACTTACCTCTTCCCGTAGACCCTCCAAGAAAACAATCGCACTGCGGGAGTTGCACAGCCTGTATATCTGCATGCCCAACAAATGCAATTGTTGCTCCTTATAAAGTTGATGCAAGGCGTTGTATTTCATATCACACGATTGAATTGAAGGGCCCTATTCCTATTCAATATAGAAAAGCCATGGGCAACAGAATTTATGGCTGCGACGATTGCCAGCTTGTCTGCCCTTTCAATAAGTTTTCAAACGACACAACCGAAACCGATTTTGCCGTTAGACATAATCTTGATTCCGAGAGTCTGGTAAATCTCTTTTCTTGGACAGAAACACAATTCAAAACGCGTATGGCAGGAAGCCCTATTTATCGTATTGGCTACGAGCGATGGTTACGCAACATTGCTGTGGCTTTGGGTAACGCACCTTCTACACTAGCGGTACTCGAATCACTGTCAGCACGTGTTAATGATTCATCAGAATTAATACGCGAGCATGTTGAATGGGCTTTGGCCGAACATGCCACCCTTTAGCGTTCTGTATAGCTTACCCATCAATAGGCACCTCAACCATGAACGCTAACGCTCAGAGCACGAGGAGCCGAGCCGTAGTGCTCATGCTCGGAGCTACGCTTATGTTGGCATCTATGCATGGTTTAGTCAGACTACTGAGTAGCGACATGCATCCGTTCATGATTGTGTTTTTTCGCAACCTGTTCGGTTTAGTTGCGGTCATGCCACTTCTGCTTCGTGCTGGCATAGGCTCTCTTAAAACCCAACACCCAAAGCTGCATATGATTCGGGCAGGTGTCGGAGTTGTTGCCATGCTAGGTTGGTTCTATGCGTTATCTAAAGTCCCTATAGCCAATGCCACCGCCTTGAGTTTTAGCACCACTATTTTTGCAACGGTTAGTGCTTGGCTATTCCTAGGTGAGCAATTACGGTGGCGTCGATCAGCAGCCATTGTCGTTGGCTTGATTGGCGTATACGTTGTATTAAGACCCTCTGCCGAAGGGTTTAATATTTACGCCCTATTGGTGTTACTCACATCAATAGCTTGGGGCTTATCACTAACAATCGTTAAACACCTATCTAAAACCGAAACCCCTACAAGTATTGTTAGCTGGATGGGAATTACATTGGTTATTTTGTCCTTCTGGCCCGCATTAACCGTTTGGCAAACACCCACCACTGAACAACTATTATGGTTATTCCTTGTTGGAGCACTTGCTACTGCCGGACACTTGCTGATGACAACGTCCATCCAAATGGCAGACACGTCTCTCATCATGTCCGTCGACTTTACGCGGCTTATCTGGACAGCACTAATCGGCGCCTACTTCTTTAACGAGGTGCTTGATGCTTGGACGTTTGTCGGCGCTAGTATTATATTCTTAGCGGGTTGGTATATAGTTTTTCGTGAGTCTCGTATGAGTGATATTCCGGATGCTCGTGGTATTGGTCGTTAATTTATGGAATGAATTAGGCTGAAAAGCACTGTGACCAACTGCACTTTCTAGAGCTTTTAGTAAGGTAATTCATCAGGCTGTTTTCCAACATGATCCGGCTCATGAAGCTCAGAAAATCTAACAGCTGAAATAGTGACATGTGCTTCGAGAAAGGCTTTACATACTCTATGCATACCATCCATGACCCTACCTTCCGGGCAAAGGATAATTGGATATGAGATATCCGCCTCATAGATTTGTTTGGCATGTTGCGCGATATCCTCACTAATTGGCGGAGCACCCAGCCCAAACCAATATGTTTCTTTTAACTCTCGAATCTCACTCAAAGGCACTTGAACTATTTCAAAATCTTTTGAGAGTTCAATCAGTTTCAAAACATCCCATGCAAGCAATCCTTTTTCTGATTTTCTAAAATGATATTGCTGATGTAATTTCATTCGAAACCCTAACTGTTAAATAGGCAGAAACTTAGCTCTATCGCTAAACATTAGCCTTAATACCAACCATGGAGAACAGCTGATTGTAGCCGAGAGCCCAGTTACATAGCAGTATAGAGAACAGCTGGAAAGTGCCCGCACCAGTCCTAAAAACTGCGCACTCAGAATCAAGCAAACAACACATACATCGCAGCGACAATGCGATCACCTTCGGAACGCAGAGAAACAACTTTCTCTCCAAACAGGTTCTTGTTCACAACAACACGAGATAATTCTGTGAACATTCAGAATAGTAGAAGCAGCCATAATCTTTACTCGAGCGTAGATCGCTTACAGTGTATGACCCTCAGCAAAGTCGCGCAAAGCAGATTATCGGATTTTATAAGCTGACCATCAGGCTAAGCTAACTTACACCAACCTACTCCACCTCATTTTTCACATGAGCAAACGCTGAAAACAAATCCCCGGGTGAGCGTTCATTACCCAAGTCCAGCTTCTCCTCTATATGCACAAGGTGACGATCCATTACCTCTTGCGCTGCACTTACATCTCCGGTGCTTATAACATCGATGATATCGAAGTGCTCTTGATGAGAACAAAGGGTGTGGTGGGGAGTTTGATACATTGCGATGATCAAAGAGGTTTGGGGCACCAGCTCTTTTAAATAACTCAGCAATGTCGAGTTGTTAGACAACTGCGCTAAGCGAATATGAAAATCACCCGACAGACGTAACCCACTTCCAATGTGCTGGCGTCTAACTTGATCTCTTTCACTTTCAACGCATAGCTTTAGTGCGTTGAGTGATTCAGGTGTAGCAGCCAACGTGGCTTCTTTTATGAGCTCTCTTTCAATGAGCCTACGCACACCTAAAATCTCACGAGCCTTGTACACATCTGGACGAATTATCGTAGCGCCACGGTTGGGCTGCATGTCGACAATTCTGTCATGGGCTAAGCGAAGAAGGGCTCGCCTTACAACTGTACGACTAACGGAAAAAATACTCGATAGCTCATCTTCTTTTAGCTTAACGCCCGGGCTCAATCGGTGATCAAGAATGGCATCCAAAATTTCGTTATACAAACGACCATCTTGTGTCTTGCTCATCGCGTCTTCAATCGAAGACACCGAAGAGTCAGACTCTTTCAGGGTAATAGGGTTTTTTTTCAATTTTGAAGCCATGCAATGATAATAACGCACACCCACTGAATGTACACAACATTGAGGCGTTAACTAACCCCCAAAACAGCCCTACTCTCGCGGCGCGCCCGATAAAAACCATTGATCGATAGCAGCACGCTCCTCATCCGTAATTTGCGTTAAATTGCCTATTGGCATGGCGCGAGTTACCACCACCTGTTGATGAATAATCTGAGCTTGACGCACAGTATCCTCAATTGTTTCAAACACCATGCCTTTGGGTGGTGCACTGAAACCAGCTTGTGTAGGCGCTTTTGCATGACAGCTTACACAACGAGCTTCCATAATTGATTGCACTTCAGCTGCGCTTACAACAGCTGCACCTTCAGTATTCGCAGTTGAGACTATTCTTGGCTCTGGCGCTATAGCGGCTGCTATTGCCATAATTAAGAGCGCAGCAATAACCAAAGGTATAGGCGTTTGCTTACCGTGATGACGTTGAACAAAGTACACGCGTATCAATGCACCCGCTATGGATAAGCCAATGAGTATTAACCAATTGTATTCGTGCCCCCATGTCATTGCGTAGTGATTACTGATCATGACGAACAGAACCGGCAACGTAAAATAGGTGTTGTGTACAGAACGTTGTTTAGCGCGCACACCGTGCATAGGGTCAGGCGTACGTCCTTCACTCTTTGCCGCCACCAAATCACGCTGCCCTGGCATGATGACAAAGAAAACGTTCGCAACCATGATGGTTCCGAGCATGGCGCCGTAGTGCAAATAAGCCCCTCTACCACTAAAGACTTGGCAAAGACCCCACGCCACGAGCGACACAAAGATGAGCATGACAGCACTTAGCTTTGACTCTTGCGTACCTATAGGTGACTTGCAGATTTGATCGTAGGCTATCCAGCCGATGATCAAAACCAGCATACCAATACCCACAGCGACAGGTTTACTCAACGCCATAACACTGGGATCAATCAAATAGAACTCTGCTTGATACCAGTACAACAACGCAATAAGGAACATGCCTGTTATCCAGGTCGTGTAGGCCTCCCATTTAAACCAATGCAAGTTATCAGGAAGTACCGGCGGTGCGACTTTATATTTTTGCGCGTGGTAAAAACCACCACCATGAACTGACCAAATTTCACCGCCCACGCCACTGTCAATATCAGCAGCGCTTTTCGGTGTTTCCAGATGATTGTCCAACCACACAAAGTAGAACGAGGCGCCTATCCAAGCAATGCCCGTTACAAGGTGTACCCATCGGCCTAGTAAACTAAGCCATTCCAGTATGTAACCTTCCATCGATACGACCTATATTTGTGCAATTGGTAAAATTTGAGTTTGGCGTCTGAGCAGTCTCAATAGCTGTTAATACTATTGGCTAGTATCAAGCGATACCACACCCTATTAAAGAGGTTTTGAAGCACATACTAAAGAGGGTTTAGCCCACTTTTGATACTGACATTCTGTCCGCATTGTTGCATATTAAATGTATTTATATTTGTATACAATGCTACTTATCGAACAATATTACTGACTAAACACAACTATTCGCCCACCCTGTTTTAAGATCGTCATTACAGACAACGATGCTATTTCCAGTTAGCTAAAGTGAAACAATCATGAATCTTGATCTTTCCACAAAACGTTTCGAAGAATCACCCTCAACCCTATCAAAAGATGTTTTTGTAGCCAATTTTGGCAGCATCTATGAGCATTCTGCGTGGGTCGCTGAACGTTGCTGGGTTGATGGCATCAATGAGTCTCATGATGAAATTGCCACGCTTGCGAACGCAATGGCGTCAGTATTGAGCCGTGCATCAGATGAAGAGAAGCTTCAACTTATTCGAGCACATCCGGATCTTGCCGGCAGAGCTGCTCGCCAAGGCACACTGACTAATGATTCAACCACGGAACAAGCTAGTGCAGGACTGGACCAATGTACAGCTGAAGAACTCTCACGCTTCCAGCAATTGAACGATGCGTACAAAGCTAAGTTTGACATCCCGTTTATCATGGCAGTACGAGGCAGCAACCGACACCAAATATTACAAGGGTTCGAAGATCGCCTGCCCAACGATCAGCAAATTGAAGTTGCAAGAGCATTGCAGGAAATAGACAAAATAGCCTTACTCAGACTATCAACGATGGCAGCCACCCCCTACCCTCGCGACCTAGTGGGATATGGCAACAAACCACCAGTGGCCGAGTGGCCAAACAACGCAAAAATTGCCATCCAGTTTGTTATCAATTACGAAGAAGGTAGCGAGAATTGTGTGCTGCATGGCGATCATGCTTCCGAAGCATTTTTATCCGAAATTGTTGGCGCTCAAGCACACGCCGGTGTTCGGCATATGAACATGGAATCTATATACGAATACGGTTCACGCGTTGGGTTTTGGCGTTTGCACAAACTATTCACACAGCGAGAATTACCGGTTACCGTTTTCGGCGTTGCCATGGCCTTGGAGCGAAACCCAGAAGCGGTGGCTGCTATGAAGTCTGCCAATTGGGAAATCGCAAGCCACGGCTATCGATGGATTGATTATCAGTTCATTGATGAAGAAACTGAAAAACAGCACATGCAGAAGGCTATCGACATACACACACGTGTCACTGGAGAGCGACCAAAAGGCTGGTACCTGGGTCGGTGCAGCCCTAACACTCATAAGCTTGTGGCAGAGGAAGGCGGGTTTACTTATAACGCCGATAGCTATGCAGACGATCTACCCTATTGGGATCACATGCACGGCGATAAGCCACAGTTAGTCGTGCCTTATACCCTTGATGCCAATGATATGCGCTTTGCTTCACCGCAAGGATTCAACGCAGGCGATCAGTTCTTTAACTACTTGAAAGACAGCTTCGATATTTTATATGACGAAGGTTTCGAGACACCTAGAGTGTTATCAATCGGTTTGCATTGCAGACTCGTCGGAAGACCAGGCCGAATAGCCTCACTTGCACGCTTTCTTGATTACATCAAGCAATTTGAAGATGTCTGGGTGGCTAAACGTATAGATATTGCTGAGCATTGGATAAAAAACCATCCTCCACAAAGCTAAACGTAAAAAGGGCCCGCAAGGGCCCTTTTTACTAATGGGTAAACGCAACTAGTTACTTATCTGCGCCCACCCTTTCGATAAAACGTTCCTATTTATTCCTCTGGCGCTGCTTCTTCGTCATCTTCTTCTGGAATAATCAAGTTAAGAACGATAGCGATTATCGCTGCCGGTAACAATCCTGAAGACATCAACACTTTCAACGTTGATGGCAAGTGTTGCAGTGCACCCGGCTCTAACTGCAAACCCAGTCCAATTGACAATGCGATAGCAAAGATCATCATGTTGCGACGGTTCCAGTTAACTTCAGAGAGCATGCTTGCTCCAGCTGCTGCAACCATTCCGAACATAACGATAACGCCGCCACCAAGAACCGCTATTGGCATGCTGGAAATAACCGCACCGAATTTTGGTACTAAGCCACAAGCAACAAGAAAGACAGCACCAATAGTGACAACGTGCCGACTCATAACTCCAGTCATTGAAATCAAGCCTACGTTCTGACTGAACGATGTGTTTGGCAAAGCTCCGAAAATACCAGACAAAGCGGTACCGAAACCATCTGCCAATGTACCACCTGTGATTTCTTTGTCAGTTGCTTCACGCTGAGCTCCGCCTTTAGTGATACCTGAGATATCACCTACTGTTTCGATAGCTGATATGACACCCATCAAACACATGCCAATGATAGCCGCTGCGTTAAATTCGATACCGAAGTGAAGTGGGTTAGGAGGAGAGAACCAAGCAGCTCTGCCCACGTTTTCGAAACTAACCATACCCATGGCATACGCAACCGCGTAACCGGCTAGAAGACCTAGCAATACGGCAGACACTGACAACATGCCACGGGTGAAGAACTTGAGTCCGAGCGTTACGACGATAACAACCATGGCTAGACCCCAGTGCATCATCGTTCCGTACTCAGGCTTGCCCATTAAAGGAACACCACCTGCTGCGTATTGAATACCGACTTTAACTAATGCAAGTCCAATCATTAGAACAATCAGCCCCGTGACCAATGGTGGTAACCAATGTCTAATACGACCGATGAAGGTGCCTAAGAAAAAGTGGAATATACCTCCAGCTACTATGCCGCCCATTAAGGCAGGCATCCCAAACTGGATAGCAATAGGAATCATGATTGGAATAAACGCGAAACTTGTTCCCTGCACCACTGGGAGTCGAGCGCCCATTGGGCCAATACCGATAGTTTGGATCAGGGTTGCAATACCAGCGAACACCATCGACATTTGGATCATGTAGATCATGTTGGAAATGTCGCCTGAGCCAAAGCCGAAACCGGCTGCTCCAGAGACAATGATGGCTGGCGTGACGTTGCTTACAAACATCGCCAGCACATGCTGAATGCCTAGCGGCGTGCCTCTAATAATGCCAGGGAAATAATTCGGATCGCGCATTTGCGCGCGAGTCATACCGCCTTTCGAGTGGGCCATCGGGTTCTCCAGTGATATCCTGAACCCGAATGTACACTAATGAAATAGCTATTGCATACTTCTTTGTACACAAAAAACAAGTGTCAGTGTATGCATATCTATTTTAGAATTTGAATCAGCAATAGCGCGTCAAATGGACTTTTGCAAAAATAATGCGTGCCCTGTCGTATCGTCCAGCGTGTAGGCTTCAAAACCAAAATGCTCATACGAACGTCTTGCCCTGGCGTTGCCAGTGAGCACTTCTAGTGTGACTTTACAGGCACCCAGTTGCTTTGCTTGTTCCTCGACGAACGCAAGCATCTGCTGACCAGCCTGCCGACCTCGAGCATCGGGCAAAACAGCTAAGTCGTGAATATTAACTATCGGCTTACAGGCAAACGTTGATAACGTCGTAAAGCAGTTAGCCAAAGCCACAGGCGTCTCACCTAGAAAACCAATAGCTGAGAAAGCCCCGGGCGTTTTCGCCATTGAAGCTGCCAAGTTCTCTCTTGCATAGGTAGATAAGGGAGCCGCCCCCCCCATTGCATCTTGTGCATAGGCATCTAGCAAGTTGACAACAATCTCACCGTCGGCTGAATTGCTCCAGTCCGCGCAACGGATGACCAAATTTACTGCTCTAGCACTGCCAGCCACACTCTGCTCCCTGTCGAAGTTCACTACGTTTTACTTTTTTCGTTTTGCCGGCGTAAATCCAATAACCGCTCACGAATTCGAATTTCCAAACCGCGTTCAACGGGTTCGTAGAACCTGACGGCCTCCAACGTATCGGGAAAATAATGAGCCCCTGCTGCAAACCCATCTATTTCATCGTGGGCGTACCGATAGCCGTCACCGTGGCCTAGCTCTTTCATTAATTTAGTGGGCGCATTGCGCAAACTCATGGGAACCGGCTGGTTGCCAGACTCACGCACAAATGCCATTGCACTCTTATAAGCACTATAAACCGCGTTACTTTTAGGTGCGCAGCTCATAAAGATTATTGCATGAGCAATAGCCAACTCCCCTTCTGGACTTCCTAATCGAGAATACGCATCCCACGCATACAGTGCGTGCTGAGCCGCTCTGGGATCTGCATTGCCGATATCTTCTGAGGCAAAGCGCAACACTCGTCTTGCGATGTATAGAGGGTCACAGCCACCGTCTATCATGCGACAGAACCAATACAATGCGGCATCAGGGTCGGATCCTCGCATGGATTTATGCAAGGCCGATATTTGATCGAAAAAGTGATCTCCACCCTTATCGAACTGTCTAAAGGAATCTCGTGTGACTTCCTGAATCACGCGCTCATCAATCACGTGACGATCACCTTCAATTCGAGCGCAGTCAGCTGCCAGCTCCAACAACACCAATGCATGTCGTCCATCGCCATCAGCCGTGGCCGCGAGTAAATCCCTGTGTGACTCATCCATGTCGATATTGGCATTACCCAAGCCATATTCTTTATCAACCAGCGCTCTATCGATAATGCTTCGGATATCGCTTTTTTCCAGATGCTTCAAGACATACACACGCACTCTGGACAACAACGCATTGTTGAGTTCAAACGAGGGGTTTTCTGTCGTTGCACCGACGAAAAATAACGTGCCGTCTTCAATGTGCGGCAAAAAAGCGTCTTGCTGAGATTTATTAAATCGGTGGACTTCATCGACGAAGAGCACGCTACGCTGGCCCGACGTCGCCAGCCTATCCTTCGCCTCGGCAACTTTTTCACGGATGTCTTTCACTCCAGCAAGCACCGCTGAGATGTTCATGAAATGCGCATCGCAATGTTTGGCGATCATGCGTGCAAGGGTTGTCTTACCGGTACCCGGCGGCCCCCAAAAAATCATGGAGTGCAGACGGTTTTTCTCCAACGCCTGACGCAGAGTGCTATCAGGCCCCAGCAGATGTGTTTGCCCTGAGAATTCTGATAAGTCTTTAGGACGTAGCCGATCCGCTAAAGGTCGAACCGAATCATCTGCTGTGAAGAGTTGCCCGCTACTGCCCATCGAAACCGATCACATCAACGCCATCGGGCACAACAAACTCGAACAACGAATCAGAAAATTCGATGCCAGCCTGAAATTCAGTAAATATAATTTGGGTCGCTTGACCAAAATTATCACGCAACTCCATCGCTGCTAGATCGGTACCCTTCATACCAATAAAAACTTGTTCAAAATCTGACGACGTAGCTTTGGGCGTCAGTTCCACCCAGTTGATTCCGTCAGATTGCCCTAATTCATTAATTGTAAAAGAGTCGCCCAGCGGTGCAGCACGCATAAGCAACACTAAGGGTGTTCCAGCAATTCTGTCATCGATAGTGTTGACGGTGACCTGCTCTAGATCTTTGTCATACATCCAGATGCGCTCACCATCAGCAACAATTTGCTGCTCTTCTGGCGAGAAGTAGGTCCAAATAAATTTACCGGGCCGTTTGAGCCGGATGTTGCCAATCGACTTTTGCAGGGGTTCTGAATCAGCGTCATATAACGTCTGTTCAAAATTGGCCTCAAACGTCTCGATATCCTGAATGAACGAGTTGAGCTGATCTAGCGCTTCACCGGCATTTACGCTAGGGACGACAAAACAGGAAGCCGCGCACAGCGCGATGCGCGCCGCCTTTATCAATCGCCAGTTCGAAATAGAGATCATGAGTCAATCCTGTGCTGTTGCGTCATAGTGTACTTGACGCCGAACAGGTACCGAAAGTTTCCAGTGTAAAACGTGTTGTCGACCCTTAACCAGGGGGTGGCGCTATCACTTCACGCGTACCACTTGAGGTCACTTGACTCACAACACCCGCCGCTTCCATATCTTCAACCATTCTCGCTGCACGGTTGTAACCGATCTTCAAGCGGCGCTGCACATAGGATATAGAGGCTTTACGAGACTCTAGAACAATCGATACGGCCTGGTCATACAGTACGTCAGACTCCGCTCCACCGCCCTCAGCTTCACCGCCAGAAAGGCCAGGAATCATAGCTGTGTTCTCTTGCAGTATTTCTTCTATGTAATTGGGTTCGCCAGTTTGTTTGATATGAGCAATGACGTTCTGGACTTCATGATCATCAACAAACGCACCGTGTACTCGAACAGGCAATGCCGTGCCCGGTGGCAAATACAACATGTCACCGTTGCCGAGCAATGACTCTGCCCCACCCTGATCTAGGATAGTTCGCGAATCAATTTTTGAAGAGACCTGGAACGCGATACGGGTAGGTACGTTGGCCTTAATCAAGCCGGTAATAACGTCTACCGATGGACGCTGAGTAGCAAGAATTAAGTGAATACCCGCCGCTCTTGCCTTTTGCGCTATGCGTGCAATAAGTTCTTCAGCCTTCTTGCCAACCTGCATCATCATGTCGGCAAACTCATCAACAACAACAACGATAAACGGCATTGGCTCAAGTGTTGGCGGTGCAGCTGTCGGTGTTAGCGATAGCTCAGCTTGGTACAGGGGGTCAACAATAGGCGTGCCGGCTTCAATCGCTTCATTGACCTTCTTGTTATAGCCAGCAATGTTTCGCACTTTGAGCGACGCCATCACCGTATATCGACGTTCCATCTCACCAACACACCAACGTAAGGCATTAGCAGCCTCTTTCATGTCTGTAACAACAGGCGCTAGCAAATGTGGAATACCGTCATAGACGTTCAGTTCCAACATCTTCGGATCAATAAGAATCAAGCGAACATCTTTTGCGGTCGCCTTGTACAGCAAACTGATTAGCATGGAATTGACCGCTACCGACTTACCTGAGCCTGTTGTACCTGCCACTAGCAAGTGGGGCATACGCCCAAGGTCTGCGGTAACTGATTGACCGCTGATGTCCTTACCCAAGGCCAAGGTTAACGGTGACTTCTTCTCGATATACTGCGGGGATTGCAGCATTTCAGTGAGCTGTACAACTTCGCGATGCTCGTTAGGCACCTCAATGCCGATAGTTGATCGGCCAGCAATAACCTCAACGACACGTACGCTGACTAACGACATTGAACGGGCGATATCTTGTGATAAGCCAGTGATACGACTGGCTTTTATGCCTGGCGCCAACTGCATCTCGAAGCGCGTGATAACTGGCCCTGGATGAACAGCAACAACCTCAACAGTAATTCTGAATTCAGCCAATTTTTGCTCGAGCAGACGCGATAACGCCTCAAGATCCGAATCTGAAAACCCAGGACGCTGAGGCTCTGGTGCATCTAATAAGGATAATGGCGGTAAATCGGAATCAGGCACATCTAGAAACAACTTGGCTTGCTTGTGCTCTGCAACTCGCGGCTTGATCGCAATTTTCTTTTTACGAGCCGTCGGATCAACGGTAGGCAATACCGTTTCATGTACAGGTGGCGCCGTAGGCTCTGCAACAGGCTTAGCCTTGACTGGCTTGTGCTTACCCAAAACAACGGTCGCTGCATCAGAATCATCGAGATGATTCAAGGCTTCAGCAGCCGCAGCATCGATACGGGCAGCCTCGTCCGAATCGTCGAGCATTAATGCGTCGTCAATGGAATCGCCCATGGTGTCCATGCGTGAGTCCGCTGCACGAACCGAATTAAGCTGGCTAGCCGCACTTTTCGCAGCGCCTGCTGAGAGCTTGGCTTTTTCACGCGCGGTGGCCAACGCTGCTGCTAAACCAGTGCGTGGCGGGCTGTCAGCATCGATGTCGAGGAGAGGATCCAACTCAGGCACAGTGGCCGCCCCTGCCAATCGCTCGCGCAGAGTTGGTCCGCGCTTAGCAACCGGTTCCGGTTCAGGCTTTGGGTGTAAGGCTTGCAAACGCTCTTCCCTAGCTCGGTCTGCCGCTTTAATTTTAGCGTGCTCGTTGTGAGATTCCGTCATGGACAACACCCAGCCGTGGAATTTTTCCACAGCCCCGACAACCATGCCGCCGATATTTTCTATGAGCTGCATCCAAGAAGTACCGAAAGCAAGCGTCAGACTGCTGAAGAACACCGCTAACAACAGGAGGGTCGTTCCCAGATGATGTAAAAAACCAACAAGGCGCCAAGCAACCGCGGTACCCAAAATGCCCCCACCAAAAATATTTTGTGGCAAAGAGCCTTCGGGCACGTTGAAATGCAAGTCAGCTAGCCCACTGGCACTAACTAGCATCAAGGCCACACCAATAATGCGGACAAAAGCAAACGGCTTATAAGCGGAAGAAGGGACTTTTCGCTGATCCCTGAATAGCATCCAACCACTGATGCCCAGCACCATAGGGATTAAAAATGCCATAAAACCGAATAACGAGAATGTCACATCAGCAAACCACGCACCTACACGCCCTACGCTGTTTGAAACAACTTGCCCAGCACCCGTGCTCGACCAGCCCGGATCGTTGATATCGAACGAGAACAAGGAAAGCAGACCAATGACTGCTGCAAATGCGCAGACAATGGCTCCCACTTCACGCAACAAGCGCCCCATGTGTCCAAGAGCTTGGGTGTTGGCGATACTGGCAGTGGCTGCGGCACGATTACGAGCTGCAGACTTTTTGGTCGCCGCGGGGCTACTTTTACGAGACGCTCCGGCGGCTGTACGACGCCCAGCAGTCGCTCGCCGGCTCGTCACCTTCGTCGCTGCGGCGCTCTTACGTGTTGCTGGCGCCTTTTTGCGGCGAGCCGCTGCGCGTTTTTTGGTTGCTTGAGCCAAAAAAACTATCCTTGCCTTTGTTAATTTGAAACGCTGACACCAATGCAGATAATGACATTGCAAAAGAGTGCGCGGAACATGAAAGTGTAGCAGAGGAACCGAACAGTACTTGCCGCGCCTACTGGGTTTACAGGTACTATTCGTTACATATTTAGAAGAAGCTAAGGAAGTTACGTTTTCTCATGTCCGATACTCGTCATTGCAAATTACTCATCCTTGGCTCCGGGCCAGCCGGCTACACCGCTGCAGTCTATGCTGCCCGCGCCAATCTAAATCCAGTTCTGGTCGCAGGCATGGAACCCGGGGGTCAATTAACAACGACCACTGACGTGGATAACTGGCCAGCTGATGCCATGGGCGTACAGGGCCCTGAGCTAATGGAACGCTTTAAGCAGCACGCAGAGCGATTCGAAACAGAACTCATCAGCGACCATATCGAATCCGTCGATTTCTCCTCTCGCCCCCTGAAGTTGACGGGTGGCAACGGTGAATACACCTGTGACTCACTCATCGTTGCAACAGGCGCTAGCGCCAAATACCTCGGCCTCCCCTCAGAAGAAGCCTTTAAAGGGCGCGGTGTTTCTGCCTGCGCAACCTGCGACGGATTTTTCTACCGACAACGAAAAGTCGCTGTTATTGGCGGTGGCAATACAGCGGTTGAAGAGGCTCTGTATTTGTCCAATATTTGTAGCGAAGTAGTGCTGGTGCATCGTCGTGATTCATTGCGATCAGAAAAGATCCTGCAAGACCGCCTGTTCGAAAAAGCCAAAAATGGCAACGTTACTATTATGTGGAATCACACACTTGATGAAGTGTTGGGTGACGATAGCGGAGTTACTGGCATGCGCGTTAAATCTGTAGAATCTGGCGCAACTGAAGACATTGATTTGCACGGTGTGTTTATCGCCATCGGTCATAGCCCCAACACGGGCCTGTTCGCTGATCAGCTAGACATGCAAGATGGCTATTTGAGCGTACAGAGCGGCTCTAAAGGCAACGCTACAGCGACATCCGTACCTGGCGTTTTTGCTGCCGGTGATGTCATGGACCACGTGTACCGCCAAGCCATTACATCGGCAGGCACTGGGTGTATGGCAGCGCTTGATGCTGAGCGTTATTTAGAAGCTGAGTCCTCTAAGGTCTGAGGATAAACCTAACTGCCACCTGAGCCGTAACAGTCGAACATGACGTCGACACTACAAATTGAAGTTCGCGACACTCTGGCAGATATCCCGCCAGAGGCTTGGAATGCCCTCAACGACGACGGCAATCCATTCCTGTTGCATGAATTTCTGCACTCGTTAGATGCCACCGGCTGCCTAGGAGAGGCAACCGGTTGGTATCCACGATATTTTCTTCTGTGGAATACCGAATCAGATACTCACGATTTGATAGCAGCAGTTCCTACGTATGTGAAGACCAACTCCCGCGGAGAATTTGTTTTCGACTTCGCGTGGGCCGAAGCATTTGAGCGCCATCAACTTGAGTACTACCCAAAGTTAGTGTCCAGTGTTCCATTTACGCCCGCCACCGGTCGGCGTTTATTAATTCGCAACGATCAGCCGTTTGAGCAAACCCTCACACTTTTAGCCAGTGCTATACGGCAGTTTGCCATTGGGCAAAACTATTCTGGCGTGCACTATTTATTCGTAACCGAAGCTGAAAGTCGCGTGCTTAGCGCCGTAGCTCCACTTAAGCAAGAGCCGGTAGACGAACAAGACTCAGAAGGCGATTCGGATCACAGCACTGACACAATGGTGTTGGAGGGTATCGACAACGCAACTGATCATTTAAAGCGCCTTGACTGTCAGTACCACTGGCAGAACGATGCTTACACTGACTTTGATGATTTTCTATCGCGCTGTACCTCTAAACGACGCAAAACAATCCGTCGTGAACGCCGTCATGTCAGCGATGCCGCGTTAAGAGTTGAGCAACGCCTAGGCAACACTCTAAGCGAGCGTGAGTGGCGTTGGGTGCATGGATTTTATCAATCCACCTTCGATCGAAAATGGGGTAACCCTTCCCTCACCCAAGATTTTTTTGAACGTGTTGGTGAGTTGATGGGGGAGAAAATGTTGATCGTATTTGCTTACGATGACAATGACCCCATGCCCGAATGGCCGGTGGCCTGCTCTATCATGTTCATCGGAACAACCACACTCTATGGACGCTTTTGGGGCTGCCGAGAAGAGTTCAATTCACTGCATTTTGAAGCCTGTTATTACCAAGGCATCGAGTATTGTATTAAGCATGCCATCGAAACGTTTGAACCGGGTGCTCAAGGAGAGCATAAGATAACGCGGGGTTTTGTTCCTACCCTGACTCGCTCTGCTCACTACATTGACCACCCAGGCTTTCGCGATGCCATCGCTAATTACTTAGAACAAGAACGGCCACATGTAGAAGAACGCTGCACAGGGCTAAACGATTTGCTACCTTTTAAGTCCGACTCTATTTCTTTGTGATTGCTTAATGCCCATTCCTTTTCTGGCTCACGATGACGACATCACGCCGTTCCCATCTGTGAGTACAGCATTAAGTGAGCCCAACGGATTGTTGATGGCTGGTGGCAATTTAAAACCAAGGCGACTTATTTCAGCCTATCGCTCTGGTGTGTTTCCTTGGTTCGAGGCCGGCGAACCTATACTTTGGTGGTCACCTGATCCGCGCTGCGTTATCTATCCTGCAGACATCCGTATCAGTCGCAGTTTACGAAAAACTATTCGTAACGGGCCTTTCACGGTTACGCAAAACACCGTCTTTCGAGAGGTCATGACAGAATGCGCGGCACCGCGCAAAGACAGCCAAGGTACATGGGTCACTGATGACATGATTGACGCCTACTGCCAACTTAACGAAATGGGCGTAGCAGCCTCCGTGGAGGTGTGGTCAGGCGACACATTGGTTGGTGGCTTGTATGGCATCAAGCTTGGGCGTGTGTTTGTTGGAGAGTCGATGTTCTCCAGACAAAGTGATGTCTCTAAAATTGCCCTGGTGCATCTGGCTACATCGGAAAAATACGACTTAATTGATTGCCAATTAGAGACAGCCCATTTGAATAGCATGGGTGCAACAACAATTAAGCGTGAACGCTATATCGAGCACCTAAATCAGTGGGGAGATCTGGATGCTGACCTGCGCCATTCGACGCAAGCCAACACCGAATAAGCGATTACAGGTGCGAAAGAATGGCAGCTTTTACTGCTTCTAATTCTGCCGGCACCGTCTGCACCGCTTCTTGACCACGAATGGCTATATCTGGATCTTTTAAACCATGGCCTGTGAGTGTGCAAGTGATAATACTTCCTGCAGGAATAAGCCCAGATTTTATGTCACGCAATGCACCACAAAGCGATACCGCCGAGGCTGGCTCACAGAAGACGCCTTCTTTTTTAGCTAATAAACTTTGCGTCGCAAGAAGCTCTTCATCGCTCACTTCATCAAACCAACCACCCGACTCATTGACCGCTGCGTGCGCTAAATCCCAACTTTGCGGGTTGCCAATGCGAATGGCTGTTGCCAATGTTTCTGGATCCTCTACCGGCTCGTCTCGCAAGAATGGCGCAGCGCCATCGGCCTGATAGCCAACCATGATGGGACGCTTATCGGTCATTGGATTGTCCAAGTAAGGGCACTCACCATTGCACAACGTGCACGACGCGGTGTTTTTTCCGCAAGCTTCACTAAAGCCAATCCAGTAACCTGAAATGTTGCCTGCATTGCCCACGGGAATGCAGTGGTAGTCGGGGGCCCGACCTAAGGCTTCAACGATTTCGAAAGCGGCTGTTTTCTGCCCTTGTAAACGGTACGGATTAATTGAATTTACAATCGCCACAGGCGCTTCACCTGCAACTTCTTTAACCAGTCGCATGCCATCGTCAAAGTTGCCTTTGATTTGCAATACAACCGCACCGTGAGCAATAGCTTGAGCAAGCTTACCCATCGGGATTTTACCTTCGGGGATCAACACAAATGCTGTCATACCGGCACGTGCGGCGTAGGCAGCAGCAGCAGCAGACGTATTACCCGTTGAGGCACAGACAATCGCTTTAGCGCCCGCTTCTGCCGCTTTAGTTACGGCCATGGTCATGCCACGATCTTTAAACGATGCCGTCGGATTCAGGCCTTCGTACTTAACGTAAATTTCACCGTCAAAGCCAATATCTTTGGGGATATTGATCAGTTTGATCAACGGGGTATCGCCTTCGTTCAACGATACAATGGGCGTGTTTTCATCGACCGGCAATCGGTCTCTGTAACGGTCGATCAAGCCCTTGTAGTGAGCAGAGCGATTTGATGGTGCAGACATGAGTAACTCGCGGACCCTTTTAGGGTCTATGGGTTCAGTGGCAAAGGCAAGGAAGGCTTGCCCATGCTCATGGGTGTTAGTCAGATAAAGGCGCTGTAAACGTTATGATAAATCACAACGTCTCGACACGTATTCGGGTTACCGGTTCAATAATGGTATCCAACGCCTGCACCTTGGCTATGGCTTGATCAATAAGCCCCTCTTGCACCAAACCTGTCAGTAAGATAATGGGCACAGTGGCCTTGTCTGAACCAACCAAGGCTGCCGCATCGGGCTCTTTTTGCAAGATAGCCTCAATGCTGATTCCCAACTCGCCAAAAATTCCACTAACGGTTGCCATTACACCTGGCTGGTCCAACGCCTGTAGGCGAATATAGAACGCAGCACGGTAGTCCGCCGCTTTTAGAATGGGTAGAGGTGCGATCGCATCAGGCTGAAACCCCAATGTGGGTACTCGGTGCATAGGATCTGCATCCATACCGCGTACGACATCAATAATATCTGCCACTAACGATGACCCGGTTGGCTCAGAGCCGGCTCCAGCTCCGTAGTACAACGTTGGGCCAACAGCATCACCGTGGACAACAATAGCGTTCATGACACCGTTAACGTTGGCAAGAAGCCGCTTCTCGGGAATCAATGTGGGATGTACGCGAAGCTCTATGCCCTCATCACGACGTCTAGCCACGCCCAAATGCTTTATGCAGTAACCCAATTCTGCGGCAAACTCAACATCTTCACGGCTAATTTTACTGATTCCTTCAGTGTAGACACCGTTGAAGGACAACGGCATACCGAATGCGACGGAGGCCATGATAGTTAACTTATGCGCCGCATCGATACCTTCTACATCGAAGGTAGGGTCGGCTTCAGCATAGCCAAGCGCCTGGGCTTCGGCCAATACATCTTCAAACGATCGACCTTTTTCTGCCATCTCGCTGAGAATAAAATTACCCGTGCCGTTGATGATGCCAGCCAACCACTCAATGCGGTTTGCAGCCAATCCCTCACGAAGAGCTTTGATGATAGGGATTCCCCCAGCAACCGAAGACTCGAAAGCCACCGACACGCCCTGTTCTCGGGCTTTGTCGATCAGATCGTTGCCATGAACGGCGATAAGCGCTTTATTCGCCGTAATAACATGCTTTTTGTTATCGATAGCAAGGTTTAAGAGCGTCAACGCAGGTTCATCCCCACCCATAGCCTCGCAAATAATATCAATGTTAGGGTCCGTCACCAAGCTCTGGCTGTCGGTCGTGACATCGATGCCAAGCTCAAGCGCCTCAGCTTTACCTTGATTTCGCACTGCAGCCCGCGTGACTATTATGTCTCGACCGGTGCGGCGTTTAATCTCATCTGCGTTACGTATTAGGATGTTGGCCACTCCCTGCCCAACAGTTCCTAACCCAAGTAATCCGATGTTTACCGGTTTCAAAACAATCTCCTGCCAATAAAAGAACCAACAAGTACTCTGTTGGCGTCTGGGCGCTTATTATAGCCCCATGAAAATGCATCTAGAGACTTCTGATCAAAACCTGATCAGCAACTACGGAAAAGGCGTCCTGAGCGTTAATGGCCAGGATTTTCACAGCAATATTCTGATCACCAAGACTCGAGTGGTTGAAGACTGGTTCAGTGGGGACATAAGCGAGCTCACGCTCGCCCACTTTGCCCCTTTGTTTGACGACGTTGAGGCGGAAAAACCCGAGATTGTGGTCTTTGGATCAGGCCATGCCCACGTATTTCCATCATTTTCCCTGATGGCTGAGCTAAAGCAGCACGGCATAGCGCTGGAAGTCATGAATACACGTGCGGCCTGTCGCACCTATAGCGTTCTGGTTAACGAATATCGTCCAGTAGCCGCAGCACTGTTGCAAATCAACGAACTTTAGAAGGCTGGGCACAAACATAATTCCTCTAGGAAGACTACGAGGACAAGGTTGTCGCTTTACGCCTTAAAACAAAAAGGGCGCCATGTAGGCGCCCTTCGTTTTACGACCCGATGCGTAAAGCATTACGCCATAAAGAGGTTTTCCGCAGAATAGCCGCTGCCTTCTAGAATTCTACGAAGACGCTTCAATGCTTCCATCTGGATTTGTCTAACACGCTCACGTGTGACACCCAGCTCCTGCCCCACTTCTTCAAGTGTGCATTTTTCATGTCCGTGCAGGCCAAATCGTCGAACCAATACTTCACGCTGCTTTGATTCGAGCTTGAGCAACCAATCGTTAATGTTGGAATTCACAGTCTCATCTTGAAGAACCATTGACGGATCAACGTTGTTCTCGTCAGGGATGATGTCGAGTAGAGGACGCTCTCCGTCTTTACCGATAGCAACATCGACTGATGTGACGCGATCTCGTAAGCCCAACAAACGTATGACATCTTCGACAGGACGCTCTGTTAGCGCTGCGATATCTTCTGCGGTTGGCTCACGATCGAGCGATTGCTGAAGACGTCGTTCCGCTTTGATATACACATTCATTTCTTTCACAACATGAATGGGCAGACGGATAGTCCGAGTTTGGTTCATCAAACCACGCTCGATAGTCTGGCGAATCCACCAGGTAGCGTAGGTCGAGAAGCGAAATCCACGCTCAGGATCGAATTTTTCAACCGAATGAATCAAGCCTAAGTTGCCCTCTTCTATAAGGTCCAACAAAGCCAAGCCGCGATTCATGTATCGGCGTGCAATTTTGACCACAAGTCGCAAGTTGCATTCGATCATTTTGGCGCGAGATTTCTCACAGCCTTTCTGAGCTAGACGGGTGTAACTCTTTTCCTCGTCAGCGGTCAGAAGCTCTGAATGCTCGATTTCTTTTAAGTAAAGTCTAGTCGCATCCATCTCCTTGCGGGACAGATCACGCAGCTTACTAGCTGTGATCTTCTCGCTCGGTTCACTATCGTCTGTCTCGACGGTAGTGGTTGATGCGGATGAACCATTGTCGACGCTTCTCCGGTTCCAACCGGTGCGTTCGTCAGTGGTCATCGTGAAATTTCCCCAATGCTGTGTCATGTGACACTCTCAATTTTTTTTATATATTAAAGGAACTTAGCGCAACTTGCTAATGCAAATTCGCTCGTTTTCGGTTTTTTGTAACCCTTATACGGTTACACAATGAAGCATGTAATATGGCACCGTGTTACCGGGCACTTAAGAACTCCATAGGATTCAACGCATTACCGTCTTGACGAACTTCAAAACGCAGAACTGATTCTTGCTGTGGGTTTGCACCCAATGTTGCAATCGGATCTCCGGCCTTAACGCTGTCATTTTCGGCAACGTATAGATCCCGAGTGTGCGAGTAAGCCGTGAGTAAATTGTTGTTATGACGCACTAATACCAAGTTACCTACGCCACTTGGATCTTTACCGGAGTAAGCGACCACGCCGTCAAGCACCGCAACCACGGCCTGACCGGGTACGCCTGCGATATCAACACCATGTCGGGCTTCGGTTTTCGGCGCAAAGCCTCTGGCAATTTGACCTTGGGTTGGCCAAGTCCACCCAGCTCGTTGATCTTTAAGACCGCGATCAGCCTCTCGAGTAGCAATCGGTACATCGCGGTTGTGTATATATTCTTCTTCGACGATCTCTTGACCGGCGTACGTAATAGTTTCCATTACCCCGTTACGCATTACCTGATCACCAGCTGCAGATCCTGAGTCCAGAAGCACGTTGTCACTGACGACAGTGCCACCCTGCCCGTAACCGGCATTGCTGGATGCTGCGATTTCTACTGCGCGTGGCTGGTAGATAGGTTGGGTGACTGCGGCGCTACCTGCATTACTGCGGGTGTTGGCTACAATGACTCCGTCGCGTAAACGACTGGGCGCAGGTGCGGAGTAGGAATGCGCTTGCGTTGATCTAGCAACTTGCTGCTGGATAGGTGCACGTACATAGAGTCGCGTACCTGATTTCAGGTATCGACCGAGTCCAGGATTCAACGTTGCAAGTTCTTGCGGCGATAGCTCGTAGCGGAACGCCACGCTTTCGAGTGTCTCCCCGGCACGCGCGATGTAGGTGTCAGAGCCGAGCTCTAAGCTCTGCAAACGGGAGTCTATTCCGGACACGGACTGGCAGGCTGCTGCAGAGAGAGCCAAAAAACCAATACAGCAAGCTCTAGGCAATTGCTTCATCGATCACTCAGTAAACGGTTCTAAAAGAGAACAACTTCGGTTAAGCGAGTACGACTACCCGCTTGCGATTAAAGAGTGTAGTAGGCAATTCAAGACTTACCAGAAAGAAACGGAACAAATTTCACATCACTCTCTTGGCGATGCGTAAATCCACCTCTTGTACGGGTAATGATAGTCAGTGATTGTCCGCCATCTTGCCCTCCAACCGGCACAATCATGCGTCCGCCAATTGCCAACTGCTCTAAAAGTGGCATTGGAACTTTCGCAGGTGCCGCCGTTACCATGATTGCGTCGAAGGGTCCGTTACTTCCCCACCCCCAACTACCATCGCTGTAACGTGTGTGAATGTTACGGTATTGAAGTGCGCGAAAACGCTGTCGCGCCTTATCTAGCAAGCTTCTGATTCTTTCAACCGTAAAAACAACGTCGACGAGCTGCGATAAAACAGCAGCTTGATAACCCGAGCCTGTGCCTACTTCCAAAACGCGCTGAACAGGCCCTTCTTCTAACAATATTTCTGTCATACGAGCAACCGCAAAAGGTTGCGAAATAGTTTGCCCCTCACCGATAGGTAGCGCTACGTCCTCATATGCCCGTGTTGAGATAGCTTCATCAACAAACATATGCCTGGGCACTGTGGCCAGAACTTGAAGCAACGCTTCATTTTCAATACCTCTGTCGATCAACCGCCGAATCATTCGAGTACGGGTACGCTGCGAGGTAAAACCGATACCAGCGATTTGATGGGCACTCGCGATCACGTCAATTGCTCCAGCCATTCGGCTACTGGCGCAACACTTTCGCGCTTGGTTAAATCAATTTGCAAAGGGGTCACTGAAACAAAGCCTTCTCTGACGGCGCTGAAATCAGTACCTGGTCCATCGTCAGCGATGTCTCCGGCAGCGCCTATCCAAAAAATAGTTTCGCCACGGGGACTGAGCTGTTGTATGGCACTCTTCGATGGATGCCGCGTGCCTAAACGAGTAGCTCGTAAACCTTGCAGAGAGTCATAAGCCATGTCTGGCACATTGACATTCAATATGGTGTCTGCCGGCAATGGCACTGATTTCAACTGTGCAACCAAATTGGCTGCTACCCGCGCCGCTGTCTCGTAGTGTGTAGGCTCATGGCTTGCCATAGACACGGCAATTGCCGGGTGGCCTAAGTGCCTACCTTCCATCGCAGCGGCCACAGTCCCCGAATACAAGACATCATCACCCATATTCGGTCCATCGTTGATACCGCTAACAACCATGTCAGCGCCATCTTCTAAGAGGCCATTAAGCGCAATATTGACGCAATCCGTTGGCGTGCCTTCTAATGAATAAATAGAAGCTTCATGCTTGATGGCATGAACTGGATGCGACAAAGTCAGTGAGTTACTGGCACCGCTGCGGTTTCTATCAGGTGCGACGATGGTTGCGCTTCCCAATTGCTGCATTGCCGCATAGAGGGCACGAATGCCTGGCGACAAGTAGCCGTCATCGTTAGAGATAAGGATACGCATTGAGCTGAAGGTTTTCGCAACGTTATAAAGAGTCAGAGTGAATTTAGTCTGACTTAGCGGTTAAGCAACACCTTATTTGTACTGATTTACCACCAACAGCGAAAAAACACTGAATTCCGACATATAAAATGGGTCTGGTAGACTCACTTTCCCATTTCGCAAGCATTGCAACGCTAACCTCGTGCCTATTATTAAGAGTCAGTTTGCCCCTACAGGCCTGCTAATTAACCCGCACCTACAAACAGTGCTTGCGTCTAAGATATTTAAACCCGTCAGTGTATCCACGGTGCGTGAACGTATCGATACGCCGGATGGCGACTTTATCGATATCAATTACACCCCGAATTCATCCAACGACATCGTTGCGCTTTTTCATGGATTGGCAGGTGGTGTAGACAGCCCTTACATACAAGGGGTCCTCGCAGAATTCGCCGCACAAGGTTTCAAAGCTGTAGTAATGCATTGGCGCGGATGCAGTGGAGAGCCCAACCGCCTGGCGCGTGCCTATCACTCAGGTGCTAGCGACGACATCGACTGGTTTATCCGTTATTTGAGAACTCGGTTCGAGGGCACTAACGTGTACGCCGCTGGATATTCATTAGGTGGTAATGCGCTACTCAAGTACTTAGGTGAAGCCGGCAACGACTGCCCACTCAAAGGCGCGATGGCGATCTCTCCGCCCTTAGTTCTCGCGGAAGGTGCTAATCAGCTAGACACAGGATTTGCAAAAATCTACCAAAGACACCTACTCAACCTCATGCGTCAGCAGCATGAGAGCAAACGATTGCGCTACCCGATGCTTAATTTAGTTGAGGCACACACGGGGCTAAATACGTTTTGGAAATTTGACGACGCTATCACCGCACCAATACATGGCTTCACGGGAGTAGACGACTATTATGATCGTTGTAGTGCCCGACAATATTTGTCATCCATTTCGATGCCCACTCGCATTCTGAGTGCGCGTGACGATCCCTTTTTCACCGAAGCCATTTTGCCAAAAGCCTCTGAGCTATCAGCAAGTACAACATTGGAAATTGCTGAGAACGGCGGGCACGTGGGGTTTCTACAAAACGGGAAACGCTGGCTCGATCAGCACGTAGCGCAGGTTTTTGCCGACTTTAGGCGTGACGCGAGTTAATCATTCGAACTCGCCAGGGCCCTGTCACTTCGACTTGTTGAAGCCAGCACAATGACGCGGGATCGATGTTAAACGTCATTGCATCAGAAAGCTCCCAGCCCAAACATATACACAACAGCGCGCGTATTGAGCCACCGTGAGAAACAACCATGGCAGAGGCATCCTGATCAGTCCCAACGGCTTGCAACCAACTATCCAACCACTGATTGCAACGCTGGCATTGCTCACCAAATGTCTCACCATTGGGAGGACTTCTCCGCACCCAATCCTCTCCCCAAGTATGCAGAAGATCAGGGGAATCTTTATGTACCTGATCCCAGGTTTGTCCTTCCCAGTCACCAAAATTGAGCTCAACTAAACGTTTATCAAGTGCAATTTTTGGCAGGGGCTGAGCCGGTGTCTGTTCCATAGCAGAACGCAAAATAGATGACGTCTCTTGGGTTCGACTCATCGGACTACAGAACCAATGGGTGAACTGTTTGTCGCTGTGAAATGTCTTAGCAACAGCGCGTACCGCTTCTCGCCCCTTGTCTGATAAATCTATATCGGTGCTGCCAGCAACACCGCCAGTATCGGCCCAAATGGTATGACCATGACGCATGAGGTAGAGGTTAATCACTGTAGGTACGCCACAACGCTCAACAAAACCACAATTTCAATGATCTGATTTGCGGCCCCTAAACAGTCACCGGTTATTCCACCAAAAGCGTGTTTGAAACGTTTGGCACACAGCACCGTTGTTAACGCTGCGACTGGCAACAATGCAAACACAAGCATGCTGGAAAATATTCCTAACAGCGCTAGCAACATTATCGCTGTTAGCGTGGTTTCAAATAAACGCTTTGACGTCACACCTTCAGCGACTACTTTGTTGGCAGCTTCTGGTCGAGCGTAGGGTTCGGTTGCCATCAAAAGCACACTGCCCCACCGACTCAGCACATGCGAGCTAATGAGAGCAACAAGGCACACGTTAATACCCACTGACAATAACTCGGTTAGCAATACGAACTTCCCTAGCACCAATAGTATTAACGCTAAGGCCCCATAGGTCCCGACTCGACTGTCGCGCATGATCTCAAGCTTTCTATCAACGCTGAAAGCACCGGCACTGTCAGCCACATCGGCCAAACCGTCCTCATGAAAAGCACCGGTAAGCCTGACGCTCAAAACCAACATGAGAAACACAGCGACTGTCGTCGGTAAAATGTGATGAAAAACACCCAGTGAGGCTGCTAGCAGGCATCCAACAACAGCACCCACCAAAGGGAAATAACGCACAGAGACCGACAAGACGGTAGCGTCCCCGCTACAAAAGCGCCCTACAGGCAGGCGCGTTAAAAACATCAACGCCGTACCAAAAATAATACTTTGTTCTTTCACGTGTTGAAGCATGAGCTAGCTTGCGCCCGTGGATGCGATTCGTTGCTGCACGCTATTCAGCCTCGGAAACACCTGCTTGGGCAAAACTTGCCATATCAGACATGACAGCCGCCGCACCGCGTAAGAGCGGTATTGCCATCGCAGTCGCTGAACCTTCACCTAACCGCATACCCAACTGCAATAAAGGTTCAGCCCCTAAGGTTGTCAGCGCCAACTTATGACCCATTTCTGCAGACTGATGGGCAAAGAATAAATTATCACGCACTACTGGGCGAATCCGACAAGCTATTAAGGCCGCAGCTGTGACAATAAAACCATCAACAATAACAACCATTTTGTGAGCTGGCGCTTCGAGCATAGCCCCCACTATTGCGGCAATCTCCAACCCACCTGCTTGCCTTAAACATTCCCTAGGGTCATCTTTGTGCTCAGCTAAGCGCTGCATTGCCTGCGCTACCACGCGTTGCTTAACTGGCATTTGCTCGTCGCTTAGTCCGGTTCCACGCCCTGTCACAGCATTCGCTGCCGACTCATCTTCTGCGCACATCAGCCCCGTGAGCACAGCAGCAGATGTTGTGTTGCCGATACCCATCTCGCCTAGCCCGATGCAGCGAACGCCGTCAGTGGCGGCACGTACAACGGCTTCGCGCCCCACTTGTAAGGCAGAATCCAGCTCTTCATGACTCATGGCCGCGCCTTTCACCAAGTTGCCAGTACCCAGGCAAACTTTTTGATGAACAATAGATTCAAAAGCGGTTAGGTCGCCATTGACACCGACATCGATGACTTCTAAGGAGGCGTTTGCACTTTTGCTCAGCACGCAAACCGCTGCGCCTCCAGCCGCAAAATTAGCCATCATTTGGACGGTTACTTCTGCGGGGAATGCACTAACACCCTCTACAGTGACACCGTGATCAGCACCAAAGACGATGACACGGGCCGGATCGACTGAGGGCTTTAATGTGTTTTGAATAGTCGACAGCTGCACGGCCACCGACTCTAACTGCCCTAAAGACCCTGGTGGTTTGGTCTTATTATCGATGGCATCTTGTGCAGCGGCCTTAACGTCAGTGAGAACAGCCGCTGGAAAGTTTGTAGAGTTCATTAAGTAACATGGAATAATTAATTCTTAATCAATGAACTTTTATCGAGAATTCTTTGCACATGTGCCTCGATGAGTCTTCTGTCTTCATCGCTCATACGCTCAAACAACGCCCGATAACTCGGTTCATCCCGCTTTGCCACCTCCGGTGCCTCGTTTCCATCCAGAATACGAGCGTCTGTGCGGATACGAATCCCTGAGGGGAACAGCGTTAGTGTAATACCAATGAGTTCTCCTGGGCGTAACAACACCGAATCAGAAAAATGAACACCACCGGCGGACAAACTAACCTTGTGCGTAGGTTTAGCTTGTGAGACATCACCATCAAGCAACAATTGACGGATACGTTCTTCCAAGGCATCGATATAGTTGCCGACCTCAGGAAAATCGCGACGAACAATCGCGTAACCCTCAATGTCGTATTTATCGCGCTTTCGCACGGTTTTAGGCGGCTGTGGAGACACAGTTTGTCCAGCAGCTGGCATTTCTGTCAGTTTCTGAATCTCTAATCCGACGGCATCGTGGACGCGGACATGCTGGCGGCGATCAGACTGTACTGACGCAGTTTCTTCAGTTTTCATCTATGGAGGCTTTCCTCAAGGTAACTGAATTTAAGTGTAGTTATCTTGCAAGCAAATACTGGGCACATCGGTTACGTATAGAATTAGCTATACTACTTTCTTAAGAGTTGCGTCCCGGTAGCTCAGCTGGATAGAGCGGCCCCCTCCTAAGGGGCAGGTCGGGGGTTCGACTCCCTCCCGGGACACCATTTATGAAGAACACTACCTCATAAGAGCGATTCGCTAAGTTGCCCTTAGCACCTCTTAGCTAGTAAACACCTCATCTTTCCGCTTTTAGTAATTACGTTCGTCTTTTGGCTCGCACCCTGTTCCGCCAGTAATTAACTGTTACCTTAGCTTGAGGTACGTAACACCCTTAAGCTTCGGCTAATTCGCGATGGGGCAACTTCTCGAACTCTATAGGGTCTTTCATATACTCATCAATCGGCACACCGTACTCTGCAAGCAATGTGGGTAACACTTGCCTGGAATCTACCAGTCTTCGAGAGTCGTCTATCGAATTGCTTTCAGATTGCCAAATTAGAATCCCATCTGGCTGATGATATCCCGTGCCTTGATCTCTCTCGAAAAGCTTTAACCCAACATCAGAGAGCTGCATTAACTGATCTCCGATTTTGATCTGTTGATTATCCACCAAAGCCGAAGTACTCACCAATTTCCTATTCAGTGTAAGCCCCACTGCAGGGTAACCCTCTGGCAGCAATTGCTTACCATCAGTGTCCGTAACCCTTGAGAGTTGTTGTTCAAATCGTTTCAACGTTATTTCATCTTTAAATTCGAATGCGACATCTGGCTGCATCGCCAAATTTAATTTAACCTCGCCATCGAAACCTACAGCCAACTTTAATTGCTCAAAGTTAGCTAGCCCTAGCTCCGGCTGATAATCACCTCGATCAATTGCCTGCTGTCCCATACTTGAGCAAACAACTATTTTGTAGTCATATCGCTTAGCTATAACTAAAAGCCTACCTAATTGCTCATCAAATACATCCATCGCCTTGATAATGGATTGCCCATGGAATTCGGCCTTTTTACCGGTAGGCTCACTTTCATCAAAATCTTCAGGGAAAGAATATTTCCAGAAGCGATGCATGATGCCTGCAACATGATTGGAATAAAACGATACGTATGCAGGTTGATCAGCCTTAATACAATTCAAAAAAACATCAAAAGCCAACAGAGGCTGAAGAATTGCTCTCCTAGATTTGAATAATGGATTTATAAGCTCATTCAAGACATGGATTGAGACTTTTGTAAGTGTCTTTAGTTGAACCCCAGTTCTGAGTAGCGCTAGTGCTTGCTGAAAATCTGATGCAGATATTTTTGATGATACTGCTTTGTTAGCACCAGTCTGCGCCAAATTAAACCGTTGAAACGCCTCATATTGCTCAGGATGAGTCTTGGGTTTCGCCGCGAAGGTGTCAGGAATATAAAATTTGTTATGTACAGATGTTTTCGGCGGATAACTTTGTAAGCTTCCAAATACGCCAGTTTCTATTTTATTATCAGTCAAAATTTCCCATATCGGCGGCCATGTATCAGCGACCGACAGATCTTGATTCAAATATTTGATTCCATGCTTCTGGTTAGAAACGCCTCTATGAATAGTTGGCCACGTAGACCAGGGATGCAACTCACCCTCGTCAACTGATCGAGTAGTTAAGGAATGCGATTGATCTAACAACATTGCCAAATTCGAATTTGGTCTGTTTGCTAAATAATAGTCAATAACCTTCCATGGCACTTCGTTTAGCTCGTAAAACAGTATTCTCATTTGACATCATCTCAGAATGTCTACGCTCACGCAGACGTACATAAATTCAAAACTGGTTTTATTCCGACCAAAAACAACGTCGACGATAAAAAAGCGAACTAGTCTTTAGTCTCTGCTAACCACGTCCGTTGGCAGCAATGAACTTAGAAAGAGACGTCGCAAACAACTCTCAGGTATCTAAATGTCAGGCTGAGTTAAAGAGTATTACCTTTCGCCTTAGTTGTTATAGAAAATAAATCGTAACCAGTTAATTTAATAAGTTACATCTACGAGGAATTGGACTTCATGATGTTGGTCAAGTTACTCAGAGCTCAAAATACGCAAAAAGTTATTTAATTACACAACTCCTATCTAAGCGCATCCTAGACGCTATGTTCGTCTATATTTCTGCCGCTTGGTAAAACAACAGACGAGTAAGCCCGCAACCCAATTTCGCCGCCACCAATACTGCCTCATTATTGGTCACACTCCATCTGGGATGTATACGTGCAGAATTTAGAGTCCGGTAGAGGACCGATTCGAACGCTTGCATCAAAGCCCTCTTCCAGGGAATTGACCACTCGATCAAGTAACGCCACCGAAACCTGTGTCTGAGGATATTGCCGCAGATATTAAACGACATCTGCAAAGCGAAAAACTTGCTAAAAAGCATTGGAGAAGCTGACCTCTCAGGTGCCTAGGAGCTTAAACGCGCTTGCTGGAATGATGGCACTCAAGATAAACGAAATACGCTGCGGACACTTTTGCATGTCGACACAACATCATGGCAATACTACGCCGGTGCTCCAAACAAAAGGCTTCATATGCTTATTCCAGACTCTACCGTGTATGGTCAATCTATTCTTGATCACGACGCAGATATCCAATTGGACCTGTTTAAAAGCTACGCTAGCCATGTTGCTTTGTATCCAACTTGGCACTCCTACTTAAAAGAAACTTACCTTGTTAGCAAGTTGGGGTAAGCACGATCCTTTTTTCCCGCCAGCAGGAGCACTTGCGTTCAAGCGCGATGTTCATGATGCAAAAATTGAATTTGTCGACGCTGGGCATTTTCCACTTGAAACTCATAGAGTAGAAATTGCTAACAGCATTCGAGATTTTCTCAGCACACTTTAGTCAATACAACGCTCCCAATCGCACGATGAACTGTCGTTATGAGGATATTGCCGAGACCACAACGATCTCGGCAAGTGATATCGTGAGTTTTACTAACTTTATTTAATCCTTCTTCTTTGGATCCTTTATTTTTTCAAACCCTTGATGAGTAATGGGTGTGGTTTGATCTAATCGCGGATGAGACGTGCGGAAAGAGGCGTACAAATCATCCTCTTTGTCCATAGCTAAGAGCGTATCTTTCAGTACATGGATAGCTGCCAGCACATCGCCGGTATGCCCAGATTCTGAAATTGTGTGCATATTGCGTGTTGGGAAACCAACAGAGGTTGCTGCACTATCAACGCTTGCCAGCACAGCTGCCATACCATCAGTACCGGTATCTCGGCCGCTTACGTCTAACTGCATAGGAATGTCTGCAGCCATAGCTGCGCGCTTGATGCGTGCGTTGAGCTGCTCACTGACAATCGCACCCGATGACAATGTGAAGCCTTTACCCATTTCCAATGGCTGCATATTCCGATCACCAATACTTGGCGCGGCGACGTAGTCATGATTCACATCGATAGCAATTAACACATCGGGTGCCATCTCGCCTGCGATTACCCGACTGCCAAAGCGTCCAATTTCTTCATGTGAGGCGATAGCGTAAAGCACTCTAATATTGTCAGTACCACCCGCTTCAGCTACTAGCCTTGCAACTTCAGCTGTGACAAAACAACCCAAGCCATTATCAAGATAGGCGCCGTAAAACGTATCTGGACTAAAACCACGCTTTATGGGTCGGTCAAGAATGATGGTATCGCCTGGCTTCAAACCAAGACGTTTAATTTGATCGGCCTTGTTCTCGCCGTGGATCTGCAAATCCAAATACAGAGAGTTGGGACGAATACCTTTGTCACCAGTGCGTTGAGCCGCATCAGAAAAATGGATAGCTCCCATGGCTTCCACAGTGCCCCCTTTTAGTGATCGATACTCACCTGGCACTTCTGGGTTTTCGCTAAACACAGTGACCTCATGACCAATGAGTGTGCACGGTAAGAAAGAATCACTATTAATATAGACTTTACCGTCAGCCGCTATTTTGCGCACCTGCATGCGAATTTTATCCGCGTGCCCCACGAGCATGACGCTGAACATATCATTCTCATCAGGGTGAGAATCCCAAACGACTCCAGCGTTACCCACAAACTGATGCATATCCCAGCTATCGGGTTTAAAGCTATCAAAATACGGCTTCAAAACCCCTAAGGTCATGGCGGATTCCAAACCTACCGGGCTTGGTGCTTTGACGATATCCCGCATGATCTCGAACTGATCATCGGGCATTGGGTTCGACCAAGGTTTGCTTTGAGTCATATTGATATCTTCTTGAATCAGTTATTGAGTTGAGACACTACTACGATAGGGACGAAATCTGAAACCACACACTAAGAAAAAAACGAACATTTCACCTGGGCTCACTGGTCGTTAACGGCTGTAACCACTGCGCATTGAGCTGTGCATAACCCGACTACTTGCGCTGCCCCAGGCCAATTCCTACGAATATTAAGGCCAAAGATACCCACATTGTTACTGAGGGCGTTTGTGACAAAAATATCCAACCCCAGAAAACGGCAAACAGAGGAATCAAATAACCCACGTTGGACATAAACACTGCGCCATTGTTCTGCACAATTTGCACGCGTAAAACATAGGCTGTGGCTGTGGGTCCGAGCGCTAAAAATACTAAGGCACTCACCGTAGGCGTGGAATAAGCCTGCTCCCAAGGCGGATACCACCAAAGCAAGACAGGTAACAGTATCAACGCAGCGATTGCTAACGAGCTGGCAACTAACAATAAGCTAGGCATAGGGCCAAGCCTTCGAATTAAAATGGCTGAGAGTGAGTAGCAACAAGCTGCCACAACAACGACCAGCATACCCGCAAGGCTACCACCACCCTCTATCAGTCCCTTCCACATCAGGCACAACACACCCAAAAAACCGAAAGTGAGCCCAATGAGCTTATTCCAAGAAAACCGGTCGTCATCGGTCATATAGTGAGACAGCAGTAGTGAGAAAAACGGAGAGGAAGCCAGCAAAATTGCGGTCGTGGCACTGTCTATCCGAAGCTGCCCCCACCCAATCAGTGAAAACGGCACAACACTATTCAAAAGGCTAATAAGCACTATAAGCACGACGCTGTTCCAGCTCATGGCAGGTTTGAGCCCTTTGCAGACGCAAATCAGGCTCAAAATAAGTGCCGCCAACGAAATTCGGTACGCAGCGATGGCCACAGGCGAGAAATCACGCAGAGCGATTTCATTCAGCAAGAAGGTGCCACCCCACATACCTGCGGCGATTAGCAGCAATGTGTAGTCCCAAATACTGGCTTTTCTGAGGCTCAGAGTGTTTCTGTCTTGCAAGGTGTTATCGAGAACTCGAAAAATAGTGGGTTGGACAGGCATAATGCCAGTTCAAAAGCTCGATCACATCACTATGAAAAAGATTTTCAGCACAGCCTTCCCCGCGATTGTATTCGCAGCGCTTCTTTTGAGTGCTTGCGGCGGATCCAGCAGCTCCGACCCTGGAACCACTGATAGCAGCGGAACCGACAGCGGCAACGCCGATTCAGGCGACGGTAGCAGCGATGGCGGATCAGATGGTGGAACTGACGGCGAGTCAGATGGCGGATCTGACGGCTCGGACCCTACAGTCGGTGAATCGGGGCTAAGCCACGACGGCACCGCTGTTCCGGTTAATGCGATTGACCCAACCACGACGGCTTTCTTCTCAGCTCGCGGGCGAGACAAGGCTGCTGAATTACCCGACAATCTGGGCGTTGTATTTGATCTTGTTGAAAATCATGGTGGTGATGCCTTCACGTCCGGCACAACGCCAAACTGCAGTAGCTTAGGTGCGCAATACAGCTCTTGTAGTATTGCCAACATCCATATAAAAGACGCCACGGGCTCTTTAAACAATGCTGACTGGAAACTCTACTTTCACAGTATTCGCCGCGTGCTGCGAGTGGACAGTAACGAATTTACTGTCACACACGTAAACGGTGATTTGAACTACCTCGAACCTTCAGCTGGGTTTACCGGATTTAGTGGTGATGTCAAAACAGTCGGTTTAGTTACCGAATATAGCTACCTCATCGAGTCTGACTTCATGCCCCGTTATTGGCTCGTGCGCGACAACGGCACAGTCTCCATCATCAGCAATACCGACGATGATACGGACGAATCGCAATACGCAACCTCTATTGCAGGAGACAATCGCAGTGCATTCAACGGTGAACCTATTGCACTAGCCACGGCATCAACTCGCTTTACAAAAAATTCAGATGTCGAA
Source organism: uncultured Granulosicoccus sp. (assembly GCA_937991945.1). GTDB lineage: Bacteria > Pseudomonadota > Gammaproteobacteria > Granulosicoccales > Granulosicoccaceae > Granulosicoccus. The sequence continues at coordinate 44,498 of CALKLO010000021.1, forward strand.
ACTGTTGCTGCAACGTTGTCAGCAGACGACATTCAATCACGCATTATTCCAAGGCCTAGCAATGTATCTACAAGCCCTGGCTCGTTGGATATAAGCGGTGGTTTTTCGTTTACACGCACCTCTCTAGATTCAGGTTCTTTGGCAGGACTCACTCCTCGACAATCGCAGTTTATGAGCACCGCTGATAGCGTACCGTTAACCGCAATCATTGATCGTTCACTGCCAGCCGACACTTACACGTTGGCTGTTACCAGCACAGGAATCAGTCTTGTCGGTGCTGACCAACCATCATTGTTTTATGCAGCCCAATCACTGTTGTCGTTAGTACAACCCGGCGTGGGTACAATTCCGTTAGTCACGGTAACTGATACGCCTCGATTCGAATATCGAGGCATGCATGTCGATGTCGCCAGAAACTTTCATTCGTTAGCATCAATGCAACGCTTGATTGACCAGATGGCAGCCTACAAGATGAATAAGCTACACATACATTTAAGTGATGACGAAGGCTGGCGCTTACAAATACCGTCGCTTCCAGAACTTACCGATATCGGCGCTCGCCGTTCATTCCAGCTCGATGCCTCAGGCAACGTCACTGAAGTCGCAGGCTTAATGCCTCAACTGGGGTCAGGACCTACCTCTAGCAATCAAGGCACAGGCTTTTATACGCGTGCAGAGTTTGTATCGTTAGTCGAGTATGCAGAACAACGACACGTTGAGATCATTCCTGAATTTGACATGCCGGCACATGCTCGCGCAGCTGTTGTCGCCATGCGCGTTCGCGCTCAGAACTTGGGCAACGTTAATGACATAAACGTACGGCTAGATGACCCATCCGATACGTCGCGTTATTTGACTATTCAACACTACAACGATGGCATCTTGAATCCTTGCCTCCCAGGGACCTATAACTTCATTGATACCGTTATCACCGATGTACAGTCAATGTACGAAGATGCGGGAGCCACACTTAAAACGTGGCATATGGGTGGAGATGAAGCCAACAATGTATTCACTGGCGGTGGTTTCCAGGACGTCAATGCAGACTCCAAAGTGCCTTGGCGTGGAGAAATCACACGTAGCGATTGGGACTACCCTTGGGAAGCTTCTCCCGCTTGCGAAACATTCATAGCTAATACACCCGGTGTTGATTCGCGTGACGACTTACAACCCTACTTTGTAAAAGAGGTAGCACAACGTGTCGCTGATGCAGGTATTGCAACGTTTTACGCGTATCAAGATATCTATGAAGATATCGAAGCCAGTGAACTTGCCACACTCAATGCAGGTGTCGGTTACTGGGAGCCTGTTAGCACATCAGCAGGTTATAACAATATCAATGGTTACTCCAATAGAGGCTTTGACACTCTTGTAGCAGTACCTGATTTTCTCTACTTTGATTTTCCTCAAGAAGTTGATCCGGAAGAGCGTGGATACTATTGGGCAACTCGATTTACTGATACACGAAAAGTGTTTGGGTTCGCTCCAGAAAACTTACCTCAAAACGCTGAGACCTCAGTCGACAACAACGGGGCTAGCTGGACAGCTTCTGGAAATGCAGCAAACCAAGGATTTGTTGGTATGCAAGGACAGTTGTGGAGTGAGACCGTTCGAACCCCTGAGCAATTTGATTACATGGTCTTCCCTCGTCTATTAGCATTGGCCGAACGTGCATGGTCACGTGGCTCTTGGGAATTGGATTATGTACCAGGCGTTACCTACTCCGGCAGCACTAACCTCGTAGACAAAAATGCGCTCAATGATGATTACGCTCGCTTCGCGGCCGCTTTAGGTCATAAAGAACTTAAAAAATTGGACGCAGCCGGAATCGAATACCGAGTATCGGTACCCGGTGCTAGCATCTCAGGTGGCCAGTTAATAATGAATAGCGACCTACCAGGTCTGCCATTGGAGTATTCAACCAACGGCACAACCTTTGAACCGTACATTGGAAGCACATCTTCGAATGCGGTTGTTGCCATTCGAGCACGCTCGGCGGATGGCAGCCGAGTGGGACGTGTTGACTCTATCGAGTAGAGGTTAAAGCAGCGCTTCGACGTCTCTATTGCGCACCAACCTCAACCGAGGTCGGTGCGCATTTTTTATTCTTGATCTGTATTTATATTTGAGAGGCTGCGCCTCCCCCCTGCTCTAGACGTTCAGGAGGTTAGGACGCAGAAGACAATCGCTTCAACGGTTGTTCGTTAATAGGCAAGTGAATGACAGCTGCTAACAGCCCCAGTGCAACACCCGCCCACCACATTCCATCGTAATTTCCACTTACGTCATACAACACGCCACCAAGCCACACACCTAAAAAGCTACCAATTTGATGGCTTAGAAAGACGATACCGAACAACGTAGCCATGTACCGAATTCCGAAGACCTGAGCGATGATGCCAGTTGTTAGTGGCACGGTAGACAACCACAACACCCCCATACAGGCAGCAAATGTCAGTATGACCAATGGTGTTTTGGGTGAAAGCATCAGAGCAGTTATGAGTAGTGCTCTAAGAAAATATATAGCCGACAGGCTCAAGCCCTTGCTATAACGCTGCCCAACGTAGCCGGCTAAAAATGAACCTACGATATTAAACAAGCCTATGAGAGAAATACTGTAGGCACCTATCGAACGGTCCAAACCTAGATCGCGAACATAAGCGGGAAAATGTACCGTAATAAACGCTACGTGAAACCCGCAAACAAAAAAGCCAATGGTGAGTAGAACAAAACCGCGATGAGAAAACGCCTCTGCTAGGGCGTCTCTAAGACTCTGCTGTACGGCCTGTCTAGATTCTTTATTCGTCACCGAAGGCATCAGTAAGGCAAGTGGTACCAAAGCCAAAACAATAAAAGCCAAAATTGTCAGCGTTGATGACCAACCCGTGCTCTTTATAAATCCTTGCGCCAATGGCGAAAATACGACTTGCCCGAAAGAGCCAGCCGCTGTTCCAAGACCGAGGACAATAGTTCGTTTATCGGGTCCAACCACTTTGACCATCGCAGCTAAGGCTAATGAGAAGGCTGAAAACGCAATACCTAGCCCCATTAAAACACCTGCGCTGAGATACAGCATGGAAGAGGTTTCCACCACGCCCATCAGATACAAACCTATTGCGTAAACCAAAGCACCACAGACTATGACTCGAGTCGCACCCAATTTATCGCTTAGCGCCCCAGCAATTGGCAAGCCCAAGCCCCAGAACAAGTTTTGCAGAGCTAGCGCCAAACCAAACGTTTCTCGCGACCAACCACGCGCTACAGTCATCGGTTCGAGGAACAACCCCAGTGAGGATCGAGCTCCAAAACCAATGGCTGCGATAAGGCAACCAGCGACAATGACAACAACTGAATTGCGAAGGTTTTCAGTGGACATAGATCTGACCATTCAAATATTAATGAATAAGAAACAACGCTGTTTTACTCCTCAGGCGCAAATCACTCGCACTGAGAGTGCCGAACCATCACTACGCTGGGACGAACTAAAATGCAAGATCGATCGCTTTTTGCGAAGTCTGTACGAAATATATTAACGCGAGTTGACAGTTGGCATGTGACCCATACGACAAGCTGCGGCCAATCTGCTGGATAGATCAACTAAACAAGGGCCTCAGCTCACAAGTTACCCCCCTGGCGCTTTATTTAAAATGTGTCAAAGACGATACATACCTTAATGGATGAGTTGCGCAAGCAATGACACCACATAAAAACAATAATAAAGTGAGTTCTATCCATGCAGAACAATCGCACACTGCAAGTCGTATTGAAACCCATGACCAGCGCATCGTTTCTTGTGCTAATGGTACTGGCGGGCTGTAGCAGAGCAGACGACCCCGAGCTATTTCGCGCTGACCCCAACCTACTCGATGATCAATCAATTGATTTACCAACAAACGGTAGCTCTGGCGGGTTCAACTACGAAATCATCCAAGGCTTTGCGGTTTTCGAAGGGGACATCCTTTTGGGCAAAGTCGATAAATCAGGTGGCTTGCCGCTGAAGCTTGCACCTCGTGGTTTGGGTCGTAGTGATGCGTTCGGGCGCTGGCAGGATGGCGTTGTCCCCTATCTTGCACCGACCGATAACTCAAGCACTCAGCAAGATCGAATTGCAGAGGCAATAGCTCATTGGACGGAACACACAACGATAACGTTCGTAGAACGCACGGAAGAAAATAAAGATTTATACCCCAACTATATTCGATTTGACTCAAGCAATAGCTGTGCGTCGTATGTGGGGATGCAAGGCGGCGACCAATCTATTTTAGTCTCCGATGCCTGCTCTATGGGTAGCATCATCCATGAAATTGGACACGCACTGGGCTTGTTCCATGAGCACACTCGACCTGATCGAGACAACTTCGCTCAAGTAGACTGGGATCAAATCGTATCGGGCAAGGGGATCAATTTCGACATATTAGAAGCTAATGTGGAATCCTTCGGCCCCTATGACTATGGCTCGATCATGCACTACGGAGCTTACTTCTTTAGTGCAACAGGGGATCCTACAATCATTGTGCCTGACGGCATTGATATCGGGCAAAGAGATGGCCTAAGTAGTCTAGACGCCAGCTCAGTGAACAGTATGTACGCTACTGATCTCGCACTGTTTGAACCGACCATAAACACGGTGAATGCAGGACTAGAAATTGACATTAGCATCGCTAACCAAGGTCAATTGGGTGCGCAACAGATAAAGCTGATTGCCAGTGCCGATGCCAATGCAGAATGGCAAGGGATCTCGCAGGAGAGCGGTTGGAGCTGCACATCAGTGAGCTCGGAGCTCACCTGTACTCGGCCTTTTTTGATCGAACAATCTGAATCACGTTTTACGTTGCTGCTTGATTCCACGCTTGATTCAGCTAACGTTAGCCTGACTCTTAGCTCTCATACAACTGACACGGATCTGACCAACAACACCTTCAACGATCAGATTAGCAGTACTCAATCAGCTCCTCTTGTTCCAGCTGATGAAACGAGTACAGAGACGGCAATAGAACCAGTCGCTAGCAACGAGCCGGTACCAGAAACCCCTCAACTCGGTGCTGCAGCAGTAAGTGAAGACGCGGCAAGTGGCGGTTCAGATAACGGTGCTCTGGCAGTACTTGCCAGCCTAACCCTACTATGGAAACGGCGGAAGCGTGTAGCACCCAAGAGCGATGATTCGACGAAAAAATAGTCTGCTAGCGCACCTCTTATGACAACAAGACCTAACCGTTTAACATCACAAAATAAATAACGTTACCATGGGAGGAATTCTGTATTGAGTCCTCCCATGAGCTCTACCAACACACTATCTATAATGGTATCCGCGGGAGAAGCATCCAGCGATGCTCACGCAGCTCATGCACTGGATGCACTTCGTCGTATGGGCGTGCAGTTTGATAGCTTCGGTATGGGTGCAGGTGCTCTAGAGAGCTCCGGAACTGAACTTGTGGTTGACTGCCGCGACTTAGTCGTGATCGGCTTCGTGGATGTTCTACTCAATTACCACAAATTTTTAAAACGTTTGCGCCTGCTGCGCGAACAATTGAAGCTGCGCAAACCAGACGTATTACTGCTGGTAGATTCTCCTGACTTCAACTTAAAACTTGCTGACACAGCCAAATCATTGGGTATACCCGTGCTGTTCTATGTCAGCCCGCAGGTGTGGGCGTGGCGCTCTGGCAGAGTTCCCAAGATAGGTAAGGTAGTCTCGCACATGGCCGTATTGTTCCCGTTTGAAGTCGAGATATACGAAAAACATAGTATTCCAGTGACCTATGTTGGCAACCCAGTTGTCGCTGATGCAGTTTCATCAATGACGAAGGCTGAAGCCTGTCAGTATTTTGAACTGAACGCGGAGCACCCGGTAGTCTCGCTGCTACCAGGCAGCCGCAGCGGCGAAATACAGCGTAATCTTCCGCCTATGTTGGAAAGCGCACAAATCATAGCGACTCAACTTCCCCACTGCCAATTCCTCCTACCGGTAGCACCCACGCTTGAGTTGTCTTTCATCAACGAGACAATAGGTAAGAGCGCATTAAAAAACCTGCACGTACGATGCGAAAACTCACGAGACATCATGCGTGCAGCTGATGTCGCATTGGTCGCGTCAGGTACGGCGACTCTAGAAACCGCCCTAATCGGCACACCCATGGTTGTGATGTACATCGTCAACAAGATCAACTACGCAATCATGAAGCGCCTAATTAAAATCCCTAACATCTCGTTAGTAAACATAGTCGCAGGTAAACGTGTGGTGCCTGAATTAGTTCAACATGACGCCACACCAGAAGCCATGGCCCACGAAACTTTGTCGCTGTTGAATGATGGTGCAAAACGCTCCACGATGATTGAAGAGCTGCATCGTGTTAAGGCGCTTATGGGGGATTCAGGTGCGTCAGGTCGAGTTGCCGCTTTGATCTTGGATCTCGCCAAACCTAAACCATAGGGTTAAGGTTTAGCTGGCAATAACAGAGCAGATGACTCGCTTTTGTTTCTATAACAACCTCATCGTATTAGCGAACGACTCCTCGCTCACTCTTTTCGATAAATTCAATCAGACGTGCAACCTCGGCGTACTTTGCAGCTTCATCACTGAGGGATGCTATGGCCTGGCTTCTCTCTCCATGCTGACGAATGAGTACTTTGTAAGCTCGGTGTAGCGCTGCAATTGCGTCGTCAGTAAATTCTCGTCGTCTTAGCCCGTTCTTGTTAATACCTTTACCTTCAGCGTAATTACCAACGGCTAGGGTATAAGGACACACATCCCTGTTGGCTACTGAGTTAAGTCCAACAAAAGCATGTTCACCGATTTCACAAAATTGATGCACACACGCGAAGCCTGCCAAAATCGCATAATGACCTACGGTGACATGGCCCGCTAATGAAGCACTGTTGGCCATGATGATATGGTCACCAATAACGCAATCGTGAGCGACATGAATGTACGCCATGAACAAATTATGGTTACCGATGCGAGTGATTCCACCCCCACCCTCGGTTCCACGGTTTATCGTGGCGAATTCGCGAATAGTATTACTGTCGCCAATTTCTAAATGCGTTATTTCACCTGCGTATTTCAGATCTTGAGGATCATCTCCGACCGATGCAAACTGAAATATTTTATTATTTGCACCGATAGTCGTTGGCCCTTTTATGACCACATGAGGCCCTACGACCGTACCTGAGCCAATGCTGACATTTGCACCAATGATGCTATATGGGCCGATTTCACAATCATCTGCTATTTGAGCAGACGCATCGACAATTGCAGTTGAGTGAATCAATCGTCTATCTCGTTGCGTGCAATCAGAACCTCCGCCGAGCAGGCCAAGACATCGTCCACTTTAGCCGTTGCTGCAAAGCGCCAGATCCCTCGTTTTTCTTTTTGCACAGTGACATGAAAAACAATTTGATCACCAGGAATGACCTGCTTTTTAAAGCGAGCTTTGTCGATACCTACGAGCAAATAGAGCGTTTTTTCACTAGGGTAGCCACCCATGCTCTTAAATGCTTGCAGTGCACACGCCTGAGCCATTGCCTCTAGAATGAGAACACCCGGAAAAATCGGTGATTGCGGAAAGTGCCCAGTAAAAATCGGTTCGTTAATCGTGACGTTTTTGATCGCAGTCAACGATTCGTTCGGCTGGAAATCAAGCACGCGATCGATCATCAAGAATGGATATCGATGCGGAAGGTACTTCAGAATTTCTCGGATGTCATCCACTGCGTGTGCAAATCCTGTTTGATTTTCAGAGTCAATCGATTTTGTTCAGGCGCTCTAAACTGCGCAAGCGTTTGAACAGGTCGTCTAGTTTACCTAGGTTAACAAAACTACGACGCCAAAGACGCTCTGGTTGCAAAGGAGTTCCAGAACCATACCGCCCCGGCTCCAAAATCGAACGTGAAACCAAGGATGCAGCGTTAATAACGACCTTATCCGTGATGACTATATGCCCAACAATATTACAGGCCCCACCGATTTGGCAATAGGCACCTATTTTGGTACTGCCAGCAACACCAACACAACCTGCTATCGCCGTATTCTCACCAATATATACATTGTGAGCTATTTGAATCTGATTATCGAGAATGACACCGTCGGCAATGACTGTGGCATCAATCGCACCGCAATCAATGGTGGTATTAGCCCCCACATGCACACGATTTCCAATGTGCACGCCACCCGTTTGCTGTATCTGTGACCACCCACTGTTGGTCCATGCATAACCAAATCCTTCACTGCCAATCACGGCACCTGACTGCACTCGACAAGCTTCGCCTAAATGCACGTTGTCATACAGGGTCACCCGAGCAAAAAGATGCGTGTTTTGTCCCACTGACACATCACAACCGATTACGGTATGGGCATCGACAATAACCCCTTCTTGGATCGAAGAATTAGCACCAACAACCACACCAGGACCTATACAGGCACTTTGAGCTATTGTCGAGCTGGGATCTATAATTGCCGAATCGTGTATTCCTGGGGTTTTAGCTGTTGCAGGCTTTAGAATCCACGACGCTTTCGCATAAGCCGCATAGGGGTTATCACTCACCAAGTAATTTCCGGGAGCCGAAGCCGCCAAAGATTCAGGAAGAATCACAGCCCCAGCCTTTGAAGCTCTCAAGGCATCTACAAACTTGGCATTCACCACGAATGCTAGCTCTGTACCGGATGCTCTTTCAATAGGCGCTAACTTTAAGACATCGTGAGATAGATCCCCATGCGCCTCTAGCCCTAAGGCCGCTGCCAACTCTCCAAGGATCATTTAAGGTGTATCCGGCGGGACAACCGCTTAGTTCGCCGACTGGAGTCTGTTGTTCTCGCGAGTCAGTGATTCTAGAATTCGCTCTGTCACATCCACTCGTTTGTTGGCAAACAACACACCGTCGCTCACGATCAAATCGTAATCGTGTGTTCTTCCGAACTCGCCAATGGCTTCAAGAACGAGAATTCTAACTTTCTTAAATTCATCGTTTTTTTGAATATTCAGCTCTTCACGAAAGTCTTGCTCACTGCGCTTAATACGCCTCTCCAGACCGCGAGTTTGACGATCGAGCTGGGCGATTTCAACATCCGATAACTCCAAACTGCTATTAGCCAGACGGGCAGCGAGATCAGCGAGTTCGGCTCGTTGATCTTCTAGCTCTTCCTGGCGAGGAGCAAATTCTGTCTCTAGACGAAGCTCCGCTTCGAGTGCCTGAGGTGCACGATCGATGAGATACGGAATATCTACAAATCCTATGCGCGACTGACTCTCTTGTGCCACGGCAGGAGAGACACAGCAGAAAACCAGTGCAAACAACGCACACAGTGGTCTTAAGCATCTGACTCCAAATTTACTGTTCAATGGGTCGCCCCCTCGATATTGGCCTTAAGCCCGTTCATCAAATTCATTAGAAAATCGAACCAATCGTGAATTGGAATCGCTGCAAGCTGTCCCCTTCCTGCTCGTTATAGGGGTTTGCAAGACTGAATGTCAATGGTCCAACCGGTGATAACCACACAAACGCAATGCCGTAAGAGCCTCTGAATTCATCGACATCAAACGCATCGGTACTGGTAAAAACATTTCCGAAGTCGGTAAACAAACTCAAACGAGTCGCACCTGGCTCCTCCACAAATGGTGGCGGAAAAATAACTTCCAGGGTGCCCAGAGTCCGGTAATCACCACCTGCCGCGTTATCCAGACTGTCTTGCGGCCCTAAACTGCCCGTGCGATAGCCACGCAGGGTTCTGACACCGCCAGCAAAATACCGATTAAAGAAGGGCAGTTTTTCAAAATCACCATACCCGTAACCAGAGTCAATTCGGGCTGATGTTGAAAATGTGTAGCGATCATTGATTGCCTTAAAATATTCGAAGGCATAACCCAGTTTGTAGTACGTGTATTCACTGCCAGGGATCGCAGCCTCTAACGTAAATCGGTTGACCGCACCGCTAGTGGCAAAAACCGTCCGGTTCCTAGTGTCGTAGGTAAATCCTAGATTCAAGTCGAATATATTAAAAACTTCGCCCTCTTCCGCCACGAAGTTATTGATTTCATCCGGTGTGCCCGATGTTGTTCCAAGCTCGGTCCGCTCGTACCCAAGACCGACTCTAAACGTCGAAAACTCACTTAATGGCACACCGAAACGGACACTAGCACCGCGCGTGCTCGCCAAATAGCGAGAAGTGGAATCCTGGTTACTGGTATCAGTTTCTCTGATAAAGGCACCCACAGTACGGCTGATTCCATCGTCAGTGAAATACGGGTCGCTAAATGATAGGGACAATTGACGAGTCGTCTCTGAATTATCAAATGAGAATTGAAGGCTCTCACCGGTTCCAAACAGATTGTCTTGTTGAAATGCCAAGTTGACGGTCGCCCCACCATCACTGCCATAACCTAAGCCGGCACTGAATGACCCCGATTGTCCCTCTTGAACTGTTATTTCTAAATCAACCTGGTCGTCTCTTCCTGGCACGCGAGGCGTTCTGATACTAACGGCCTGCATAAAGGCTAATCGTTGCAATCTGACGCGTGAACGGTTTACTAACGCAGGTGAAAAACGGCTACCTTCCAGTTGACGCATTTCACGACGTAGCACTTCATCGCGTGTTTTGTATTGACCACTAAAAGTGATGCGACGCACATAGACTCGCTTACCCGGATCAATGACAAAAGTAAGGTCAACCCGTCGTTCTTCATCATCGATACTCGGGATAACATTGACATCGGCAAATGCATACCCGTCTTCGCCTAAACGATCATTGATCGCATTGCTACTTCTGACAATATCTTTACGCGCGAAAACATCGCCATCCTTCACTGTGATGAGCGATATCAATTCTTCCTTCGGGATATCAACTTCACCGTCTAGCTGAATGTCACCCAGCGTGTATCGCTCTCCTTCTCGAATATTAATAACGATAAAAATGTCGCGCTTATCAGGAGAAATAGAGACTTGAGTAGAGTCAATCTCAAATCGTATGAAACCTCGATCCTGATAATACGAACGTATGGATTCGATATCAGCCGCTAGCTTTACTTGAGAGTACTCATCCGCTGAACTAAACGGGTTGATTGTTTTCTCTCTTGAGTGCAGTAAATCTAGTAACGTCTTTTCACTGTAGGTTTGGTTACCCACAATGTTTATGTGTTCGATGCGCGCAACTGCACCTTCAGTAATATTGATATCTAAGGCAACACGATTACGCGGTAATTCAGCGACATCGATTTCTATTTCGCTACCGTAGTTGCCAGAGCTGAAATAAACACGTCGCAACTCTCTCTCAACCGTCTCCAAGATAGAACGGTTATAAACGCGTCCCAACGCGATATCGGATTGTCTCAATGATTTTCTCAACTCATCGCTTTCAACCTTTTTATTACCTGAAATGTTAATGCTGCCGATGGCTGGGCGCTCTTCTACCTCAAGCAGTAGCGTATCTGCGCCACGTCTTTTAACAAGCACATCGCTGAACAGTCCGGTTTCATATAGCGAACGCAGCACTCTTGGGCTGTCTTCAGCAGGGACGAATTGATCACGATTACGCACCGGGAGGTAATTGAGTATGGTTCCCAGGTCAATCCGCTCATTGCCCTCTATAACAATATCAGAGATGACAAAAGCACCCGCTTGAGAAGCTGAACTCAACAAAGAAGAATCACGCACTGGATTCTGCACAGGCTCTTGTGCGGTAGTAATTCCTGATACAAAAATCAGCAGCAACAGGTATTTCACAGATGACGCTACGAAACGTTTCATCGAATTAATCGCCAAATGTCATTATAAAAAGCCAGAAACATTAACGCACCAAGCAATGCTATTCCGATCTGTTGTCCCCAAATTTGCACAGCATCAGGCAATGGCTTTCCACGAATAGCTTCAGCCGCAAAATACAAAAGATGCCCTCCGTCCAGCATGGGGATAGGTAGTAAATTCAAGACCGCCAGACTAATACTGATCAGGGCGATAAAATTGATGTAGTGATCGATCCCAATACTCGCTGATTGCCCAGCGTACTGGGCAATACTGATGGGACCACTGATATTGTCTAGTGACGCCTCACCTATCAGTAGCTTGCTCAGCATGCGCAGTGTTAACGCTGACATGTCCCAGGTACGGACAACCGCCTCGCTCAATGCCGGTAATGGCGCAAATTTGACCACTACATTCGCTTTTTCTGAGAGCTGTGCAGATTGGTTTTCCATAACGCCAATTCGACCCACTGTTGTGTCGCCAAGTTGGAAAGCTTCAGGGGTCAACGTCAATGCTATGAAATTTTCACCACGTTTGAGTTGCACATCCAGAGCAACACCTGCGTTGGGCTGCACTGATTGGACTAGCATTTGCCAGCTGTCGATAGCAACATCATTCACCGATATCACCACATCACCTGCTTCAAAACCTGCGGCTTCGGCAGCGCCACCTTCGACAACCACACCCACGATAGGCTCAACTTCTGGCCACCACGCACGAAACCCAAGATTAGCAACTGCATCGCCGGTAGCTTTCAGCATTTGCTCCTGCGTCACAGGAAGCTGCCTCATAACTTGCTGACCAGACGCATCAAGCACTTCAATGTTTAGTGGTCCGTTGGCGCTCATGGACGACTCAAGCAAAGCAATGCGTGCGTCGGTCCAGGTAGGCGTCAATGAGCCGTTCACTGAGATGATACGGTCTTCGTACTGAAAGCCTGCAAGCGCCGCTGGTGAGCTCTCGAGAGGCGCACCGACTAACGGTGCCACCCCACTGATGCCTATCATCATGACAACCCAATAAGCGACAATCGCCAACAGGAAGTTTGCCATCGGCCCCGCTATCACTACGGCGCTTCGAGCCCATAACGGTTTTCGGTTGAAAGCTCGATGTTGTTCGTCTGGCGCGACAGGCGCTTCACGCTCGTCCAGCATTTTTACATAACCGCCCAACGGTATCGCACCCACTACATACTCGGTACCGTCCACCTTGCCGCGATACGTAAACAACGGACGGCCAAAGCCGACTGAGTACCGGAGCACTTTTATACCTACCCGCCGCGCCACCCAAAAATGGCCGTACTCGTGGATCGAGATGAGTAACCCCAAAGCCACCAAAAAAGCGAGCGCGCTGAAAACTACATTGCTGAACATATACACATCATGGTGGAGAGTTATTTATTGGGTCGATCGTCGGTACATTAGGAATCAAACTATGCCTGACAAGATCAGGTTAGTCGCTGTTTCTCGAGCGTTTTTATCTGCTTCAATAATAGTGGTCAAATCGCTTGCTGGGGATATTTTTGAGCGACTCAAAGTCTCTTCAACTATCCTCGCGAGTTGTAAAAAAGCAACAGAGCCGGATAAAAAGGCATCGACTGCTACCTCATTAGCCGCGTTTAAAATAGTCGGCGCAGTACCGCCAGCACGTTGCGCATCGAACGCTAACTGCAACAATGGGAAACGCACCGTGTCTGGTTTTTCAAAATGCAAGCCTGCTAGTTCGAAGAAATTCAAAGGCTCGACACCCGATTGGATACGCTCTGGCCAGGCAAGACAGTGAGCGATAGGAGTTCGCATATCTGGGCGGCCCATCTGCGCTAGCACTGAGCCGTCTGCGTAGCTGACCATTGAGTGAATAATGCTTTCTGGATGAACCACCACCTCGATATCGTCGGCGGCCACTGCAAACAACTGGCAGGCCTCTATGACTTCCAATCCCTTGTTCATGAGGGTGGCAGAATCGATAGATATTTTCGGCCCCATTGACCAGTTTGGGTGCTTTAACGCTTGTTGCGCAGTTACAACAGCAAGCTGCTCAACCGTACAATTACGTAATGGACCACCTGATGCTGTGAGCAATATTTTTTCGATTCCAGACGTATTTACCCCCTCTTTGGTCGCTGGCAGGCTCTGAAAAATCGCATTGTGCTCACTATCGACCGGCAAAATAAGCGCACCAGCCTGTTTTGCAGCGTTCATTAGGAGCTGACCGCTCATCACTAATGACTCTTTATTGGCCAAAAGCAGCCGTTTACCCGCCTCCGCAGCCGCTAATGTGGACATCAATCCGGCAGCTCCCACGATCGCTGCAACCACAATATCCACAGTTTTGGCTGAAGCCGCCGCATTTAGCGCTCCTGGACCGCATTGCACCTCTGTCGATAACCCTTTAGATACGAATAGATCTTTGAGTCTTTGCGCTGATTTTTCATCGCCCAAGATGGCTACTTCAGGCGTAAATTGCTCACATAGCGCTAAAAGCTCGTCAACACGAGTATGCGCTGACAGAGCATAAACACGGTAGCGATCGGGGTGCCTAGACACGACGTCCAAAGTACTTTTGCCAATCGAGCCAGTAGCCCCTAAGACAGTTATTGCTTGCTGTCGGGTAGTCCCACTCGAAGTTTCTTGAATATGAGGTCGGTTTGGAGTCAACCCCACACTCATAACCACACCCATGTGAAGGCAAATACGGGCAGTGCCGCCAGAACGCCGTCAATTCGATCTAACACGCCACCGTGGCCGGGCAACAGTTGACTACTGTCTTTCATGTCGGCAGCACGCTTGACCCGACTCTCGTAAAGATCACCCAACACGGAGGCACAGGCTGCCAGAACTGTCGCCACTATCAATTTAAATCCATTATCGTCAGCAAATGGAGCAGCTATCAGAACCACCAGCAAAACCAGTCCGGTAACCGCTAAACCACCGAATACACCTTCCCAAGTCTTACCTGGGCTAATCGATGGGGCAAGCTTTCGCTTACCGAAGCGACGACCACTAAAATACGCCCCAATATCCATTAACCAGACGATGCTCAGTGCATAAAGCAACAAACCCGATGACGCACCCGGAAAGAAACTGCGTAAATTTTGTACAGCCATAACGCTGACAATAAAAACGAGCGAACCGGTAATGAGTAGCGGCTCTCTGACGCTATTGATAGCTGGCATGCGAGGCAATAGGTAGAACGCAGCAGGCACGCTAAGCCAAAACAAAAAGCCTAGTAAAAACAACCAACGTGCAAACTCTTCACTGTAGGGCAAATACAGGGCTAGTAACCCTAATAAGCCGACAATAGCTGCAAATGCTGTCTGTACAGTTTCGTCCTTGATGCCGCACAGGCGACTCCATTCCCATGCCGAAGCCGCGACAATGCCACTTAATAACAAAGCAAAAACATCAACAGATGCGAAGGCCAGCGCACTACTGAAGAGAACGAGTAATACCGCAGCCGTAATGACTCTAGTTTTAAGCATTGCTATCTTGTACCTGTTCACCGGTGCGGCCAAAACGACGCTGCCGACCCGCATAGAATTCAAGAGCATGGCCTAATTCGATGTCTGAAAAATCAGGCCACAGTACATCAGTAAAATATAACTCTGTGTAAGCAAGGTGCCACAACAAGTAGTTACTGATACGCTTTTCGCCACCTGTTCTGATGAACAGATCTGGCTCGTTTACATCACTGAGCGATACGTGCTCCGAAAAAGTAGCCGTATCTATGGTTTCTGGATCCAGTTGACCATCTCGGGCTTTTCGCGCTATCTGCTTTGCTGCATTAACGATATCCCAGCGCCCGCCGTAATTGACAGCTATCGA
>CALKLO010000022.1 GCA_937991945.1 uncultured Granulosicoccus sp.
TGACCGGCATCGTAGTGATCAACATCTACCGCCACTAAAATTTCACCGTGAATCATGCTGTGCGCGCTGAATCCGACAGTGGAAAATTCATTTATGACTCTCGGGGCTACATCATACTAATAGCGCCTACTCCTATTTACATACACACCTAAGGCAGGCGCAGCTTCTGCACTACCGCGCTCTGCCGTCCTATGTTGTGATCGATAAATTAGCCCCAGCTGTAAGCCCACTGAGTAACGAAGGCGTGACATGAGTTCTGAAGCCTTAAACGGGCTCAGTCACAATCGGTTGACAGGAACGTTGCATTCATTAGCCACACAGGGATTTTATATTTGTTAGTTATCTAACGAGGTAGTAGCATGTCGAGATTGTATCTTCGCCACCTCACACGACATGCCAACAACTTCGAGACAAGCGTCAAACCCGCTTACGTTTGTCACCCTGCTTCTGGTAGGTGTCATTATCCTGTGGCCTGACTCTGCGTTGGCGCATGCAGTAACCCAAGGTGACAAGGGATACATCCAAGAAATATCTGGAATAAACATTATTCCGTTCATTTACTTGGGCGCCAAGCACATGGTGACTGGCTACGATCACATTCTATTTTTGCTCGGCGTTGTCTTCTTCTTGTATGGCATGAAGCAAATCGCTGTCTATGTCACGCTCTTTGCCATTGGGCACTCAACAACGATGCTTGCGGGTGTTTATTTTAACGTCGGTATCAACAGCTATATCATTGATGCAATCATCGGCTTTTCCGTTGTGTACAAAGCTTTGGATAATTTAGGGGCCTACCAGCATTGGTTCGGCTACCAGCCTGACACGAGAGTTGCCACTTTACTGTTCGGTTTGCTACACGGGTTTGGTCTTGCATCAAAAATTATCGAATACGATATTTCACCTGATGGCTTAGTACCCAACTTGTTAGCATTTAATGTAGGCGTGGAAATCGGCCAGCTTCTGGCGTTAGCCGCTATTCTTTTGATCATGAAATACTGGCGCGCCTCTTATTCATTTGCACGCCAAGCCTACGCAGCCAACGTTGTCATGATGACGGCTGGTTTTACGCTCATGGGTTTTCAAATCGCAGGGTTCATTGTTACTGAACTTACCCACATTCACTGATCAAAATATAATTATGACTATGCGATCAAATGTAAGCACATCGGCCCCACAACCAGCAATTCAAGCAAGCGAGCTTAACGCCACATCCGGTGGTTTAGTTAAGGCGACGCTGGGTGCTATCGTTGTGGCAGGCGCTATACTCACTTTTGTATGGCTGCCAGCCGAACATGGCATTGACCCAACAGGCGTGGGTCACGTACTCGGCTTGACCGAAATGGGACATATCAAAGAGCAGCTTCACAGCGAGGCGGACGCCGTCGCAGATGCGGACGCCGTCGCGGACGCAGTCGCGGTCGCAAATGCGAGCGCCGTCACTGAGGACGGTGCCACCGCAAAGGCTGTCGCGAGCACAGCCGTTGGCGCTGCAACAGGTGCATCACACATCAGCAGCTCAAAACTCGTAACAAACGAGAGTGCCATAACCCAAAGGCTCGACGCTATTGAAATCCAGCTAGCTGCTATTGCTGCCACCGTAGGTGCAACGGTCAACATAGAAAACCCGCCGATTGATGACACCCCTATCGCTGAGCTATCAGCAAATGATACTGCCACTCCCATCAAATCGTGGCGAGATGAGCTGGAATACACACTAACGCCAGGTGAAGGCATAGAGATTAAGCTAGCGATGAACGCTGATGCAATTGCGCAGTTTGAATGGAGTGCAAATGGCGCGGTGCTGAATCACGATACCCATGGTGATGGCGACGGCCAAAGCATCAGCTACGAAAAAGGTCGGTCTGTACCAGAGCAGCAAGGTGAAATAACAGCCGCATTTACAGGCAACCATGGCTGGTTTTGGAGAAATCGAACCCAAGAAAATGTTGTCATGACACTGCGTACAAAAGGAGACTACCAACAAGTAGTGCTACCCTAAAATCGCACTAATCAGTACCTTAACGAACTACCAAGCGTCAATATGAGCTTGTAGTGGTCAGGAAATGCTCAGCGTGTATTATGGTTTTACACCACACGGAAGATTTCCTACTATGCAGCTTACTTCTTATTCCAAACCACTCGTTGGCTTGGCATTAATCACTCAATTTCTAGCTGGCCACGCCATGGCAGAAAACAGGATAGACACACAACGGCCAGATGCACCAGAACTAGCCGCCTATGGTAGTTATGAAGTGGGTACTCGCCCACTCACCATGATCAATCCTGACCAGCTCAATGTATTAGCACTCGACCCGTCCGCTGAAGCCCCCGAGACACTGCCCACATACGACCGCGAGCTAGAGGTTCAAATGTGGTACCCGTCGTATCCCGGTGCTACTGGCAGCAATGCCTTGCGAGCATTTCTACGTGATGCCACCACCGAAGTCGATTTGTACGGGCAAGCCACGCTGTGGGCAGCACCTCTAATCGATACTGGCGCTTTCCCGCTAATCATCATGTCTCATGGCTATCCGGGTAACCGATTCCTGATGTCTCACTTGGGTGAAAACTTAGCGTCAAAAGGCTATATCGTTGCCTCCATTGACCACACCGACTCCACCTATAGAACTCAGGCAGCATTTGGCTCAACACTGCGCAACCGCTCACTCGACCAACTATTTGTACTCAACGAAATCGAGCGTTTAAACAATGATTCGGCAAGCTTTTTATATGGCCTAGTTGACACCGATAACTCGGCATTAATTGGTTATTCCATGGGTGGCTATGGCGCGGTAATCACAGCAGGTGGCGGCGTCACAGAAGCTTCCGTTGCATATCCTTTCAGCTCGCCTTTTGGCACATTAGGCATACACCAGTCTGGTAGCGATTCGCATAACAGCCTGCCAGACTCGCGCATTAAAACTGCTATTGCCATTGCACCGTGGGGCCGTAACTTTGGGTTCTTCGACGCACAGACTCTTGAAGGTGTACAGATTCCTATGCTGCTCATGGCAGGATCGGAAGACGATGTATCTTTATATGAGGGTGGTGTAAAAGCTATCTGGGAAGAATCTATTAATGTTGATCGTGCATTGCTGACTTTCGACAATGCAAATCATAACGCAGCGGCGCCGATTCCTGCCCCGGAAGAAAGCTATGCTGACAATCCAACATTGGGCTTTCCACCGTTTGAACATTACGCTGATGCCGTATGGGACACAGCGAGAATGAACAACATCACTCAGCACTTTGCTACCGCATGGATGGACCTGCACCTAAAGAGTGATAGCGCAAAGCAGGAATACCTAGAGCTAACACCAAACTCTAACGATGGCGTGTATGCCACAGAAGACGATGGTAGCTTTTCAGATGCTCACACTTACTGGAAAGGATTTGCAAACCGTACAGCTAAAGGCTTACACCTAGAATGGTTGAGAGCGGGTGAAGCTGCAGCAGAGTAATCAATCTGCTGTAGCTAAACGACTAATTCTGTTCTTAGATAATCACATAATCAGGAGTCGTTAATCGCGACTCCTGATTATGCTTAACGTTCTAAGTAGTATCTGTCTTTGCTGTGCAAAATGTGCCAGCCTTAAAAATGATCGGAACGACTTGCCAGAAACCGAATGAAGTTCAGTGTGATCGTCTCACGCCGAGAACGATCTGGCCAAACCGCATTAAACATGAGCGGCGAAATAGACCACTCCGGCATCACGTGTACTAAGTCACCTTGACGAAATGCCCGGTTAGCCAAATTCCCTGGCAGAGCCGTCAGTCCTAATCCAAGCATGGCGAATTCTCCCAGCGCGTAGGCTGAGTCAACCTCAACACGATACCGGTTGTTCACAGTCACGGTTTCGCCACCGCCTGAAACCATATCGATTTTTTCTGGCCGCATCGAGAAATGCAGCCAATCCCATTGCTCAAGATCACTGGGATGAGTAGGAACTTGCTTTGACGCAACGTAGTCAGGGCTTGCAACCAGCAAGCGAGACGTTTGCCCAATGCTGCGCGACATCAGCTCGCTATCTTGCAATAGCCCAGCTCTTATACCCAAATCAAAACCTTCTTTTATAAGGTCTCGTGGATGATCCGAAAAATTAAACGTAAGCGTTATGCTCGGGTTTGATTTAATAAACTCTGCAAACAAACTCATCAAACCCGTTTGTGTAACAAACGCTGGTACCGACACCTTTAATTCACCAGCAAGTTGACTGGACATTTGGTTAATTTCATCAAGGCCAGATTCTGCAGCCTTCAACATCTCACCCACTTTCAAGTGGAGAATGCGCCCCTCGTTTGTCAGTGATAGCTGACGTGTCGAACGATAAAGAAGCGTGACGCCAAGCTCCTTTTCAAGGTCCGAGACTGTTTGGCTAATTCGTGATGGGGCAAGATTTAAATGTTGAGCAGCGGCTCGGAACGTGCCTTGATCGACGACCGTTGCGAATATCGCCATGCTGCGAAGTTTATCGATCATTGTTCACCTCTCCAGAACAATCTCATCTGACAAGTGCTACTTATCGCCAAGTTAGGAGATCAATATACTAGCAAACGAACTTTAAACCGTGCCGATTGTACGGCCCACTTTATATGGAGAATTAATTTGCAAGCTTTAAAATTAGGCTGTATTGCAACATGTTTGTATATGGCAACGACAGTTGTATCGGTGGCAAACGACGAGCCATCCGTTAAAGATTTTGCTATTGAAGCACTGACGGAGACACTTGGCAAGCTTAATCCTGATGCAGTCGATACCTATTTTGACTCCAGCTACATCCAGCATAATCCTGAAGTACCGAATGGTAGTGACGCCTTCAAAGGGCTTATAGAAAACCTGGGGAAGAGTGGAAACTTCAAAACAGATTTTACCCGCGTAATAAGCGACGGTGACTTAGTTGCATTTCATGGCAGGTACGAAGGCTTTGGCCCGACACCTTTAATTGCGTTTGATGTATTCCGAGTTGTAGACGGGAAAATCGTAGAACACTGGGACAACTTAATTGAAGAGCAAACTCCCAACCCATCTGGCCATAGTCAGACTGACGGTGAAACCGAGATCACAGACTTAGACAAGACTGAAGAGAACAAGGCTAAGGTCCTAGAGTTCATTACTAAATCTCTTATAGATCATGAGCAGGTAGACATCACACAATATATAAGCCCTGTTACTTACACACAACATAATCCAATGGTTGGCGACGGACTTGAAGGCTTCGGCGCTTTTATGGGCGAGATGGCAAAACAAGGAATCAGCATGGCGTACTCAAAAGTGCATCAGGTGATTGGCGAGGGCAACTTTGTATTAACGATGTCAGAAGGCACATTCGGTGACAACGCTATGTCCTTCTATGATCTCTTCCGACTTGAAGACGGATTGATCGTCGAACACTGGGATGTCATCGCCCCAATGCCAACATCAGATGCTGCTCATAACGAAGCTGGAAAATTCTAGTAACTCCTTCATTGATTAGTTTTATCGGGAATATTTCATGAAACGTAGAACTGTTTTAACTACCTCACTAGGCGCAGCTGTAGCGCTTTTTTTCGGACAATCGTTGAGAGCACAAGATATGGATGATACAAGTAAAGCGTCATTAGACACTGCAATGGCGCTCATGGATGCGATGGGCAAGGGCGACATGGAGAGCATGTCAACACTCATGGCCGACGACATGGTCTGGCATAACGAGGGCGACAAGTCCATGCCATGGATAGGCCCATGGGAAGGTAAAGAAGCTATCTTTAAATTCCTGGGCGTATTTTCGTCAAACTTACAAACAACGCTTTGGGAAAACACCGATGCATTTGCATCTGGAGATACGGTTGCTGTGTTTGGCAACATGAACACGATAGCGACTAAGACTGGTCAGGAATCAGGAAAATTTACATTTGCGCTACGCGTTAAAGTTCGCGATGGGCAGGTTGTACTTTGGAACTGGTTTGAAGACTCCTACGCTGTTAGCAAAGCGTATCACGGTGGTTAAAACGCTTTATCTATTTTGACCCAATGTATTGTGCCCATTGCGCTCGCATAACATTTTACTGATGAGTAAGCGGTCATTGGCTTTCATTACTTTCAATAATGATGAATGACATATCCAATGATCGCTTGCTTTCACTGAACGACGCCTCAATCGTATGCGTCAAAGACAACGCTTATGGCGTTAATTAAAAAGGAACCCTAACCAATAGATGCTATCCGGAATAAAAAAGGCAGTTCGCACAGTAACAAAACGCTCACCACCCAAGCTTCTAACCGTCAAAGAAGCATGGCGACTAACACCGAATATGATTCGTGTGACATTTGCAGGCAAGGAGCTTGTAGACTTTCCAGAAGGACGTGAAGGTGGCAACTGCAAGCTCATGCTGCCAGAACCCAACGAGACTCGCGAGCACTTCCAAGAGCGCCTTATAAATGGCCCCTCCCCTGTTCGACGCACTTACACCGTAAGACACTTCAACAGTGACACCAAGGAACTCGATATAGATTTTGTCGCACACGGCGACAACGGCCCGGCATCACGCTGGGCGAACCAAGCAACACCTGGAGACTTCTTAGGGTTTGCAGGTCCAAGCACACCAAAGGTCACCCACTTCAATGCCGACTGGTACATTGTTGCCGCAGACCCATCAGCCATTCCTGTTGCAGCCGTAACTCTTGAAGCCATGCCACGTGATGCCAAAGGCGTCGCCGTTTTTGAGATTACATCCTCAGAGGATCGACAAGACATACAAGCACCAAAGGGTGTTGAAATGTACTGGTTTGTGAATCCGGACTCGCACCAGCCATCAGAAGCTGCAGAAAAACTGCTTCGCGATCTGGGCTGGCCTAAAGGCCGAGTCCAAACCTGTATTGCAGGGGAATCGGGCATTATAAAAAAATTGCGTTCTCTTTTAGCTGAGCACAACAATTTACAACGAGAAGATATCTACATCTCAGGCTACTGGAAAGTAGGCCACATCGAAGATGAGTATCAGAAAGTTAAACGATCAGAAAACACGTAGCTTTCTAGCTTATGCAGAACAGTGCGTTCCGTAGGAGCCTGCTTATCATCAGACAACACCTCGCTTAGGCTAGCTAGGCGCAGGTCGTTGATACCGCATTTTTAGCACTTGCTTGCCCGTCACGCAATGGTGTGCAAACCACTTACTGATCATAGTTACAAAGTGCTTTGTCGTTCAAGTGCGGCTGGTAGCAACACTGGCAACCATCACTGTTCAAGTGCAGCGCATTGAACAGACCTTCAAAACTCGTGAATACAGAGCCCCTGATAAAAATCATGAATTTTTTAAAAAACCCTCAAGCATTACCACCCATGAATACACTATCCATCTTGGCAAATTTCCGAACGGCTAGCGTCGCTCTAGTACTGTTCTCAGCCATTGGAATGTCAGCTTGTAGCGATAGTTCTAATGACTCGACACCAGCTCCGACAGTCACAACCCGAGCCAGCGGAATCACCGTTTCAGTGCAGAACACTAGCGGTATTACCGTACACACGTTGACAGCTCCCGAGAGCGTTTTCGCAAACTCAACGCACCTTATTGAAACTGAAAATAGCTTGGTCGCTATAGACACTCAATTCCTTCTGCCTAACGCAGTAGACATGAGAGCTTACGCCGACGAAATCGGCAAACCCATTGATCGCGTATTCATCACGCACGATCATCCCGATCACTTCTTGGGTAGCGAAGCATTTAACGACAGACCCGTTTACGCACTACAAGAGGTCGCAGACTTAATTGAAGCCAATGGTGATGCTGAAATCGCAGAAAAACAAGGTGATTTCGGTGTGGACAACATTGCTAGCACTTTCGTGATTCCACAAGTTGTTGCACCCGGCACTCTGGAAATCGACGGCATTACCTATTTGTTTGAGAAGATTGTCGACGCAGAAGCTGCAACTCAGCTTGTCATTCGCATTCCTAACCACGGCGTTGTTGTCACGGGTGATTTAGTCTACAGCGGTGTTCACCTCATCTTAGCGGGTGGTATTGAGCCTTGGACAACAGCACTGGAAACCGTTGCTGCGGTTAGTGGTTATCCGGTTGTGCTACCAGGGCACGGCGCACCTGCCGATGCGAGTGTTTACAACGCAAACATCCAATGGCTAGCAACAGCCCAGCAACTGCTGGACACAGTCGACAATGCAGAAGATTTCAAGCAAGGACTGATAGATGCTTTCCCGAACTTGGGCATGTCAGCGGCAATCGACTTCGTCACCCCACTGCTATTTCCTAGCAACTGAGTCGAGTTAGTCAGTTTTACTTGTAGGCGGTTGGTAAGTGTCCTGACCGCCTAATGATCTAAATGCAAGCTAGCAACGCATTACGCAGCGTTAGCTTGCATTCTTAAGCCTAGATCGCGAAAAGAGACCAACTCACGACGCTCTTCATCCCAAAGCGTTAGCTTGACTGCCTTAAAGCTGTCCCACAACGTTAAACGACCCATCTCTTTAAGCTCTGGGTAATCTTTGATAACTTGTGGCAGCTTATGGAAAGGTATTCGGCTGGACAGATGATGCACGTGATGAATACCGATGTTGCCACTGATCCACATCAAAGGCTTTGGCAGATCGTAAAATGAACTGCCATGCAAAGCGGCGGTATCACGTTGCCATTCAGGGTTGCGATCCCACTGCGTTTCATCAAATTGATGTTGCACATAAAAGAGCCACATACCAATGGTCGCGCCCAGCACAACAATGGGAATTTGAATGATCAGAAACATCTGCCAGCTTGTGGCGTAAATAATGGCAGCAGATACAGCAACGATGCCTACATTGGTTGCTATGGTGCTGACCCAAGGAGTCAGGCCGCTTTTCATCGAGCCAATAGGCAGACGGTGACGCAGCAGAAAAACGTAGCTGGGGCCTATACCAAACATGATCATGGGGTTGCGGTACAAACGGTACATGAAACGCCCAAACTTGCCGCGACTGAGATACTCACTAACGGTCAACGTGTCGATATCGCCAACACCGCGCTTATCCAAATTGCCAGAGGTAGCGTGATGACCCGCATGCTGTAGCCGCCAATAGTCAAACGGTGTAAACGTGAAAATGCCCAGCACCCGGCCTAACCAGTCGTTGGCCTTGCGCGAGGTGAATAGAGAACCGTGCCCGCAATCGTGCTGGATGATAAACAACCGGACCATCAAACCGCCTGCGGGCAGTAAAGCCAACAAGCCAGCAATGAAAGTAGTGACGTATTCCGCTTGCAGCAAAGCCCAGATACCAGCCCACAAAGCAACAAATGCTATGACCGTAACCGCTATTTCAAACACCGCACGGACGTTGTCCGGCCGCTTGTACTGTGCTAAACGGGGAGTCCAGTTAATTCGAGAATCAGTCAACGGAGTTAAGTTTCCGGCCAGTGAGAGGGGTGCTAGTTCAGGAACTGACCTAGCCAACGGATAGAAGTTTCCGCTTACCTATGTGAAATGATAGTTCATTAAGAGGAGCTTCTGGCGTTCTGCTTACGCTGAATTCCTCAATGTGGTTATTTGTGCGGGTGTGACTCGCAGGCGAACGCCAGCTGAAACACTGCTAAGCGATTGAAATATAGGACTATACTTGTTCGGCTGATGCTTCAAAAATGCCCTAACGGCGCCGATAATTTACCCAGCGCTCCCTCCCCAGCAAACAACGCCAAAGAAACTACACTTTATAGGCACAAGAATTCGACGATTCACTGACCGAGGTAGCTGAGAGCCATGCCGAGGAAGTTTTTTAAGCTGAATATCTCAGCCACTGACTACCAAGCCTACTATCGCGGACAGAGGCACGTCGT
>CALKLO010000023.1 GCA_937991945.1 uncultured Granulosicoccus sp.
CACTTAACACCGGGCAATAAAAAAGCCGCTGCAAACGATAGCTTGCAGCGGCTTTGTATGTGGCGCTAAACACGCCTACATAAACAAAAAAAGGCTTACTTGGGTAAGTCGCCTTGAACGCCTTCTACGTAGTAGTTCATACCCAAAAGCACACCATCGTCCAACACTTCACCAGCGGCTACGACTTCTTCGCCTTGTTGATTGTTGATAGGTCCTTGAAACGGATGCATAGTGCCATCAACGATACCTTCACGAACTACGTCAGCGGCAGCTTTTACATCAGCCGGTACAATCTCGCCGTATTCAGCAAAACCAACTAAACCTGTAGAAATACCACCCCATGTGTCAAGTGAAGCCCATGTGCCGTCCATAACTGCTTGTGTACGCTCGACGTAGTAGTTGTCCCAGTCATCAATGATAGAGGTCAACTGTGCTTTAGGAGCGAAGGCTGACATATCTGATGCCTGTCCAAAACCCATAACACCACGCTCTTCTGCGACTTGCAAAGGCGCTGGTGAATCTGTGTGCTGAGTAATGATGTCAACACCTTGATCGATAAGTGCCTTAGCTGCATCAGCCTCTTTACCTGGGTCATACCATGTGTTTACCCAAACAACCTTAACTTCAGCATCAGGGTTAACTTTACGCATAGCAATAGTGAACGCGTTGATTCCACGAACCACTTCAGGGATAGGGAATGATGCGATGTAACCCACTGTGTTGGATTTAGTCATCATGCCAGCCATTGTGCCAAGTACCGCACGACCTTCGTAAAAACGAGCGCTATACGTTGTGACGTTATCGCTACGCTTGTATCCAGTTGCATGTTCGAACTTTACGTTAGGAAAGTCTTTCGCGACTTTCAACGTCGGGTTCATGTAGCCGAATGATGTAGTAAAAATCAGATCGTGACCTGTGCTTGCTAGCTTACGAATAACACGCTCAGCATCAGCACCTTCAGGAACGCTTTCTACGAAAGTTGTTTCAACGCTTTCACCAAATTTAGCTTCGATCGCTTGACGACCGATGTCGTGGCGGTAAGTCCAGCCATGATCTCCAACCGGGCCTACATAGACAAAACCAACCTTAGTTGGGTCTGCAGCAGTGGCGCTAAATGCGAGTGCTGATAGCGTTGCCGCAGCCACCACTGTTAATGCACGTTTAACGTTCGCGTTTAATGACATGTAACTCTCCTATTGAGCAAGACGGCCTAGTTTATGTCGGGACCTAGGTAGTCGGATGAAATGGTTGTCCAATACTGGCTGGCGCGTTTCGGCGAATTCTTCCCCTATTACGCGAGATCAAGACCAGCACGAGTATGGTTGTGACGTAGGGTAGCATTGACATTAACTGCGAAGGAACATTTATTCCCAAGGCCTGAGCATGAAGTTGCAGAATGCTAATTCCACCAAACAAATAGGCACCTAAGAGAAGCCTTCCTGGTTGCCAAACGGCAAAAACTACGAGTGCCAAGGCTATCCAGCCACGCCCTGCACTCATGTTCTCACCCCACATAGGTGTGTAGACCAGCGATAAATAGGACCCTCCAATACCCGCACACGCCCCACCAAAAAGGGTGGCGCAATATCTAACGCGTATCACCTTCAAACCCAAGGCGTGGGCCGCATCGTGAGAGTCTCCAACAGAGCGCAAAACCAGCCCTGCGCGAGTTCGATTTAAAAACCAAGCAACCGCTGCAACGAGTACAAACGAGCCATACACTAAAATGTCATGGCTAAAAAGCAATTGCCCAACAACCGGTAAGTTGCTCAGCATAGGGATGTTTAAGCTAGGCAACCCTTCAAAGGCTATTCCGACTAATGACTGACCAATAAGCGCGCTTAAGCCGACACCGAAAATAGTCAAAGCCAAACCGGTAGCCACTTGTGATGACTGCAAGCTAAGCGTTAGAAATGCAAATAGCAGCGCCATAAGCATGCCAGCCAACATGCCCGCCACAATAGCGGCCATACCACTACCCGTATGGTGCGCTGTTGCGAAACTGCAAACAGCACCCGCCAACATCATGCCCTCAACTCCCAGATTGAGCACGCCAGCTCGCTCCACGACTAGCTCACCGATAGCGGCATACACCAGAGGCGTGGCTGCGGTAATGATCGTTAAAATAGTAAGGATGAGTATTTCGTTCATGATTGACGCTTCCGGGTTATCCGGTAATTAATCAACACATCGGTTGCCAATAGGAAAAACAGCAACATACCTTGGAACACGCCCGTTACAGCAAGCGGTAAGTTCAGCGTGATTTGTGCAGACTCACCCCCCAAGTACGATAACGCCATAACGAGCCCTGCAAACAAAACACCGACTGGGTGAAGCCGCCCCAAAAACGCCACGATAATAGCGGTGAATCCATAACCTGGTGAGATGTTGGGTAGCAATTGTCCAATTGGCCCTGCCACTTCAAACAACCCTGCAACTCCTGCACACCCACCGCCTAGCAGTAAGGCCACCCATACCAAACGGTTTTGACTAAAACCTGCATGCGCACCCGCTCTAGGAGCTGCACCATTTACGCGCAGCGCAAAACCTAATAACGTTTTAGACAGCAATAACCAGCCAGCCACTACAACCCCTAACGCAACTAATGCCCCTATGTGCAATCGAGTGCCACTGAGTAATCGGGGTAACAAAGCTGCATCGTGAAATAGACGAGACTCAGGAAAGTTAAATCCGTCAGGGTCACGCATAGGACCCGATACTAGCCACGACAACAAGAGTGCCGCAACGTAGGTAAGCATAAGACTTGTGAGTATTTCATTGACGTTGAAACGCGTCTTTAACAATGCAGGTACTGATGCCCAGAGCATTCCACCCAAGATACTAGCTAATATCATTAGGGGTAGTACAAACCATTCATCTACTTCATAAAAATATAATGCAACTGCAGCACCCGCAATACCTCCCAGAATTAATTGGCCTTCTGCGCCAATATTCCACACCTGCGCTCTAAAGCCTATAGACAGTGCAACGCCAATGATAACTAGTGGTGCAGCTTTAACACCGAGCTCTGCCAACCCGTATACGGTGCTTATTGGTTCAATAAAAAATGCATGAAATGCCTCAAAGATGGGCACGCCTAACAGTGCGAATAATAAAAGACCGGACAACAAGGTCAGTACAAATGCTATTAGTGGCGCTAAATACCCCATTAAACGAGAAGGATGCGCACGTCGTTGCAAGGCGATCATGCGTCGGCTCCAGAATCTGCGTTAAGCGCCTGACGATCGATGCTCTCACCTCCCATTAACAGTCCTACCTGTTGCACTGTCACACGGGAGGTTTGATGAAAGTTGGACAAGCGACCCGCACATAACGCACCAATACGATCAGAAATTTGCATGAGCTCGTCCAAGTCTTGAGATACCAGCAGCACAGCAGCCCCCTCATCCGCCAATGTT
This sequence comes from uncultured Granulosicoccus sp., assembly GCA_937991945.1. Taxonomy (GTDB): domain Bacteria; phylum Pseudomonadota; class Gammaproteobacteria; order Granulosicoccales; family Granulosicoccaceae; genus Granulosicoccus. The sequence continues at coordinate 3,420 of CALKLO010000023.1, forward strand.
CGTAGCGCATCATGAATAGCGCGCGCAGCACCAGCATCAACACCCCAGGTGGGTTGTGAGACCACCAAGACATTTGGCGCCTGCAAAATTTCTCTACCGACTATAAATTTTTGTAAGTTGCCGCCTGACAGGCTGCCCGCTAGCGACGCTGGACCATTACATTGCACATTAAAGCGTTGAATGATTTCGTTAGCAAATTTGCGACTTCGCCTGTACGACACCAACCCTGCTATACGCAGCGCCTTACGATGATGAGCCGTTAAGAATACATTTTCAGTTAATGAAAGCGTTGGTACGGCAGCGTGCCCCAACCTCTCTTCGGGTACGCAACACAACCCACGTTTACGACGCTCACCCGCCCCTTGTCGACCTATCGCACTATCGTGAAGCGAAATCGCATCGTCTAAGTGCGCAAGAACTTCTCCAGCGATCACTTGCATGAGTTCATCTTGACCATTGCCAGCCACGCCGGCGATGCCAACAATTTCACCCGCGCTAATGGATAAGTTAATACCCTGAAGGGATATACCGTTTTGATCCAGGGCCGGGTAATTCAACTGCGATAACGAGAACAAGGTCTTGCCAGTCTTGCTTTGCTCTCTTAATACCGCTTTGGGAATGTCACTACCCATCATCAACGCCGCTAAGCCTTGTGCAGTTTCCTCACGCGGATCGGCAGTGGCGACTTTTCTCCCTCCTCGCAATATTGTGGCGTCGTGACACAACTTACGAATCTCCTCTAATTTATGGCTTATATAGAGAATAGCCATGCCTTCTTCCGCCAAACGCGACAAGGTGGCAAACAACTCATTCACCTCCAACGGGGTGAGGACCGAGGTGGGCTCATCCATGATCAAAACCTTTGGGTTTTGCAACAAACAGCGAACAATCTCAATGCGCTGTCGCTCACCCACTGACAAGGTAAACACTGATCGATCGGGATCTAGAGGTAAGCCGTAGCGAGTTGAGACAGTAATTATTTTATTTCGCAGATCCGAATCGGCATCGGCATCCATGCCCAATGCGATATTTTCAAGCACCGACAGAGACTCAAACAAAGAAAAGTGCTGAAAAACCATCGCAATACCCAGCTCTCGGGCAACAGCAGGTGAGCTGATATCAACAGGCTTTCCCTGCCAATGGATGCTGCCTGAATCTTGTGCGAGTAACCCGTATAGAATTTTGACCAAGGTGCTCTTACCCGCACCGTTTTCACCCAATAAGGCATGTACCCGGCCAGCACTGAGACTAATATCGATGGAATCATTCGCCAAGCACCCGGGATAGGCCTTAGAGATACCCACCATTTCAACCAGCGCAGGAGTTTTTGTTGGAGTATCCATCATGTCGTTTGATAATAACGCTCTTTAAGACATAGGGGCATTTTTAGGGCACCCTTAAGATCACCTGAGCGAAGTCGTTCAGGTGCCGACATTCTATACCCAGCATCGAGTTTGACAATGGCAATTTGCACTACGGCTATCCGTGCCAATTTTCTTCACTGCCTGTCTAATCCAGACACACAAGGCTCAGAAGCTCTGGAGTATATTGAAAACGGTATTCTACTGATCGAAAACGGCAAGATTGTGGCCTGTGGCCCTGCTGATTCAATCACCGTATCAAATAATGCAACGGTTGTTGATCTTGGCAACAAGCTGGTTATGCCAGGCTTTGTAGACACCCACATTCACTATCCTCAAGTTGACGTAATGGCCAGCTACGGCACTCAGTTGCTAGATTGGCTAGAGCGCTACACGTTTCCAGAGGAGTCTCGCTATGCCGACAAGGATATCGCTGAAAAAACGGCGGCATTCTTTCTCGACGAATTACTCAAAAATGGAACAACCACCGCTCTCGTTTTTGGAACGGTGCACCCGGAATCCGTAGACGCGTTCTTTACCGAGGCAGCCGCTCGAAAGCTTCGCATGATCTGCGGCAAGGTCATGATGGATAGAAATGCCCCTGACAATTTATTAGACACACCGGAGTCATCTGGGCGTGACACTCAGCGCCTTATCGATGACTGGCATGGCAAGGATCGATTAGGGTATGCAGTGACACCACGATTTGCGCCAACGAGCACGCCAGAACAACTTCAAGTGGCACAGCAGCTACTCAACGATAACCCTACTGTTCATCTGCATACTCATATGGCAGAAAACGCCAGCGAATGTGACTGGGTAAGAGAGTTGTTTCCCGATGTACAAGACTACTTAGCCGTGTACGAAAAATTCGACTTAGTGAGAAAACGATCTGTATTCGCCCACTCCATTCATTTATCAGACAATGCTTGGAAGCGCCTTGCAAAAGCTGAGGCGGCAGTTTCTCATTGCCCATGCTCCAACCTTTTTATTGGTAGCGGACTATTCGATTTACGAAGTGCTCAAAAACACGCTGTAAAGCTGGGACTAGGCACTGATGTCGGTGGCGGTGATAGCTTTTCATTACTTCGTGCAAGCAATGAGGCCTATAAAATACAACAACTACAAAAGCACACTCTCACCCCTGAGCATGCGTTTTACTTGATGACTCTAGGGGGTGCACAAGCTCTGGACCTGGACTCGCACATCGGTAATTTTGAACCAGGAAAAGAAGCTGACTTTATAGTGATTGATGAACACGCAACGCCTTTACTCAGTAGACGAGCATCAGCTCAAAGCCATTGGCGCGATCGGCTATTTACGTTGCTGATGCTTGGCGATGATCGCAGCATTGAGCAAACATGGATCATGGGTGAACGACATATACCCAGCGGTGAGTGAACAACACCAACACTCAATCAATACTTAGGAAGTTCTAAATCCTGAAAAAGTGCGAGACGTTCACGAACAGTGGTTGTCTCTAACGCTTGACTGACGAGCTCAGCACTCAAATGTGGCGCAAAACTTTGAATAAAGTCGATCATAAACGGGCGCAGCTGCCGCTGGCGACGCATGCCAATATGAGTCGTACTACGTTCGAAAAGATGCGAGGCGTCAAGCAACTTCAGATCGGTATCCAATGCGGGCTCGTAAGCCATTTGCGCAATTATGCCGACACCTAAACCAGAGCGAACATACGTTTTTATGACATCGGTATCTGCAGCCGTTAGTACGACATCAGGCTCAAGCCCACGGCTTCGAAATGCTTTGTCTAACTGGGACTGTTCATTAAATCCAAACACATACGTTATTAATGGAAAGCTTGCCAATGCCTCTAAGGTTAGGCTGCCCAGCTGCGCAACTTTAAACAACGCATGATCGGGCTTAACAACCACTCCTCTGTTCCAATGCGAGCACGGCATCATCACTAAGTTGTCGTAGTGATGCAAACCTTCGGTTGCAATGACAAAGTCGACCTCGCCACTGTCCACCATAGTGGACATTTGTTCAGGCGTACCTTGATGTAAATGAATTTTTACACGCGGGTATCGCTCACCAAAGGCTTCTATGATGGCTGGCAACACGTACCGTGCTTGGGTATGTGTTGTCGCAAGCCTTAGCTCTCCACTGTAAGGGTCCGCGTGCTGCTGCCCCAGATTTTTAATGTCATCGGTGCCTGCAAGAATTTTTTCGGCCACAGGAATGATGTCTTCACCTGCAGCGGTGATCGCAATTATTTGCCGACCACTACGCTCGAACAATTGCACACCCAACTCTTCTTCGAGCTGCTTTATTTGCTTACTGACACCAGGCTGCGATGTGTACAACGCCAGAGCGGTTTCAGACACATTTAAATTGTTACGCACCATTGCGACTATGCACCGCAACTGTTGAAGCTTCACAGCGAGGCCTACGTTGTCGTAGTGTCTGCGTCGACACCGAGACGCTCGTGCATTAAAGGGCTTGTGGTTGTGTACTGAACGTTAAGCTTCATGTCTGGTTCAAACTGTTGTTTGATGGCATATGCAGCCATTGCTGCTTCATGAAAACCACTTAAAATAAGCTTCTTTTTACCTTTGTAAGTATTGATGTCCCCAATGGCGAAAATGCCCTTTACCGATGTTTCAAACGTGGATAAATCAATGGTGATCATTTTACGTTCGAGTTCAAAACCCCAATGCTCAATAGGTCCAAGCTTCGGAGACAAACCAAAAAATACGAGCAAATCATCGACAGGCAATGTCACTTGGGTTTTTTCCTCATCACGAAGTGTGAAGCTAACGCCAGTCAATATTTCGTCTTGTTCAGTAAATCCGTTTAGCGTGCCCATGAGGACATTGGCTTCGCCAGCGGCAGCCATCGCATTGAGTTTATCCACTGAAGACTGCGCTGCACGGAAGCGTTCTGTACGATTGACAAGCGTAAGACTTTTGGCTGCTGGCGCTAGTTGAATCGCCCAATCCAGAGCAGAGTCCCCACCACCTAAAACCACGATGTCTTTGCCAGCATGTTGCAAGGGATCACGTACCCGGTATAGCAACTGCGTGTTTTCATACTTTTCAATATCGGGTATGCGCACTCTAACCGGTGTGAATGAACCTGCACCCGCCGCAACAACAACGGCTCGGCATTCAAATTCAGTACCCGCTGACGTCTTGAGATAAAAATCCTCTTCGCCGCGTTTTTCTAAGGTATCCACCGATTGGTCTAAATGCATACCAGGGTTAAACGGAGATATTTGCTTTAACAAATTATCGGTAAGCTGCTGACCGGTGCACTCAGGCACTGCAGGGATATCAAAAATAGGCTTATCGGGGTAGAGCTCCGTACATTGTCCACCCGGTTGTGGCAACGCATCTATAACGCAAGCACTTAGCCCTTGAAGACCCAGCTCGAACACCTGAAAAAGGCCAACTGGACCCGCACCCACAATCACTACATCGGTCTTGATAGTCATGCCGAACTCCTTTGAAATCTAGGGTTGTTCTATCACTTGGAGAAAGTATCGAAAACCGACACCAAGCGTCACTTCATCAATAAAATCAAAACCAGCATACGCTTCGCCGGGCCCCAATGGTACGGAGATGCCAGCTCCAAAACCAAATTCTGTGCTGGCATCAGCGCCACCGAATTCAACGTTCAAGCGATGAAAACCCACGCTTGCGTAGCCACCGACACCCTCTTCAGCAAGACCACTGACTAATAGCTCAAATGAAGAACCCGTTATATTGAGACTACGCCCCGCCACCGTATAGCTAGCAGCGTGATAACTGGCTTTAAACGCCATATCCAGTTTCTCGTTTATACGTTGATCAGGAAGATGTATGAACATTCCTAAACCAAAAGGTGTGCCTTCTGAACTACCAAATTGGCTATTACCAACATCTCCAAACACAACAACTTTAGAGGACACCCGCGAATTTAAGCGGATACCAAAGTGTTGGTAGTCAACGCCACCCAAACTCCCAGAAACAACCCCGGCCTCGACCGACATGGGGCTGTAGCTGGCAGGATCTGCAGATCGCCCATTAAGCAAACCCAGGTACTCAGCAGAGACCTGCACAGAGCTAACCAAACACCCGATCAACAAGACAAAGCGCATGCCCCCCAACAGGCAGGGCCGCCACTCTTTAGTTAAAGACTTGTTCACGAGTTGCAAGAAACTCTACATCGGGCCAACGCTCTTGAGACATGCTTAAGTTGACGCGTGTTGGCGCCAGGTAAACTAATTCACCGGCATGGTCGTAGGACAAATTCATATCAAGCTTTCGAGTGAAATCGACGAGCATTTTCTCGTCAGTGCAACGAATCCAACGCGCTTGCTGAACACCTATCGTTTCGAACTGGCATTCAACCTTGTACTCATCACGTAACCGCTGGGCGACCACTTCAAATTGCAAGACGCCGACCGCACCCAGTATTAAGTCGTTTCTGACTATTGGCTTAAATAACTGAGTTGCCCCCTCTTCGCACAACTGACTTAAGCCTTTTTGTAGCGCTTTCATCTTCAAAGGGTCTTTGAGCACAGCTCGGCGAAACAGCTCGGGTGCAAAGTTAGGAATGCCCGTAAAAGCGAGCTCCTCACCTACGGTGAACGTATCGCCGATACGAATGGTGCCGTGATTGTGCAAACCAATAATGTCACCGCTAAACGCTTCTTCGACGTGCCCACGATCGGCAGCCATGAATGTCAGCGCATCATTAAGTCTGACGTCTTTGCCCAGCCGAACATGTCGAACCTTCATACCTTTTTTGAAGGTACCTGAACAAATGCGCACAAATGCCACACGGTCACGATGCTGCGGATCCATGTTTGCCTGAATTTTGAACGCGAAGCCTGTGAATTTCTCTTCTAGCGGTTGCACCTCACGGGTAACCGTTGAACGAGGCTGCGGCCCTGGAGCAAACTGAACGAAATCGTCAAGAAGCTCCGCGACACCAAAGTTGTTTATCGCTGAACCGAAATACACAGGTGTTAACTCACCCGCAAGATAAGCTTCTTGATCAAACTCATGACACGCGCCTTGCACCAACTCGAGCTCTTCTCGCAGCTCGTCTGCCATATCGCCTAAAATTTCATCGAGCTTAGGATTATCAAGACCTTCGACAACCTCACCTTCTTGAACTTTGCCACCGTGTGTCGCTGAATAAAAATGCACCTTACCCGTACGTAGGTGATACACCCCTTTAAAGCGTTTACCCATACCAATGGGCCACGTTATAGGCGCACACCGAATATTGAGCATTCGCTCTACTTCATCCATCAGCTCAATTGGGTCGCGTCCTTCTCGATCCATTTTATTGATGAACGTCATAACAGGCGTGGTTCGCAAACGACAGACATCCATCAGTTTCTCTGTTCGTCCTTCGACCCCTTTGGCCACATCGATGACCATTAGCGCGGAATCTACGGCGGTCAGTGTGCGATAGGTATCTTCTGAGAAGTCCTCGTGTCCTGGCGTATCCAGCAAATTAACGATGTGATCGCCATAGGGAAATTGCATAACTGAGGAAGTTACGGAGATTCCCCGCTCTTGCTCCATGGTCATCCAATCGGAGGTTGCATGACGGGCAGCCTTACGCCCCTTGACCGTACCGGCAAGCTGAATAGCGCCACCGAACAACAAGAGCTTTTCTGTGAGCGTGGTTTTACCCGCATCCGGATGCGAAATTATCGCAAAGGTGCGTCGTTTATTAACGTTTTCGGCGAGATTGGCGTCAGCCATTGACCTTACTGTCCTGGGAGTTTCTTCAGCTAACGCTGTAGGCGTCAGTATACCTTCTGATGCAGGCCTAATGCCCGCCGAAATCGTCCGTTTAGCGGACTAGGTTGCGTGCCATGACGAGTGCGTCTTCACGGCCATTTCGCGAATCGTAATAACCCTTGCGCAATCCTATCTCGTTAAAACCCGACATCTGGTACAAATCAACTGCTCGAGGGTTAGAGGGCCGGACTTCCAAAAACACAATATTGGCGCGACGCTGCGTCGCCTCCTGTATCAGGTGTTCCAACAAGACTCTTGCATGGCCCCGCTTCTGCCAGGGTTCATCGATGCACAGATTGAGAATATGCGCCTCATCTGCGCCAATTTGCATCACACCATAACCAATAATTTCGTTGTTCAGTATGACCAGCTGGCAGATATACCCAGACTTCACACAGTCACGAAAAATCGAATCACTCCACGAGAATTCATAATTACGGCGCTCCATCGTCCCAATAAACGACACATGGCGATCGTACATAGGCTCGAAGGACAACTGCGATTGACCGGACGGACTATTCATGAATAAACGATGCCTACAGAACCGACTGCAAAGCCTGCAATGCAAACCACGCTTGCCGCTTGAGTTGATTCTGCTGGATGAGTAAGTCGGGATGTGGGATACGCCAAACCGGCAAAGGTGGCTGCTCAAGCCTGACGTGATGATCGTCAGCGGTTTTCAGTTCTTGCATGCCATCCCAGCGCTTAACCAAGAGCAAGACCGCTTTTGTTTGCACATGGAACAATTCGTTAACCGATGAGACTCGCTGTACATTATTAGGCGGCTGATCAGGATTAGAAGCGGCAGCCAAAACACACAACTTGCGCTTTGCTAGCGGCATATTAATCGCTCGCATCATGAGCTCGAACAATTGCGCAGACTCTGTATTAAAAGCGGATCGCACAGGCTCTACAGGGTTATCGCCATCGGCAGTCTCTACAACAACTAATAGTGGCGCATCGTCGTTGCCAGAGTAAGACTGCGAACCCGCACGAACAGCCATTTGAACAACGGCTTGCTGCGGCAACCATAGCTTTACATCGCCTAACGCGTGCGGCGCAGGTGTCGATATTGCTGGCTGAGCTACTGGCTGAGCTACTGGCTGATCAATAGTTTGCTCTGCCAGCGGTGAAGCGGAAATAGTTTCAGGTGCATAAGCCTTGGGGACCCAAGGAACGATCCCCATGGCCTCCAAGCAATGCTGTTGTCGGGCAGAAAAGCTCACTTACTTACTTAACGCCACGCGCTGTTTTGCCGCGTTTCCTCTGCAAGCGAAACAAGAAATAGCCAGGCCCCGATAGACCGTACAGCACGGCAGCAATGAGAATCATTTTTGGCGGATCTACGGCCGTCACAACAAATAACAACAACAGACCTAGCAACATGGCAAACGGGACTTTCTTGTTGGTACCTAAATCTTTGAAGCTGTAGTACGTCAAGGTGCTGACCATGGCAATACCACTGAACAGTGTCATTGCTCCGATGAGAATCACCAAATCAGGACCGCTCTGCCCCATCTCAACCATTACCCAAACAAAACTTGCCAGAATGGCGGCCGCTGCAGGACACGCTAGCCCTTGAAAAAATCGCTTGTCAGCTGTGCCCACTGCCACGTTGAAGCGCGCTAAACGCAACCCACAACAAGCAGTGTAAACAAAACAAATGACCCAACCCAGTTGCCCGTAATGCGCTTCAGTCAGACTTGACAGCGACCAGGTGTAAACCAAAAACGAGGGAGCCATACCGAATGAAATCATATCGGCCATGCTGTCGTACTCAGCGCCAAACGCTGTGGTGGTGTTGGTCATACGCGCTACCCGACCGTCAAATCCGTCGAGGATCATAGCCACCAAAATAGCGATGGCGGCGGCACGGTAGTCGCCGTTGTAGGCCAATATAATGCTGTAAAAACCAGCGAATAGCGCGCTAGTTGTAAACAGATTGGGCAGCAAATAAATGCCGCGCGATGGCCGTTTAGTCTCGCCGGTTGACTCAGCCATTAGTAGTTGTCTCGTATCATAGAGCGCTAGTGTAACGCCAGAAACCCTTCTTACGCGAGCATGCCCCCAATGGAGCATGCTCGGTCAAAGACTAACAGCCTATTAAGGCTTTAGGCTTTTGTCGCCACGGGCGATACCCGTTGCGCCTGAACGCACGACTTCAATCACGTTATCGCGGCCAACGGCATCCAAAAATGCTGAGAGCTTGTGATCGTCACCTGTCAATTCAATGACGTAACTGGATTCAGTGACGTCGAGTATGCGACCACGAAAAATATCATTCAAGCGTTTAAGTTCCTCACGCCCTTGGTCAACCGCTCGCACCTTCACTAGCATGATTTCACGCTCGATGAACTGCACTTCTGTCAGGTCAGTCAATCGGACCACATCAACAAGTTTGTTCAATTGCTTGATGATTTGCTCGACAACACGCTCTGTTCCTATCGAGACGATAGTCATTCTGGACAGTGTTGGATCGTGCGTAGCAGCAACCGTTAACGACTCTATGTTGTAACCGCGAGCACTAAATAATCCAGCAACCCGAGACAGAGCACCTGATTCGTTTTCCATCAAAACTGATATTACGTGCCTGCGCTTCATGCCAACTCCCGTGCCGGGTTCAGTCGCATCTCATGATGCCCCTTACCCGCCTCAATCATCGGGTACACATTTTCGCCTTGGTCTGTTTGAAAATCCATGAAGACCAAACGATCTTTCATAGCGAACGCTTCTTCCATGGCAGCATCAACATCTTCAGGGTTTTCGATCTTCATGCCAACGTGGCCATAGCTTTCAGCCAACTTTACGAAGTCAGGCAACGCATCCATGTATGAATGCGAGTAGCGCTTGTCGTAGTTGAATTCCTGCCACTGTCGAACCATGCCCATGTAGCGATTGTTCAGGTTGATGATTTTGATCGGTGTACCGTATTGCAGACAGGTGGAAAGCTCCTGAATACACATCTGGATACTTGCTTCACCCGTGATACACGCCACCTGCTCATCAGGAAACGCTAACTGCACACCAATAGCCGCGGGTAATCCGAAGCCCATGGTGCCCAATCCACCTGAGTTGATCCAGCGACGTGGCTTATCAAATCCGTAGAACTGCGCAGCAAACATTTGGTGCTGCCCAACATCAGACGTCACGTATGCATCGCCTTTTGTCGTACGCCACAAAGACTCTACAACAGCCTGAGGTTTGATGAATTTGGAAGTCGTGTCATACGCTAAGCAATCAACGCTGCTCCAGTTTTTGATGATCGACCACCACTCTGCAAGGTCTGCTGGGTCTGCGCGCTTGTTTGTATCCTTGATTAGAGGAATCATGGCATCGAGTACAGAGCCAACGTTGCCGACAATGGGCACATCAACCGTTACTGTTTTAGAAATAGACGCAGGATCTACATCAATATGAACAATTTTGGCATGCGGGCAGAAACTGGAAGTCTCGCCAGTCACGCGGTCATCGAAGCGCGCGCCAATAGCGATAAGAACATCGCAGTCGTGCATGGCCATGTTGGCTTCGTAGGTACCGTGCATACCCAGCATGCCAAGGTTTTGCTTATTGGATGCTGGAAAAGCACCAAGCCCCATCAATGTCTGTGTAATGGGATAACCTAATAATTCTGTGAATTCAGTCAGTTGTGCTGCTGCATTGCCCAAGACAACGCCGCCGCCTGAATAAATCATAGGACGCTTAGCAGACAATATAAGGTCGACCGCTTTACGAATTTGCCCAGGATGCCCTTGAACTGCAGGACTGTATGAACGCATGTTGACGCTCTTTGGGTATTCGAAAGGTACCTTGACGCCAGGTGTTGTGAAGTCTTTTGGAATATCGACAACAACAGGACCAGGACGACCCGTGGTGGCTACATGGAAAGCCTTTTTAATGGTTTCAGCAAAGTTCTCAAGCGAATCAACCAAAAAGTTGTGCTTCACACAAGGACGCGTGATACCAATGCAATCAACTTCTTGAAACGCATCACTACCGATGAATTTACTATTGACCTGACCCGATATGACTACCATGGGAATCGAGTCCATAAATGCTGTGGCTATGCCTGTCACCGCGTTAGTAGCCCCTGGGCCAGATGTCACTAATACGACGCCGGGCTTACCCGTTGCGCGAGCGTAACCATCGGCTGCATGGGTCGCACCTTGTTCGTGTCTGACCAAAATATGCTTGACCGAGTTTTGCTCATACAGAGCATCATAAATATGCAGTACAGCCCCACCCGGATAACCAAAAATAAATTCCACGCTCTCCTCTTTGAGTGCTTGGATTAAAACTTCTCCACCTGATAATTCCACCGTGTAATTCCTCTAATCTTAAGATTCGTAGCGGGTGTGCTGATCATTGAGCACGCACCGTTACTGAGTTTTAATGAGTGACACCGAACCTTTTACGCATTGAACTGACTTAGGAGTCAATGGTATTGGAAGATATCGCAAAAGTGCTGCAGAGGCGGCTGGCAACGAAAAAGTTCTAGTCTGCATCAGGCGGTGGTGGGTTTAACCGCCTAGACCTCACATCGAAAGGTAACTCGAGTGAGCGATGGGAACTGATTGCCGGGCCGGATTGTGTCGAACCCCTTACACCAATGGAGTATAACGCCTCACGGCAAATTTCGGGAGGGGTGAATAGAGCTCATGATAGATTGGCACGAACCACGCAGCACAGCTGGCAGGAAACGGTAAACTGTACATAGTCGACCCACTTAAAATCGATACTCAATCCAAAGAAAGACACTTAAAAAACCCACGAAAACGTTAACGTGCCCTCAGTCTTCCTCCATAGTGTTACTCGCATCCAAAAACGGATAATTGCCTTCGCTCGCTTCCAGCAGAGTGCGGCTATCTTCTGTGGATTTTTACTCGCACTCGCATTAAGCGCCGTTCAGGCACAGCAAAATCTGCCTGACATGGGCGAACCTGCCGACAGCGCCCTATCGCCTGTCGAAGAGCAGCAGCTAGGCGCACAGTTCATGCGCCAAATTCGTGCTCAGCTACCGCTAATCAGAGATGTACAGCTCAATGAGTACATTCAAAATTTGGGGAACCGACTGGTATTAGCGTCTGGTAAAAGCGAATCGCAAAATTTCACGTTTTTTCTCATTGATGACCCGCAGATAAACGCTTTCGCCATACCCGGTGGTTACATTGGCGTAAATTCGGGCCTCATTGACGCCATGGTTCAAGAAGAGCAATTGGCTAGCGTTGTTGCTCACGAAGTCGCCCACGTTACTCAACGACATCACGCTCGCGCCTTTGCGACGGGTAATAGAGCAACTCTGAGTACGGCTGCGGCAGTGCTAGCGGCCATTCTTATTGGCCAAGCGTCTCCTCAAGCTGGCCAAGCTGCTCTTGCAGCGGGTCTTGCAGCAAGTCAACAGTCTGCCATTAACTTCACTCGGAGCAACGAAGTCGAAGCTGATCGTATTGGTATCGAAATACTGACCAATGCGCAATACGACCCACGGGCAATGGCCGAAACGTTCGACATCATGAGACGAAAGAACTCTCTTAACACCTCAGCTGGACAACTGGAGTATTTGCGCACTCACCCTCTGGATAACAACCGTATTGCAGAAGCCACTGATAGAGCCGCTAGTAAACCCAACACACCCAGGGTGTCAGGCTTTGATTATCCATTATTTAAAGCGCGCCTTAGCATTCTCAGCTCTACCGACACAGGCCAACTCAAACGCGCTTACCTGGCAGCGCATTTAGAGTCTCCCAGCGCCCAAAGCGCTTATGCATTGGCACTGATTTACCAATTGGCTAATCGGGCTGATGATGCCAAAGTATATATGGCACAACTGGATAAGCTGGTGACAACACACCCTATGGTCGAACTCCTAAGGGCGGATATTAATAGTCTGGACAATAAAAAAAGTGACGACGCCTTGCTTGCCACCCTGTCGGATCTCTACCCGGATCGATACTCGATTGTTGAAAAGCGTTTAGATCAACTCATCAGAGATAGACGATTGAATGAAGCCTCTGTAGCGGTCAAACACTACCTACGAGATAGCCAACCAAGCAACCCACTTGCTTGGAGGCAACTAGCCAATATACAGCAGCGCTTACAAGATAAAGCGAGCAGTCATGAGTCGTTGGCTAAGTATTTTGAAGCGATCAACGAGTTGGGGCGTGCAGCAAGCCAACTCGAACTTGCTCTGCTGGAAGTATCACCTACCTCTCAAGACAAGGTTCGCCTCGACGCAAGTCTTCGTGACTTGCGTGCGAAGGCGACACGCTTTAGATAAGACCTTATTTCTCGGTTTATACCGAGGGACCAGCGCTGACTAAATCAAGACCACTTTGAGTGTCTGTGTATTGCGCAAAGTTCTTCACAAACAACTTAGCCAAATCATCAGCCTTAGCTTGCCATTCTTCCGAACTGTCATACGTGTTGCGCGGATCTAAAAGATGCGCCTCAACACCCGACAACGACGTTGGAACTTCGAGGTTAAACGTTGGAATAACTGTGGTTTCACATTCATCTATTGAACCGTCAAGAATCGCATCAATGATGGCTCGCGTCGCTTTAATAGAAATGCGTTTACCGGTGCCGTTCCAACCTGTATTGACAAGGTAAGCCTGCGCTCCAGACCCTTCCATTCGCTTACCCAATTCATCTGCGTACTGCGTTGGATGCAAGCTTAAAAAGGCTTTACCAAAACACGCCGAGAATGTTGGCTGCGGACTAGTAATGCCCAACTCAGTGCCCGCAAGCTTTGCAGTAAAACCAGATAAAAAGTGATACCGAGTTTGCTCTGCCGTCAACTTGGATACCGCAGGCAAAACGCCAAACGCATCGGCGGTTAAGAAAATAACTTTGCTAGCGTGCCCAGCTCTTGATACCGGCTTAACAATGTTGTCGATGTGATCAATGGGGTATGAGACACGCGCGTTTTCGGTCTTGCTTCCATCATCAAAATCGATGGTCCCGTCGTCCCGAACAACCACGTTCTCTAACAATGCGTTTCGACGAATAGCCCCATAGATATCAGGCTCCGCTTCCGCGCTTAATCGGATGGTTTTCGCATAACAGCCACCTTCGAAATTGAAGACGCCATCATCATCCCAACCGTGTTCGTCATCGCCAATTAGACGTCTTTTTGGATCCGTAGACAAGGTCGTTTTACCTGTGCCAGATAATCCGAAAAATACAGCCGTATCACCCTGCTCGCCCACGTTGGCAGAACAATGCATAGACGCGATACCTTTTAATGGCAGCACGTAGTTCATGTATGAGAACAGACCTTTCTTCATCTCGCCGCCGTACCAAGTGCCGCCGATGAGCTGCATTTTTTCGGAGAAATTAAAAGCAACGAAATTTTCTGAATTTAAGCCGTGCTCTTGCCATTTATCATTCACAACCGACGCGCCGTTCATGACGACAAAGTCTGGCTCGTAATTTTCCATTTCAGAGGCAGTTGGTCTGATAAACATATTGGTTACAAAGTGAGCCTGCCAAGCAACCTCAGTAATGAACCTGACACCTAGGCGACTGTTGGCGTTAGCACCACAGTAGGTGTCAACAACGAATAATCGTTTACCTGTTAAATGAGTGCTAACCAATGTCTTAAGGTCGCCCCAGACGCTCTCAGAAATTGGGTTGTTATCGTTTGATCCTGAATCCGCCCACCACAAAGTATCTTGGGTAACGCTGTCCTTAACGATGTACTTGTCCTTAGGGCTTCGCCCAGTAAAAGCGCCAGTATCAACGGCAACCGCACCGTTGGCTGTCAAAACGCCTTTCTCCAGCTCTTGAAGGTCGTCGCGAAGCTCCTCTTCGAACAGTTGCTCGTAAGATGGGTTGTGCAACACTTCAGAAGTGCTCGCAATACCGTACGGTGTAAGGTCTAAACCGAAATTCAGAGGTTGAGCCGGTTGATTCATCTAACTACTCCAGGATCTGTTCAAAGCGAAATTTACGGGAGGTAAAACGATCTACACCGCCTAGCGCTGTATGCGTTAGCGGCCCCAATTCGACGAACTATACTTGACCCAGCCCCTCCAGAGTGTGAACAAAACACCTAAATTAGTTGTAAAAACAGTCACTTGACCACTTGTTACATGTATCTTGTAATTTTACTACATATCAAAACGAACGATAAAACTTACGCATGTTGTTGCTGCAATAAGGATTAAGGGGCGGCGACATTGTCGCGAGGGGGGGAATTGAAGCGGTAGCAACCGGTTGCAGAAAGTTTTTTCTGTAATTTCAATTCATACGTGAATCTGTAGGGTGATTCACGAAAAAACGGGGCTAAATAGAATTCACTTAGCCTGATACAAATAGAGGGGATGGTTCCGATCTATTGAACAGCGAATTCAACACGGCGATTAGCTGAACGGCCTTCTTTCGTTGCATTGCTTGCACGAGGATTTGATTCGCCAAACGCTTGAGGCTTTAGGCGTGAACCTGCAATACCTTGATCAACGAGGTATCGAGATACTGAGATAGCGCGACGCTTTGACAGTTGAAGATTGTTAGCTGCAGGACCTTGGTTATCAGTGTGCGCTTCAACGGTAACAATCACATCTGGAAATTCTCGAAGTGTTTGTGCAACGCCCTGTAGAACGAGTAGCGAGTCAGCGGTGAGTTGGTCAGACGCTGTTTGGAAATTAATGCCTTCAATAACGCCGTCGAAGATTGCGCAACCGTCAGCTTTCACTGGAGATCCACGAGGTGATGTTGGGCACAGGTCAGAGTAGTCAGCAACACCATCAAAATCGGAGTCTAGAGGCAATGGCTGTAGCTCTGCGACAGGTTCAACACCTACCGCTGCAACTGTCGGAGTTGTTTCAATAGGCGCTGCTAGAGGCGGCGTGCTGCGACCTGAATTATTGCCATCGAAACGATAGACAACGCCTAGCTGTGCATACTTTGCATCTGTTTCGTGAGCTGTCAGTTCGCCGCGCACGGCAAAGCCGTTGTCGAGGCCATACTCCACCCCCAGACCAGCTAAAACGTGTAAATCGTTTACACGTCGGTATTCAACTTCACTGACGTCATTTTGCAATGCGCCCAAACCGAGTCTGCCAAAAGCTGACAGACCGGTTCGGCGTGAACGATCGCGAGGATCGTTAATGCCGTAATAAAGGGCACTAACGCCTGCAACCGAATACCCGACAGTACCTGCCGGGCTCAGTGTCGCCTCGCCCAAATCGGCGAGGTGACCTTCAACACTAAAACGGTTGGATAGATCATATCCAACCGTTGCAGAAAATCCAGCACTACCGGAATCGTTAACGGAGGTGCCAATGACACCGTCCGTATTAGGATCCAACTGGCTTGTTAGTACTCCGCCACCGACGTACAGACGTCTTTCGAAGTCTGGGTCGGGGGTTGAGTTTCTACCAAAATCCATATCAAGACCTAGCGAGCTGCAGCCTGAAAGAACTGCTGTACTGGCGACAATTGCCGCCTGTACAGTCTTACGTCGCTTTGCACGGAAGCCTAAGAACATCAGACTTCCACCCAGCAGGAACATAACCGTAGGATCAGTTTTAGTAGTGGCTCCTATTGAACCAATACTGCACCCTACTGCAGAACCACCTAAGCCAGTTTCAATCAACCCTGAGACGCTGCCGCCTGTGTTTTGATTAACGTCAGGCACACCGTCGTTGTCGGTATCCGGTAAATCAACAGGAGTGCCCTGAACCAGATCACCACCACTACCGTCACTGAATGGACCGGCGAAACCGTTTCCATCACTGTCAGGATCAGCGCTATCAACAACACCGTCGTTGTCAGAATCAGGACCTGCTACGAAATCAGCATCAAAAGCGTCATCGATTCCGTCGCTATCCGTATCACTACCACGAGTTAGATCAACATCGTTACTGTCAGGGATACCATCCATGTCAGCATCGCTAAGCAGGTCGCTGCGGGCATCACCGTTACTGTCAGTACCACCAGCTTCGACTAAATCACTAATACCGTCGTTATCACTGTCCAAATCAGTACTGTTCGGATTTCCATCGTTATCAGTATCCGTTTGAGCCGTTGGATTAGCAGCTACGTTGTCGTCTAAACCGTCGCCATTAGCGTCAGTGAAGTTATCAACTTGTCCAGAATTGTCCTGGTCCATTGAAGAATCGGCCATTTCTACAAGATCAGAAAGTCCGTCTTGATCACTATCCAAATCGCGAATATCAGGTATTCGATCACTGTCCGTGTCTCTCAATACAGTACCGCGTGACACCATGGAGTCATCAGCACCATCACCGTTTAGATCAGTGAATGGAGTGATACGACCATGAGAGTCAGCACTTGGGTAACCAGATTCCAACACATCAAGTAATGAATCGTTATCTGAATCGAGATCGAGCATGTCTACAACACCATCGTTATCTGTGTCCAGACGAGCATCGCTAGCACCTACAGCAAGACCAAATCCATCAACGCTTGCAGCAGTAGATAGACGTCCACTGTTAGAAATAGAGTCACGACCTGCTTCCAGTGCATCATAAACACCGTCGTTGTCACTGTCTAAGTCTAGGAAATCAGGGACTGAATCGCCGTCAGTATCAATAGCTGTTTCGCGGCTATCTAGAACACCGTCGTTATCACTATCGCGATCTAAGTAGTTAGCAACACCATCACTATCACTGTCGCCAGTGCCTTCGACTAGATCAGCGATGCCGTCGTTGTCGTCATCAGGATCGAGTGAATTAACAATGCCGTCGTTATCAGAATCGACAGTGCCTGGGACTTCAGGAGTAGAACCGCTTCCGTCACCACCAAATTGCACTGAGTTATCTTGGTAGTCAGCAATGCCATCGCCGTTAGAGTCAGCAGGGTTTAGAGGATCGGAACCCGCTTCAACCGTGTCTGAAACTCCATCGTTATCTGAATCAGTTTCACGATAGTTGTCTGCACCGTCAGCATCTGAATCTGTCGGAGAGCTAGGGTTTCCGCCTGACTCAACGCGATCAAGGATGGTGTCTGAATCCGAATCGGTATCACGGAAGTCCATCTGGCCATCGCCATCAGTATCAAACAATGGCAATGCTGAAGCTTGAATGCTGTCATCAACACCTTTGCCATCCACGTCTGAGAAACCATCTATACGGCCATCAGAATCACTGTCTGTACCACCTGCTTCAACGATGTCGAAGATTCCATCACCGTCACTATCGAGGTCTCTGAAATCTGGAATACCGTCGTTGTCGACATCTGCGTAAGAGTACGTCAGTTCGCAAGAATCAACATAAGTCTCAATGATGTCAGGGATACCGTTGCTACCCACTGCAAAAGAGATGTCTATTGCACCGTTAGGAACTTGGTCCAGTGCGAAAACTGCCGCTGTATCAAGACGCGCTTCTAAGTTGTCAAGAATACCGTCGTTATCACTGTCCAGGTCATGAACGTCAGGAGTACCGTCGTTATCAGTATCTACTGAACTTGCATCAGGAAAACCGTTACCGTCTGCATCAACGCCACCTTCGTCAACATCGAGAATACCGTCGTTGTCATCATCAAGGTCGTATTGGTTAGCAATACCATCACCGTCTGTATCAGGACCAGCCGTGATATCAGGTGTTGTCGCTATGTCTTGATAATCAGGAATGCCGTCAGAATTGCTGTCAGTTGGAGACAATGGGTTCGGACCTGCTTCAACCTTGTCGCCTACGCCATCACCGTCACTATCAGTTTCACGGTAGTCGGCTGCGCCGTCGTAATCTGAATCATTGGGAAAGCTAGGGTTACCACCACCTTCAACGCTGTCAGGGATTCTGTCAGAGTCTGAATCTAGGTCACGAAAATCCTTCTCGCCGTCGCCATCTGTGTCGAACAATGGCAATGCCGTGGACTGAATAGTGTCATCAACACCTTTGCCATCTGCGTCAGAGAAGCCATCGATGCGACCGTCAGAATCGTTATCAATGCCGCCTGCTTCAATAATATCGAAGATTCCATCACCGTCACTGTCAGTGTCTCTGTAGTCAGGGACGCCGTCGTTATCAGTATCAGAGATGCTGTAGGTCAGCACGCCTGAATCAGAGTTGGTCTCTATTATGTTAGCAACGCCGTTGCTACCAACCGCTACGGAGATATCGATCGCACCATTAGGAACTTGGTCCAAAGCGGTGACTGCATCGCTATCAAGACGTGCTTCCATGTTGTCTAGGATACCGTCATTGTCACTATCCAAATCGTGCACATCAGGTGTGCCGTCATTGTCAGTATCAATAGAGCTAGCATCTGGAAATCCGTCTCCGTTAGCGTCAACGCCACCTTCTGAACTATCAAGGATTCCGTCGTTATCGTCATCTAGATCGAATTGATTGGCAATACCATCGCCGTCGGTATCTGGGCCATCTGCAGACTGCGCAAAGGCTCCGGCGGAAACAGTACCCAACGCTAGACTAATGGCAACTGCCAATACGCTAGGTAGTACCGAAATTTTCGAGCCCGGCTGGGCTAAAAGTCTATGTAAATTATAATTAATCATGTGCTTCCATCTATAAAGACAAACAGTCCATTTAAGAATAGTGTTTCCTTGTACTCCGGACACCAACTCTATTCCGGTACCTCAAGGTACGATAACAGTTTATAACGGTACTTCGCACGACCCCTAGCAACACAAACTAGCTTAGTTCACGAATTGTCACTCTTCACTTCAGCGACATTGCGGGGACACTCACAAAACTACTTTGGCCAACTGGCCAATACTCGAATTTCTACACGTCGGTTACGTGCTCTGTCTGCCTCAGTCAAATTTTGTACCAAAGGCAATAGCCCACCATAACCTTCTGCTCGCATTCGTTCTTGCTCAATACCACTTGCAACTAAATAATTGAGAACTGCTTCCGCGCGCTTTATGGACAAGCTCACATTTTGTGCTTCATCACCCACATCATCCGTATGCGCCATAATCGCAATCGCGACCGAAGGATTCGCTAATAACTCCTTTAATAAGGGCTTTAACGCAGCATCACTCGCGCCATCTAACGTATCAACACCCGACGAAAACGTTATGCCGTCGACTATGCCTGATATTGTTAAGCCTGGCGCGTAGCCTGGAACGGGTAGCGCTTTTTTTATAGATGGAATATTTTGTGACGTAGTTTTTATTTTCTCTTTTGTTGGAACACGGCTTCTTGATGTTACCTTCGTAGGTGTTGTCATTAACAATGATGACGATAGATTTGCTCTCGAAGCAATCTTTGATTCCGGCACTTTGTTGCCTGACCATAACTCTCGAGGATGCCCTACTCTTTTAGCGTTACCTGAATAAACGGTAACGATTGGTACTTCTTTTTTAACGCCTAAATTCGATGTGTTAACCACTTCAGGTTTTACTAAGGCATCTCGATCTGGAAGTGTTATCAATTCCACGCGCCTATTTTGGAGTCGCCCCTGTGCAGATTCATTAGAAGCAATAGGCTCTAACTCACCCACTCCAAGTGCTTGAAGCTGTAGCGGATTAACACCTCGGCTATGCAGATAGCGAACGACGGCTTGCGCTCGCCGAATCGAATGCGCTAGGTTTCTTTCCTCCAACCCTTTGGAATCTGTGTGTGCTTTTACCTGCACTCGAGCTTCAGGAAAAGCTAACAACGTTTGTGCAACGTTATCGAGTTGTTCACGCGCTGCGGTGGAGAGCAAATGTGAACCAGTTGTAAACGTTACAGCTCGGAGAACTTCATCAAATAAACCACAACCGTCACTACCCACAGTGACAAATGGCCGCGTATTCGAGCAACCGTCTTCACTGTCCAACACACCGTCTGAATCTTGATCGTCCGCCCGAACAGTCGGACGCCATCGATCAGCCAACGTGTGCTGCATGAGTTTCTTTTGTTCCAAATTTAGCAATCGTTCAGGTGTAAGAACCGGCGTTTGCGTTTCAACTTGAATGACGGGTGCAGGCTCACTTGGCGCAACAGCCGCAAGCACCGGTTCAAGTGGCTGATTAACAACAGATGACTGTTGAGAAGGAACGCCAAACCGGTAAATAGCGCCAATACCTGCAAAAGAAGCATCGCGATCATAGCGAGTTACTTCAGCACGGATCCCCAAGCCGTTGGAAAAACCATACTCAGCACCCAATCCAACGATAGGCACTGTTCCACGAAATTCGAGTTCTTCAACAACTGATTCTTTACTTAGCGAGCCATAACCAAAGCGTGCGTAAGCCGAAACACCTTCACGACGTGAGCGCATCCGCACACCATTCAAACCATAAACTAACGCGCTTATGGCGGACGATGAAAATTCAACATCGGTAGCGGCTTCGCTGAGCGATGAAGCGCCTAGTGAAGCCACATCGAATTCCACAGCAAGCATATTGTGAACGTCATATCCCAAACGCACTTGCGTACCAACATCGTTAGCAGAGTCCACCTCGAAAGGGGTACCACGTGTTTGAGGTTCGAGCCGGGATTGCCCAAACGATGCCCCCGCATAAAAGCGGGAGGCAAAGTCGGTTGTATTTGATGGCAGGTCGACCGAGGCCTGCCTAGATACCGATTGGCATCCTAAAAGGACTACGCAAAGCATCGATACCGCAAGTGATCGGCACGTAAGGCGTCCGAAAAAGCAGGTCGAAACCTTGAACGTTTGCATCACAGCACACGCAAGGACACACGGTTGTTCAAGCGACGACTTGCAGCTGAGCCATCGTTAAAGCGAGGCTCAGTAGAACCAAACGCTCGTGCTCTTAGGCGTTGCACATTGACACCCTGAGCAGCCAAAAATCGAGCGACTCCCATGACACGTTCTCTTGCGAGTTGCATTGCGCGACCAGGCTCTGCGTAGTCTTGAGTATGAACCTGAAGCTCAATCACTAATCGAGGATGATCGTTCATTGATACCGCCAAACTTTGCAGTAAATACTCTGAGTCTGGGGTTAAGAACGCACTATCAGCTCCAAACTCTACACCCTCAACGACACCTGAAAACAATGCGCAGCCTTGAGCATCTGTTGGCTCGCCCGCTGCTGGTGCATCGCACTGCCCAGAAGAGGCCACAGGAAAACCGGCGTTGAAGTCGGCGTTTTGATCAGTCCCAAACGGATCTACAGAATCCATGGAATCAGTAGCAAACGGATCTTCGAAATCAGGATCGCTGAATCCACCATTGTTGTTGTCGTAGCTTTCGAATTCGTCTGCCCTTGATTGAGGGCTCGGCGTAGTCGGCGCGACAGGATCTGGCACACTCGCGCTAAACCCACCGCCGGACGTGACATCATCTTTTGATCGCCAGTAAACAGAAGCCATAGCCACTTGTGCATCACCATCAAAGCTAGACACTTCAGCACGAAGACCAAAGCGAGAACCCAAAGGATATTGCACACCTGCACCAATCCAGACCGCCGTATTGTCAGCCTCGTTAAGTACGATACCCGACTCGTTGGTGATGCTGTTTAAGCCCAAACGGACATAGCCGGAAAGCCCTGCTTGTCTGGCATCAATTCCGCGATTACGGTAAACGTACGCAATACCACCCACAGAAGCTGCGGTGTATCCGATATATTGATCGCCGGTTAGACCCGCTTCACCCAAATCAGTATAAGCCGCCTCAGCGCTAAGCCAGTCGTTGATATCCAACCCTAGGTAGACGCTAGCAGCCTGACTTTGCTCTTCTTCCAATGCGAAGGAGCTAGAGGCTGTATCGGGGCTGAGATTTGATATTCCCCCTCCTACGCCGACATACCATGCTCCACCGGCAGCTGCCACTGAACTTGCGAGCAGTAAAGAGCCGCTCATGCCAATGGCTAAGGCGATCGTATGTTGTTTTAATCCCGTCATTCTGAGACTCATTTGTCTGGTTTAAAAACCGAGTACTCAGCATTTAACACGCCAAAACCACCATTTTT
Organism: uncultured Granulosicoccus sp.; assembly: GCA_937991945.1. Lineage (GTDB taxonomy): Bacteria > Pseudomonadota > Gammaproteobacteria > Granulosicoccales > Granulosicoccaceae > Granulosicoccus. The sequence continues at coordinate 26,393 of CALKLO010000023.1, forward strand.
GAGTAATGGTTCCCTTTTTTAGGCAGGTTATTTACGGGTAAGTATCCATCGGTGAGCCCACCTACCGAAGACGCCCAGAAAAAAGGTAGCCGTCCCTGGCCGCGTTCGGTGTCCTTACCTGCAAGTACCACTTGGAGGAGGTGCAGTGTGATCTGCATCACATAACTGCAACTGTATTAAAGGCGCTAGAGAGGCAAGAGTCAACAAAAACGGATGCGATATCACCGATTAAGCGTTACACCGCCGCACCTCACATCAGAACTCTTTATCGCGTTGCGAATGTCGCCGATAAACCAATAACCCAATCAGTATTGAAATCACCATAAGAACCGCACTTAAAATCAACTGAGTATTAGAACCCAACCTAATTCCCGAGCCCAACAAGGCAAACACCAACATTTGCGGCACATAACCGACGGCTGATGCGCTCATAAAGCTTATCAGCGGCATGGACGTAAAGCCGACACACACGTTAGTTAGCAAGTTGGTTCCCAATGGCTGCAACCGCAATGCAAGGACTTTTGCAAACACATCGTCCTTGACCAGCCCATTGAGAGTAGAAATAAACTTTGGGTAGCGTTGCCCTATGTGCCTTGCCAAAAATCGCCTCGACACACGAACGGTTAAATAACATCCGAGCAGTGCAGCGCACAGAGATAAAACGACTCCCATGCTCACGCCGTAAGCAATACCTGCAATAAAAGCCACCAATTGGCGTGGCAACCCTATTGAGGTCGCTAGCATTCCGACAAGCACAAAAACACCCATGCCAAGCGCGCCTTTGGATTCCAAGGCAAGACCCCATTGCTCTGCGGGTATCCACTCGGCGGGCGGGAATACAATAGAACCCACGACAATGATCACTAATAGCAGGAGCAACCCTACTCCAGCCATACCGGGCAACTTAGGCAATTTGAATACTCACTTGTCGGATCCGGTACGCGTATGCAATGACATGCCCGGAGTATAGAAATTGAACTGTTCTCGCGTAAGCATGCTCACCGCAACCTGTCATGGCATCAAATCTGCCCTTTTTCGCGCTACATTAGCATCGAAAAGCAGTACCTGTCGCAACTGGCTAGACGAGCGGCGTCGCGAGCTGGGTCGGACCCGTTCATTCAACAGAATTACACGATATAGTCAGTTTTTATTTGTTCGGGCGCGCAGCACACTGCTCCCACTTTATAGAGTTCTCTCCCATGGCAAGTTTTCCATCCAGCGCAAGTGTCGTCATTATTGGACAAGGCGGCATCGTAGGCGCCTCAGTTGCCCATCACCTCATTGAACGAGGCTGGGACAATATCGTCGGTATCGATAAGTCAGCCGTACCAACTGATGTCGGGTCGACGGCGCATGCCTCTGACTTTTGTTATGCCACCGCGCACGACAACATGACGTGTTACACCACTAAATACAGTATCGACTTTTTCGAAAAGTTGGGTCGGTACGAAAAAGTGGGTGGACTGGAAGTAGCCAGAGTCGGTGATGACGATCGTATGGCAGAGCTCAAACGAAAAGTGGCCTCAGGCAAAGCCTTTGGCACAAACGCTTACATGATCAGCGCCGCTGAAGCCAAAGAAAAAATGCCTCTATTAGAAGAGAGCATGATTCAAGGCGCATTGTGGGACCCTGATGCAGGGCTTGTCGCACCTCGCTCTCAAGTGGTAACCGGCGAAATGGTCGAAGCGTGCGAGAAAACCGGCAAATTATCAGTCTTCGCGAACACCTCCGCTAACGCCCTGGATATTAAAAACGGTCGCATAGTCGGTGTGGAAACAACGCGAGGCTATATCAAGGCAGACCATGTCGTTGTATGCGCAGGCTTATGGGGACGCCTGATTGCACAAATGGCCGGTGAGGATCTTCCCGTTATGCCTGTCGATCACCCGCTACTGTGGTTCGGCCCGTACAACGAGTTTGAAGGCACGGGTAAAGACATTGGCTACCCCTTGTTACGTGATCAAGGCAATTCAGCGTATTTACGCGATACCGGTGATCCGAAAACCTCCGAAGGCGGCATGATCGAATGGGGCTACTACGAAGAAAAAGAACCACGCATGTGTCACCCGCGAGATCTTTTAGAAAAAGAAGATGCACGCCTATCACCGTCACAACGCGATTTAGAGATGGAACAAATCATGGAGCCTTTAGAGCGCGCCATGGAGCTCACGCCTATTTTGGGTGAGCTGGGCTATGACGAGAAGCGCTCATTTAACGGCCTGCTTCAAGTCACCGCCGATGGCGGCCCCTCTGTTGGTGAGTCCAGCAAAGTTCGCGGCTTGTGGTACGCAGTCTCTGTATGGGTAAAAGACGGACCCGGCACCGGCAAAGTCATCGCCGACTGGATGACGGATGGTCGTACTGAGATTGATCACAGTGGCATCGATGTATCGCGCTACTACCCCTTCCAGCAAGAAGAGCAATATATTCACGATCGTTGCTACGAAACAGCATTCAAAATCTATAACCCTGCCGTTCACACTCGCGAGCCTTACGGCAAAGGCCGTGGTGTTCGCACCAGTCCTTTTTATGAAAGAGAAGAAGCGCTGGGCGCCTACTTCATGGAAGCTGCTGGCTGGGAAAGAGCACACGGTTATGCGAGTAATGAACATTTACTAGAAAAATTTGGTGACAAAGTTCCTGTCCGTGAAAACGAATGGGACAACCGTCACTTCTGGCGTGTATCCAATGCAGAACACCTACAACTGACTGAAGACGTGGGCATGGTTAACCTATCTCACTTTGCCATTATTGATGTGACAGGCGATGACGCCGAAGCCTTGATGGAGTATGTCTGTGTTGCCAAGGTGGGTGGTGACACCGCAATTGGTAAAGGTATTTACACACACTTTTTAGATCATGTCGGTGGCGTACGAGCTGACTTAACTGTCATAAGAATGGCCGAAAATCATTTCCGCGTGATGGACGGCGGCGACTCCGGTGCTCGCGATTTAGTCTGGTTACAACGCATGCGTGATGATCACGGCTTTAATGCAGTTGTTGAAGACAAAACAACAGAAAACTCTTGCCTTGGCATTTGGGGACCTAACGCTCGAACCACGCTGCAAAAAGTCATTAGTGAACCCGATGCAATAACCCATGAAAACCATCCGTTCATGGCAGTTAAAACAATCACCATCAATGGCGTCAACGTAGCAGCCTTTAGAATTTCGTACGTTGGCGAGCAAGGCTGGGAGTTGCATTTCAAATATGAAGATGGCTTAGCCGTGTGGGATGCTCTGGCAGCCGAAGGTGTAACGCCTATCGGTGTCGAGACCTATGCAAACAGTCGACGCATGGAGAAAAGCCTGCGCTTACAAAACGCAGACCTACTCACTGAATACAACTTGCTTGAAGCAGACCTTGCGCGCCCTAAAGTTAAAGCGGCTAATTTCCATGGGAAGGAAGCTTACGTTGGGCATCGCGAACTGGAACATCAAGTGGCGTACCTATGCACATTTACCATGGTCAATAACATCGACAGTGAGGGTGTAGCACGCTACCCCGTCGGTATTAGCCCCATCATGGATTCAGCAACGGGTGAAACCATCGTTGATGAAAAGGGTCGTCGCTCTTACACAACCAGTATTGCCTATGGCCCGACCATCGGTAAGAACATTGCCTTAGGGTACTTACCGTATGCGCACTGCGAGGTGGGCAAGGAATTTTTAATGGAATACTTTGGCGAGCAGTACCCCATCAAAGTCGAGTCAGTGGGCTACAAACCGATGTACGACCCACAAAATCTAAAACCTAAGTCATAAGCATACTGGGGTGTGTTTTACACACCCCAGTAGCAGACTTGTTATGTGGCGTCTGGCTGATTTTCAGGCAGGCCCTGCACGAATACTGGTAGCTCAAGACAGGCGTTAACAATACGCTCAATGGTGGGATACGCATCAATGGGCACATCAAAACGGCGATTGTTTATAGCCTGTGATACCAAACAAATATCCGCAATCGTGATGCTATTGCCATGGCAGTACCGCCCTGTTTCAGCCTCGGATGCTAACCGCGTTTCCAACGCTGCAAAACCTTCATTAGCCCATCGCTGAAACCATGCTTTAACGGCCTTGTCATCAGCCCCTAACTCCTCACGCACGTATTGCAGTATTCGCAAATTATTCACCGGGTGAATATCCATTGCGACTATGTGCGCTAATGAGCGAACTCTAGCCCGCTCCATCGGTGTTGAGGGTAGCAATGCTGGCTCTGGATGTACTTCATCCAAGTATTCCAGAATAGCCATAGACTGAGAGATAACGCCATCCGGAGTTTCTAACGATGGCACTAGACCTTGAGCATTGAGACTCAAAAATGCCTCACTCTTATGTTCTCTCTTTAACAACGCATAAGAGGCATATTCGTAATCCACGCCTTTCATCGCCAGCGCAATACGAACCCGTATGGACGTCGATGAACGAAAGTAGTTGTGCAGTATCGTTGGCATGAGTGGTATCAGCCTTTTAGTTCTTCAACCGACTGATAGATATCGCCAAACAAAGAGTTACCGTCAGCATCATTCATGTGTATTCGCACCGTGTCACCGAACTGCATAAAGGCCGTTGAAGGCTTACCATCGTTAATCGTCTCGATCATACGAATCTCGGCTATGCACGAATACCCAACCCCACCTTGATCGATAGGCTTACTCGGCTCACCTTCCATTTTGTTACTCACCGTGCCAGACCCAACAATGGTACCTGCACTCAATGGTCGAGACTTAGCGGCATGGGCAACAAGCGTTGGAAAATCAAACGTCATGTCTACACCGGCTTCAGCTTTGCCAAAAGGCTTTTCGTTATATTCAACAAGCAGAGGCAGATGGAGTTTTCCGTCTGCCCAAGCACCGCCCAGTTCATCAGCGGTTATAGCCACAGGTGAAAAAGCTGAGGAAGGCTTACTTTGAAAAAATCCAAAACCTTTACCTAGCTCTGCAGGAATAAGCGCACGCAAAGACACATCGTTGACCAACATCAGTAAACGAATACTATCGGCTGCTTGTTCTTTAGTTGCTCCAAAAGGCACATCACCTGTGATTACCGCAATTTCTCCTTCCATATCAATACCCCAGTCAGTGGTGGGCATTTTAATGGCATCGCGGGGTCCTAGAAACGTATCGGATCCACCTTGATACATGAGAGGATCTGTCCAGAAACTAGCGGGCACTTCAGCGCCACGGGCCTTGCGCACGAGCTCTACATGATTCACATAAGCCGAACCATCAGCCCATTGATACGCTCTTGGCAGTGGAGACTCTACAGCCGACTGGTCAAAAGCCTGCCCCATGCTTGTGTCTGCATTGAGTTTATCGGACAACGATTGAAGCTTAGGTGACATCGCATCCCAGTCGTCCAACACCGCTTGCAACGTTGAGGCAACATCAGTGGCTTCGATATAACGGGCTAGATCTTTGGAGACGACAACGAGTTGGCCATCACGGCTTGAGTTACGTTTTGTTGCTAGTTTCATGATTCAGTCATACCAGATTGTGCAAGCCTAATGGCTTCCTTAATAGTTGAAGAGTCGCCTACTTGATTCATCAGTAAAAGCACCATACGTGCATTAAACCTGTGGGCTTGTTCTTTGGTCATTCCCTCCATGGCATCTAACAACTTGGCATAGATGTCATCGGCTTGAGGGCCTAAGTTATTGTCGGTGATAAGACTCATGAGGCAACTGCTGTACGTTGTGATCCGCATGCTTTGCTCAATGCTGCCGCGACACTCTCTACATTGACAGCCCTTGAAGGCCAGCGTGCCGCTATGTGTTGATCGGGTCGAATGAGAAAAGCACCTTTGCCGTAACGGTTGTGCGCATAGTCATTTCCCTCAAGCTTTACAACTGACAAAGATTCGATAGAGGTCATTTCATCAGGCGCGTCGCAATCAACCAATAGCAGTGTAAAACTATTACCTAGATTGTTGAGTAGCCACCCGTTGTTATCGGTGGGAAGATCAGGTGCTGCTTTACCGTTTAGTGAGTGGATGCTTAAGGGCTCATCAGCATCCTCTACTTGGGGCTCATCGCTTTGCAATGTCATGCCATCTAAAACACACGGTGTCGATAACCGCCCAGAATTTATTAAACTTCTGGCGAACGGTAAATCGCCTGCAAGATCTAGAATTTCATCTCGGTATAAACGTTCCATGTCGCTATTAGGGGACATGAATCGTGTGGCTTGTGCTGAGTTTTTGATGTTTTCACTGGCACCGTGTCCGCGCTCTTCTTCGTACGTTTGTAATAGGCTTTGCGGTGCTTCACCCTTAACTACCAAGGCCAACTTCCAGCATAGGTTGTCAACATCGTGCATACCACCGTTGCCGCCTCTTGCGCCAAAGGGAGAAACGACATGGGCACTGTCGCCCACAAATAGCAACCGACCATGTACAAATTGATCGAGCTTGGCACAACTAAATTTGTAGACACTCACCCACGACAATTCAAAGGGTTCGTCACCGACTATTTCCTTGATTCGTGGAATGACTTTATCTGGCTGACTCTCGGCGACCGGGTCAGCATCAGCACCGAGTTGTAAATCGATACGATAGATATTATCGGGTTGCTTGTGCAGCAGCGCCGATTGCCCCTCATGAAACGGCGGCTTGAACCAAAACCATCTTTCGGGGTTATTTGCGTCAGGGAATGGATTACCCTGCATTTCAATATCCGCAATAAGAAAGCGCTCTTCAAAGGTTTGGCCCTCAAAGGATAGCCCCATACGTTTGCGAGTTGGAGACCCTGCCCCGTCGCACGCCAACACATAATCTGCCGTAAGACTATAAGGACCTTCAGGTGTTTCTATGCATAAGCTAACGTTATCATCTGCGATGACATGATCAACGACTTTATGCTTAAAGCGCAAATCGATGAGATCAGGAAATTCCTGTGCTCGTTCAACTAAATATTGCTCTACGTGATATTGCTGCAAATTGATGAAGGCTGGCATTTTGTGCCCAGCTTCTGGCAATAGGTCAAAGTTATAGACTTCATCGCTGCCATGAAATAATCGTCCGGTTTTCCACGTCACGCCTTTTTCCAGCATGCGCTCACCTACTCCCAGGCGATCATAAATTTCCAAACTACGTTTTGCCCAACAAATAGCGCGCGACCCCACGGACACCACGTTATTGTCATCAAGTACAACAACAGCAATACCCTGCAAGGCTAGATCTATCGCCGCAGACAACCCGATGGGGCCTGCCCCCACTATAGCAACGCTATAGTGGGTATCAGTGTTTCCGGATAGTTCTGGCGGTGTTTTAAAATCAAACGCTGGGTATTGCTGCGACATAAAATTACCCCTGTAAATCAGTCCAAAGTTGCTTGTCCCGCTCAGCCGTCCAGATACGTGGTGTATCTAGATCGCGAGCTTCGTCATAGGCACGTGCCACGTTGAAAGGCAGGCAATGCTCATAGATAGCGTAATCACCAAACTTATCGTCACATGAAGCACGACAGGCATCCCATGCTTCTTTTAATGAGCCTCCACCTAAGGCCACTCGTGCAACCGGTGCATACGTTGACTTAACAAAGTCAGCGGTTAAATCTAGAGCTTCGTTGACCCTATGTGAGCCAACCAAAGCATCACCACGACCAGGGGCAATGGCATCGACGTCGAATTGACGAATGGCTTCTAACGTTCCTGGCCAATCATGGAAATGCGCATCACCGCAATAACACGCTGATTTGTACTCAACAATATCACCGGTAAACATGACGTTTTGATCGGGTACGTAGGCAACAATGTCACCGGCCGTGTGAGCACGACCTAGATGCATGAGATCAACACGTCGCTTTCCCAAATAAAAGGTTTGACGCTGGTTGAACGTCTGAGTTGGCCAAGTCAATCCTTTGATTTCTTCGTGCCCTTGAAATAAGCGCGGAAAACGATCGAACTCTGAATCCCAATCTTCTTGACCGCGCTCTACGACCATAGCGCGGGCTTTTTCAGACATGATGATGTCCTGAGCCATATAGGCTTCCGCACCCAATACACGCACTGCGTGATAGTGAGAAAGCACAACATGTTTGATCGGCTTGTCGGTTACTGACTGTACTTTCTCAACCACCATTCGCGCTAAGCGTGGCGTGGCTTGAGCGTCAACGATCATAACGCTGTCATCACCAATGATGACGCCAGTATTGGGATCGCCTTCAGCAGTGAACGCCCAGAGATCCTTGCCTACTTCAGTAAAGGATACTTTCTTTTCAGCTAGATCCCCTTGGGATGCAAATGCCTTGCTCATGTGTTTGTCTCTTGTTTCGGAAAATTACGTTTTAAATCTTTCCAGCAATCTACGTAGTCGTCTTGAAGACCGGGTAGTTCACTAGCGTAGCGTGTGACTTTTTGCGCGTAGCGTGTTTCGAACATAAAAGCTAAGGTGTTCTCAAGCTTCACCGGTGTAAGCGCGGCTGATGAAGCCTTTTCGAATCCAAAGGCATCTGGCCCATGCGGTAGCATTTGATTATGCAAACTGGCGCCACCGGGTACAAAGCCCTTCTCTTTGGCATCGTATGCACCTTTAATGAGCCCCATGAATTCACTCATGATGTTTCGGTGATACCACGGTGGACGAAAGGTATTCTCAGCAACCATCCAACGCGGGGGGAAAATAACAAAATCGATGTTAGCCGTGCCTGTTTGCTCTGTCGGGGATGTCAGCACCGTAAATATGGAGGGATCAGGATGATCAAAGGCGATGGCACCTACTGGCGAGAATGTCGCTAAGTCGTATTTATACGGCGCGTAGTTTCCATGCCAAGCCACCACATCTAGTGGCGAGTGACCAATCTGGGTGCCATGAAATTCACCACTCCATTTATAAATAACTCGACAAGGCACCTCTTTGTCTTCATAAGCGGCTACGGGTGTTTTGAAGTCCCGTGGGTTCGCTAAGCAATTAGCGCCTATCGGGCCCCGCTCTGGCAGCGTTAAGGGCGCGCCATAATTTTCACACAAGTAACCGCGAGCGCTGCTCTCCTGACAATCTACTCGAAATGTCATTCCTCGGGGTACCACGGCAATCTCGCCGGGGGCAACATGCATACGCCCAAGCTCCGTAAAAATAGCCAGCGAGCCTTGCTGCGGGACAAACAACAGTTCGCCATCCGCAACGCACATATAGGTGTCTGGGTCGTTAGTGTTGAAATCATAAATATGAGCAGCCATGCCTGTATGTGTTTGGACATCACCGGCAGTCGTCATTGTATTAACGCCTGCTGCAAAGCTCGTATTCGGCTGAGCCTGTGGAATAGGGTCCCAACGGTACTGCCCCAAAGGCAGTGCTGAACTTTCACGCTGAGGCGCTGAGCTCCAACGGGCAAACTCTACGCCTTCGAAACGTGTGGTGTGCAGAACACTGGGGCGTATTCTGTAAAGCCAAGAGCGCTCATTTTGTCCACGAGGGGCTGTGAATGCCGAGCCCGAGAGCTGCTCCGCATACAACCCGAAAGCGCAGCGTTGAGGGCTATTTTGCCCTTGCGGCAATGCTCCAGGGAGTGCTTCGGTTTCAAAATCGTTACCAAAACCTGATTGGTACTCGAGCTCCATAGTCGCCCCTACTAGTCAATTAAGTTACAATTGTAACCATTGATTTTGTAACTATCAACGCGAATGAGCCACACAACCGATACGCTGGTATTAGAGGAATTCCTGCCATTTAGGCTCAACCGCCTGTCAGAGTCCATTAGCTTAAAATTCGCCCAGCACTACAAACGCGAATACGGCATGACACGCCCTGAGTGGCGGGCATTGGCAGCTCTAGGCCAGCACGGCGAATTAACCAGCACACAAATCGGTAAATTCTCCACCATGCATAAAACCAAGGTGAGCCGTGCAGTACAGGCGTTGAGCAAAAGAGGTTGGCTACATCGCCAGAGAGATGACAATGACCGCCGTGTTGAATACGTAAAGCTGACGCCTAACGGCCGCAAAAATTACGTGAAAATTGTCGAGCTAGCGCATGCGTTTGAAGAAGAACTGACCGCGTCCATGGATGAGTCAGCGAAGGCTACCGTGCAGAGCGCTCTAAAGCTGCTTGAGGAACTAGAGCAGCCTACTGCACCATCAAAATAACAACGGCCTAAGAGCAGACTAAGCCTCTGCGCGCAGGTGCTCGATAAACTCTTCAGTCAACGCATTGTTTGGCGCTAAGTGGATGCTTTTCTTATAGGCTCTTACGGCTGCCAGCGTTTTAGTGCTAGCCAAACCATCTATGGCGCCTTGATACAGCCCCATAACCTTCATGGTTTCCTGAATCATCATGACTTCACCTGTTGTCGCTAGCGGAGATCCGCGATCATTAACACTCATACAGCGAATGATAAACTGTTTAGTGCTTTAAGCCTACAGCTCGTGCGAACCTTGCAGCCATGGATGGACTTGACGGCGGCACAACCTCAGTCATCTCACCCGATTGATTAACAATCGACTCTAGCGACTCATCATCGTTGTCATTGTCCTCAACCACTGAACCCAGCACCGGCAGTGGATCAACAAATCGCCAAGCTGGCAAAGAGGAGAGCACACTGCCCATTAATGTTCCACCTCGAATCAACCAGATAAGGTACCCCACCGAGAGTCCGGTTGATATCCCAGTCGAGGTGCCGAACAAAGCGCGCATAGCGGCTGATCGTTCCTCATCAGGGTATTCCTTGTTATCCATAGCCACTGAAAGCAACGCGTTCTGTGCGTTAAATGCGGCTTGAGAGTCAGCGAACAACTCAGATAAATTTTGTAGATCTACTGACGTATCAAGTTTGGATGACCCATTTCCATCAGAACCTGCCCGGTTATCAGAATCTAGCTGTGCAAGCTCCAGCGCACCAAAAGAATCCAACGGTTTAATCAAATCATGGAGATCAACTTTCTGATCCAGTAGCTCATCACGTAGATCTTGGGCCCGCTGCGCAGCATCTGCCAAAATAGTATCTTGCAATTCAAGCGCAGTATCAGCACCACTGCCAGGCGTTAACGTTACAGACGTTACCGCAGGCGCAGCAGGATTCAACAAAGCGCCAAGATCAATATCAATATCATCCGGCCCCACATTTAAAACCGGTGCAGCCTCGCCCAACTCAGGCTCCAACTCTTCAGGCTCAGGTTCGGCTTCGGGTTCTATAACTTCTGCTTCGATACTCGGTTCAAAGTACAGTTTTATAGTTACTGTATTCGTGCCGCCCGCCCCATCATCTATGTTAATTGTAATATCGAGTGGCTTAACCTCTTCCGAAATAGGGTCGAGTACAGCAAACTGTCTAGACTCAGCATTAAAGTCTAACCAGGCAGGTAATTCACTACCGTCAACGAGCGTAGCTGAATAGGTGAGACCATCAACTTCATGGTCCTGATCAACCACCCAAGCACTTTCAAACGTATAGCCGTCTCCTTGGACTTCATTAGCGACAGCGGCAAGATCAATTAGAGGTGCATCGTTGATATCGACAATCTGCAACGCCTCCTCTTGTTGAACGCCTTGATAGACGGGATTACGCTCAACATCAGGGTTTGTATCGACAGCCACAATTTCTAAATTGATAACACCTGCTGTATTCGTGTCTTCCTCAAAATCTAAGGACTCTCCTGATTTTAGCCGCACTATATAGCTACCTTCTCCATTAGCTATTAGCTCAAACCGATCATCGGCAATAGAGAGTGCAACCACGTCGCCGGTATCAGCATCAGAATAATCAATCCTGCCAATGACAACGCCTTCGGTGTTTTCTTCTATCGGTATTTCGCTGGGTACAAAGGTAATGACAGGTAAATCGTTAGTACTTTGTATATCGAACGTTAAGGTTGATTCAGAAGAACTTGCAACACCGTCAGTTACACTAAACATATAGTCATCGGTAAACCCTGCAATGTCCGGCTCTGCACCACTGTGCTCATAGACAACCAGACCATTCGCAAGATCGCTGAGGGTGAAAAACGTGTTGGCTTCACCATTAACGAGTATCTGCCCTTTGGCATTCTCAGAGCTTGTGTGAAATATTCTTAGATCTTCATCAGTCGCATCGTTGTCTGAAATACTGAAATCATCTGATTGAAAAACATACTGACCACCTTCATCAACTAAAAAACCATCCGGTACAAGAGCAATACTAGGTTCATCATTAATTGGCGTAACAGATATTCTTAACAACTGATCTTCGGTTTTTGATATTCCATCTGACAATCTGAATGCCAGTTCGATATTTTCTGATTCCGAACCATCGTGTCTGTACACGACGTTTCCAACTAATAAATCTCTATAGCTAAACGTAAGGTATCCATCCTCATCAATTTCTTGTGTTGTATACAATACCGACACAGTTCCATTAGAAGCATCAGTTGCTCGATAGCCCAACACCCAGTCGCTAGATGGCGTGTCCGAATCACTAACAATCAGGTTAGCAATAGTCAGAATGAGCTCACCGCCCTCTTCCATCTGCATGGGTTCAGCACGCATTTCAGGTGGGTTATTGACTCCCGTCAACACCACATCCAAGGCTACTGGACCAGACACACCACCTTGAGGATCCGTCGCTACGAATAGGAGACTATAAGTTGTATTCTCATTGATTGAATCATTGACGCTAGGCGTGTAAGTAACAAAGCTATTGTTAAGATCAATTTGAGTGAAGGTATCAGTGGTAGACAATAATTGCGTATTGCCTACGTGTATTGATCCGTGATCTGGCATTACTGCCAAATTATAGAATACCTGCTCAGTCCCTAAATCAGGATCATCAATCACTAAGTTTTGATTGCTTATCGTAACCGTTTCGTTCTCATAGACTGAAATAGGAGTGGTCGTTAATACGGGCGAATCATTCACCAAAATAAAATCAAAGTCGATGGTAACCGAACCGGATTCATTGTTTTCACTAGCACCATCAAACATCTGAAAACTCAAACTGCTAGGGGCAACCTCAGAACCATCATGTTCGAAAACAACATTACCCGCTGATAACTGTGCACCGGTAAACGAGACTGACTCAACACCATCAACTGTGAATACACCTGCCGTCACGGCAGACAACAAATTGTAGACAAGATCATCTGCAGGTGTTTCTGGATCGCTTCCCATGAGTAAACTAGGACTCAACACATGTACGCCACCTTCCTCTAAACCCATGAGAAGGGAACTACCCTGAGCATCAGTTGCAATAGTCAACGATGGCGCATCATTAACAGCATTGATTGAAACATCGTATTTAAATCGATCACCACTATTTAAACCGTCAGAGATTTGAAATTCTATTTGATCTTCAGTGGACTCGGATCCATCATGGCGATAGACCACAACATCATCGTTTATATCTTGCTGTGTGAATTGTACAGTCGGAATACCGTTTAACAAAACCTCCCCACTAACGGGAGCTGTTGTTACCGTGTAGACAATCTCATTCAATGCTGAGTCTGCATCGGTCGCGCTAAGCTGAAGCTCTTCTATCAGTTTCTCAGAGCCTTCGTTTAAATTTAACGCATTGTTCGTTTGAACAACTGGCAGATCAGTTACAGGCAACGTCTGAAGAGTTGCTACATCACTGATGGACTCGCTGTGAACATAGCGACTTCCAGTGACATGACTCTGCTCATCAATACTCGTAATACTGGAGGCTACGTTTGACACCCAAACCAATGTGTCTTCTGAATTTGCATAGGCGATACCACCGGGCCCATCATCTGGGGCCTGTGTACTGTATTGAGAATAGGTGTCGCTATCAATATCATAATGGCTAATGAGATCAGATGCCGTTTCTGTCCAGTATACTTCCGTACCTTCTGAATTGATCGTCACTGAATTCGCTACAACAGAATCAGAGATGACTACTATTGAGTTGGATGTCGCATCGAACAATCGAATTGAGGCGGATACGTCACCACCGCCCTGCTCCACCCACGCTAGTTGGCTACTGTTTGCGTTGAAAGCAATACTGCTAGGGTTTGCAATGATGTCACTTGGATCTAAGGCTGATGAAAACGATCCGTTGTTGTCAATAACAACCACAGGGGGCGTTGCCAAGTTGTTCAAATCATACCGTTCTATGCGCGGGGTAGCTCCGGCAAACGATATATATAAATGAGCGGCAGCAGAATCTAAAGCTAGTCCAGTAGCCGCAATAAGATTGGGCAATAAGGTACTTTGTCCGCCTATTCCATCCAGCGATGCTGTTGACACCTCTGTATTGCCATTGGCAAGCCAATAAATAGCCGCTTGAGATTCGTGCACGCGTAACGCTTCAATGCCAGGTGCTGCAGTAACGATAGGCTGAACATTCGTAAAATCTAAATCAGATCGAAATATATCTCCATTGGTATCAGCCCACACGACAACTGAATCCGTGGAGTTAAATTCTGATGACCCGATGTCGCTTACCTGATCACGGCGTTGGCTTTGAGCGTCCTGTGCATTGGCAGCTGACACCATTCCCGCATTAATCGCCTGACTACCTTCAACTAAATTATGAACTTTGACTATGCCATCAGCTGTAGCAGCCAAAGCACTTAGTTGAGCTGCCACCGCTTGAGCATCGGTATTTACAATATCGGTAGACTCAGGAGTGAGTTCAGTGCCTGCGTCATAGTCAAACAGGTTAAAACCCTGTGACTCGACATTGCCCGCCAGAACATGTTGAGTACCGATAACCACATGCGATGACCCCGCGGCAGCAGGCGATATAAAGTCATTGTTTGACAGTATTGAGCTATCGAGATCAAGCACACCACCATCGGACAACACAGCCGCTCCATTCAGAATGGCTTGATTATCAACAAACGTGACATTCGATACCGTTGCCGATTGATCGGTGTAGAGCGCACCTGCCGACACTGATTGATTACCAGAAAAAGTCACATCAGACACAGTAAGCACACCACTGGTGTCATGATGCACCGCGCCGCCCTTAGAATTTAAATCAACATTAAGAGTGGTGTTCCCATCAAACGAACTACGCACAATGTGGATATCAGAAGTGCCGGCTACCGCACCACCGTCACCTGTAAAGCCCGCAGCGTCAGGGGTATCAGTCGAATTGCCGGTAAAGCTTGAATCTCGTATTGTTAAGGTTTGGCCCTGCGCATAAACAGCACCGCCGTCATTCTCAGATTGATTACCTGTGAACTGGCTGGCTTCAATCGTAAGCGCGCCTTCACTATAGAGAGCGCCACCGAAGCCAGCACTACTGTTGTTGATTACCTCGGTACGCACGACGGTTAAACTGCCAATTGTAGCTACCGCGCCTCCATCGAAACTACTCACATTATTTTCTATGACGGTGTCAGTCAATACAACATCGCTATCAGAATACACAGCCCCGCCAGAGCCTTGCGTGTAATTTGCATCGGACAACGTGACGTTACTGAGCTCTAAAGTCCCGTCAACAGCCGTAATTATTCGGGTATCTGCGGCGGCTTGGCTAATCGACGTAGGCGCAGCCTCTGTACCTAAGCCCAGAATTATAGTGTCCTCAGACACTGCCAAGTCACCCGTTTTCCCATCAGAGGGTCCGCTGGGTAACAAGCTCAACGTGTAATCACCACTGGGCAATCGTATGGTGTCTATGTCATCAAAGTTTTGAGCAACATAAACAGCCTCTCGCAAAGAGACTTCAAAATTATTAGCCAATTGATAAGACATCAGGCTACCAACATCCCAGGTGTCTTGTATAACGTTTGAAAACTTATCGTCAAACGTATCAACCGTAACGACACCCAAGGTGTGCGACCACTCTCCTTTTAATGACTCATCGGATTGCCAGTGGGTTTGTATAGCACCCGTAGCGTACTCTAGATCCCAATCTGCATCAGCACTCTCATGACCGGTTTTATCGGTACTGGCGGCCACATCAACGCCCGTAATGTGCGCGAGTTGATCGACGAAATGCTCGCCCTTCTCACCACTTGCAACATCACATCCTAACAATAGGATATCGCCATCAGCACTCAATGCATCAGACCAACGTGCAATGGCAGCTTTATCGTTCAACAAGTCTTGCTCATCAACAGACTCAGACCCCAGATAGAGCTGACCACTACTACCGTGCGATACGATCTGTACCGACGATAGGTCACCGTAGGCAGCCAAGGTCTCTGTGACTAACAACAACGCATCGGCATTAGCCTCGATGACAACCACGTCAGTTGTATCGTTGTTGATAGCAACGCTCAAAACGTCGACATCTGGCACGGCTGAATCTAGGAAGACAACATGCTTGATCGACAGCTCAGATGCACTGGGTGCATGTCGGACATCATTGATCGTTAAAGCGTCGTCTGCATCAAACAATAACGCAGGACTCACTGAAGGCGGGATATCTAGCTCATCAGGCAACAGTAACGGCAGTAAGCTGGCGACAGAATCGGCTGAATACAGGACGCGTGGCTCAAGAATTTCAACAACAGGTAACTGACGGGCACTTGCCGGTCGCGCACGACCAGAGCGTACCTGAGCTAGAGGGGATTTTTTCCACGTCTGTCGCCAATTAGCCATATATGTCGGACTAGTGAAGTTGAAATATCCGCCAATCGTCTTGCACTGGGCGGTCTCACTCACACAAATCGGCTATGACAGACGTTTCTTCAGCTCTTCAACATCCCAATCAGGTTACTAAAAGATCGGTATTTATTTCAGTTAAGCATCAGCAGACGAGCGATGGTTGCTACGGCACCACTTACTGCAGGTTTCTGTTGCCTTATGGCGGATACTCATGCCCATAAAAACATTGCAGCGTTTGTGCACCATGCACATGGCGGGTAACCGTTATTCCGTTTTAAAGGCACCGCTCGAGACAAGATAAATGCCTGCTCAGTGCCCTACAACGCCTTAAGCACTACAAACGAATTCTGCTGGACGCCCCTACTCGTCGAGCCCAGCTGCATAGCGTAACCCGCCTAACAGATGTGCTCGGAAATCGGGTTCTGCGTAGCTCGCACTGGTGTGGCCACCACCGGTATACCAAGAACGGCCTCCATCATAAACATGGTACCAAGCGCTAGGGTGATCAGCACCCATCCCTCCTCCAACGTAGGAGGTTTCGTCGAGAGTAAGCAATACGTTTACCTGTGACCGAGGATTAATACTGTAGTCATACCATTCGTCAGTACGACTCCATGTCGGCCCCAAGTGTGATGTGGATGAATGGCTAGCATCTTCGACAAATTGAGTCGCTGTTTGTATGACCGGGTGACGCTCGAAATAGGCACCAACAAGTTCGCCATACCATGGCCATTCGTACTCAGTATCACTCGCGGCATGAATACCAACAAACCCACCGCCCGCTTGTATATATCGCTCGAACGCAGCTTGCTCATCAGCATTTAACACATCGCCCGACGTTAGAACCCACGCAACTGCATCGTAGTTGGCCAAATTTTCATCAGTAAAAACAGTAAGAGAATCGCCCGCTTGATCCGTTTGAATATTGACCGATGCGGCTAATTCTTCGAGCGCTGCCAAGGCATCTTCGATGGCGTCATGACGAAAGCCGAGTGTTTCACTAAAGAACAACACACGACTCATATCCGATGCATAGGTTCCTGCAATCAATTCGTCAATGTTGCTGATGCCATCACTATCGTCATCCCATGCAGCCGTATTGAATTGATCTGCAGTAACTTGGTATACCTCAAACTCATTGGTTCCAGTTGTAAAACTTTGTTCAAAGGTGCCTAGC
Organism: uncultured Granulosicoccus sp.; assembly: GCA_937991945.1. Classification (GTDB taxonomy): domain Bacteria; phylum Pseudomonadota; class Gammaproteobacteria; order Granulosicoccales; family Granulosicoccaceae; genus Granulosicoccus. The sequence continues at coordinate 44,054 of CALKLO010000023.1, forward strand.
GTGATGTCACCGTTGGCATCAAAAAATGTGACTGTTAAGACGTGCTCAGTGTTGGTTGGCAACTCATCACTGACCGACCAAAATTCATCGCCTACCCACTGAGCTGCTAGATTTCTATCATCCCAAACTACGCCAACTTGCAGCGCATTTGATTGGTAACTTGGGACTTCGATATTGAACTCTACATCTGTGATGTTCTGCACTAATGGATCAGACACAACGGAATCGGAATCGGAATCGGAATCGGAATCGGAATCGGAATCGGTCGAATTTTGAACGACAGGGTCTTGAAGTGCAGTAGACGCTGGAGTAGCACTAGTACCTGAGCATGCTGACAGGACCAGCGAGACTAGTATCAGTACGTTAGCAACCTGAAAAGACGGTAAGTTCGAAATATGCATATCGTGTCCTGGCGCGACTACCAAACGTAGGTCGCTCGTTCAAAATACAATCTATTCGACCAGTATATGTGGTTACAGCTGTATTCATCAGATAGATAATGAACAATTGTTTCGGTACTAGTACCGTTACGCATACAGCACGTTCAGACTTCACACTTTGCCGCAGCATAACCCGATATCTTGAGGCATTTCCCAACGGGCATTGCCTGAGCAATAGACAACAGGCGCTTTGAGCGAAACCACTGATTTTAGTGGACGATTTTGCGACAATGCCCGCTTATCAATAAGGCCAACTACGTATAGCCAGTGAGTAGCTCCGCAAGGACCTCATAACCATTAACACGATTAAACTCTTCCGGTGTCTGACCTTGTTTGTTTCTTGCATGAATATCAGCACCTGCAGATACAAGAAAATCAACCATAGATTTATAGACATCGTACTGCGGTTCATCGTGTAAAAAATACCCAATGATATGAAGCAACGTATTCCCTTGTTCCGTTTTCTTGTGCACCAATGCGGGTGTTTTTTCAATTAGTGTTCTTGCTCTACTTTCATATGCACAACAAACAACATCGACTATTGCATTAGATGTATCGAGCAACGAACGCATTGCGTCATAACACGCATTGTAGGATGCGAAACCCACCGCCAGACTCTGGTGCGAGGTATCTCGTATATTTGTACTCGCACCCAAGCTCAACAATACCTGTATCGCCTTAGCATTGTTGCTTAGAGCGAAATGATGCAACAGTGTCCGCCCGTGTTTTGACTGAGCATCAATATCAAAACCGCGTGCAATCAAAAGTTCAACTATACGCAGACTGGCATTCTCAGCCGTTGCATGCAAAATAGTAGCGTCTTCAGTTAACGATGGATGAGCATCGAGTAGGGAAACTATGGCGTCATCCTCTTCTCGCACACACGCTACTACGAATTGATCCCTACTATCAAATTTTTCACCCACTGCACCGTATTCTTCTAACAGCTTTACAACGGCTGTACGCCCTGAGAGCTTTGCATTGGAATGAACCGGCCGGCCATTGTAGGTACTACAGGTATTAGGATTAGAGCCCGCATCTAAAAGCATCTTTACACGAGCATAACGATTGCTATCTACAGCGCTGGATAATTGATAATCGAGGGTCGATACCTGCACATCAGTACTCGCATTATTATCATCAAGACGATGATTCGCATTCAAACCCTGTTTCAACAGCAGGGCTAGCCACTTATCCCCACTATCCGTAAACATCGTATTGTAAAGACCTTGCCCTTCATTCGGATTAGCACCCGCATTGAGTAGCAACATAGCCATGTCATCCGCGTACTGATGCGGCGGCTGGTTTGCTCCTTGCTCGCCCTCGCCCATAGCTCCTGTCAATGCGCTAAATCGATAAACTTCGTTCAACACCCTGTGCGAGTCAGGATCGGCACCGCAGTCTAGCAATTGCTTAACGATGGCTAGCGATTGCTTCTTATCGTCTGGCTCACCTACTCGGCTATACAACACATACAACAAGGGCGCAATGTTGAACGGACCACCCGATGTCGTGGCCAACGTAGGGTCTGACAACAAAAACCTGGACACAGCAGCTGCGTTGTTTGCAACTAACGCTGTGAATAATGTGTGCTCAGCGATATCAGGAAAAGCGTCAAGTAGTTTGCGAGCACGTTGATAGTTACGCAGGCTATCAGCGCTGTTGTAGTGCACACTACCCAGCTCAATAAACAGCGTAGATTTCTCAGTAATGTTTTTTGCAGAATCGCTAGCGAGTTCTATTGCGTCGTTAAGCTCTGCCCAATCAAAATACCCATAGCGTTGAGCGATAACCCATTGTGCATCTCGAAGCCCAGCAAATTCTTTCGGATTAGGATGATACAAATCAACTAAGGATAGAGCCTGCTCTTCTCTATCACGTACGTGTTTCAATAAATTGTTAGCTTCTTTTTTCAGCAAGCTAATATCAAGCGACTCTGATGGAGCATGCGTCATTGTTAAGTACCTTCACCATTAGCTGGCATAACAGACACAGTGGAGGCTGACGTATTTTCGAGTACCTGGTACATGTCAGCTAGCTCGTCTTCCGATAGATCACGCCATTCACCCGTGGGAATAGCACTGAGTGCAATATTCATGATACGAACGCGCTCTAGCTTATGAACCCTAAAACCAAAGTGCTTGCACATACGACGTATTTGACGATTAAGCCCTTGAACCAACGTAATGTTAAAAACAAAGTGTGATTCTTGAAATACTTTGCATGGCTTAGTAACGACACCGAGCATGGGTACTCCGGCGCTCATACCCAAAATAAAGTCATCAGTAATGTCTTTGTTTACGGTAACCCTGTATTCCTTTTCGTGATGGTTACCGCCATTCAAAATTTGATTGACCAAACTACTTTTATTAGTGAGAAATATAAGCCCTTGGGAGTCTTTATCTAAGCGCCCTATCGGAAATATCCGAGACCTGTGACCAATGAAGTCAACAATATTGCGTTTATCAGTGGGAGCTGCGGTGCAAACAACACCAACGGGCTTATTGAAAGCCAGAAAAATCACTTCATCGTCAGCTAAGGGCTCGATGACTACACCTTGCAGTGTGATGGTATCGCTCAGGGTGACATGGTCACCGAATATTGCGAGCTTGCCATTAATCAATACATCACCTTGTGCGACATGCAGATCTGCCGCTTTTCTCGAGCAGATACCGCTTTCGCAGATGTATTTATTGATACGGATTAATGAGTCGGAAGAAATAGGCTTCTCGGCGTGCAGGCTTAAACTGACTGCCAACATCATAATTGAAGATAGACTCGCCGGCCTAGTTTTGATAGCGGGCCATTACCTGCAATGACCCTCTAAACGCATGAGTGTTTTAGCAAACCTACGAGCTAGCAAAGTCTAAAGAATTGTCAGTGCGTGAGTGCTTGCGTCTGTCGTATTTGCCTTCCCAAGGATTTTCACTCAATCCTCTGTCTCCTGACACAAAAGCCCAAGGATCTGCCAACTCCAATTTGTCGCCACCCTTTAATTGCTCATTAAGCGGGTTGCTATTTATTTTTCCTTCTCGTGAAACTCTGTTCATAGCGGTTTGTTCTATCTGCGAAATTTATGCGCCATGATCGCTCTCAATCCCTTGAGACTCTGTGATGAGCCCACGTCTTTTTCCAACCCCAAATGCACACTGGCGAGCAATTTTGTTCTCGCGGTGTCAAGACAGGTGATTAATCAGCAGACATTTTCGTCTGCAATGCCGATCTATACAGGGGGCGACTTATAGAAAAAAGGCAAGGAGATGCACTTGCTTTAAAGGGGACGGAGAAGCGCTGCAAGCGATGTATTCATTTTGATTAATAAGTGCTTCAGGTTAGAAGCGACTACTGTTTTAAGTGGTTGGGGAAAATGGTGGGGCGTGCTGGGTTCGAACCAGCGACCACCTGATTAAAAGTCAGATGCTCTACCAACTGAGCTAACGCCCCCACAACCTTTTCCCTAGCTAGTGCTAAGCGGCAGCTGGTTACTCAAGCTTGCCGAGGGCGAATCATACCCCATAAATTATCGCTAGTGGGTACTTTGAGTCACCTAAAAGTACTTACTGACCATCTCTGCTCATTTTCTGCAGTCTTTTACGTGCAAGAACGGCTGCAGAACGGCCTGGGTACTCATTTTGGACGCCAGTGAGTATGTCTCGTGACTCGCCAAATCGGCGCTGCTCATACAACGCGAAGCCAATTTTTAACCGCGCATCTGGCACCTTAGTGCTATTGGGGAAAGAATTGACTACAACACCGAAGTTACGCAGAGCAGAATCGAAGTCTCTTTGGGCGTACATTGCCTCACCCTGCCAGTACCAGGCATTGTCCGAATACGGACCGTCTGGGAAGCTGACCAAGAACTCATTGAACGAGCGCACTGCACTGTCGTTTTGGCCACGCACTAATAAGTCGTAGGCACGGGTGTAGCCTGCCTTTTCTGCTTGCGTTGCCGTGTCTCTGAGCTGACCGGTTGGTGGCCTCGGACCGTTGCCAAATTCTGCCGAACTGGGCGACGGTATGGACGAGCCTCTTTGCGACACAAACACCGCAGGCGCTTCTGCAGCACTCTCAACAGCACGGGACGCTGTACTTGGCCCTGACGGGTCTTGAGCGGCGTCATCTAGAAAGTCGCCCTCACCGACACCACCTTCCGACAAAGCGCCCTCAGCGTTCAGAAACTCCAGTGAATCACGCGATTCTTCTAAGTCAGTAACACGACGGTCTGTGTCAGCGTACAAATCAGAGCTTCGCTTGGTGAGCTTATCAATTTCGTTGTTTAAGCTTTCGATTTCACCGCGCAGTGATCTAATTTCACGCTGCAAGGAATCGACTCGCTGCAACTGCTCAAGCAGTGATTGATCGAGCACACGTTCAATGCGAGCCAAACGCGCATCGACTGATCTCAGAGACAGCTTATCTTGAGCTAGCGCAGCAGTTGGACCCGATAGAAGCACGCCGCATAAGATCCAACTCGCCTTACGACGCACTGTGACCAATTCAAACATTAGTTTTGGATCGCTGCTTCGTAAATGATATTTACGCGTCGGTTTTTCGCCCAAGCATCGTTGTTATGGGCGTCATCGACGGGGAGTTCCTCTCCGTAGCTGACTGTGCGAGTTTGCTGCGAAGACACACCTTGTAACTGCAACATGCGCGCTATCGTTTTAGCACGGGCCTCGCCTAAAGCGATGTTGTACTCACGCGTGCCTCGCTCATCGGTATGACCCTCTAGCCGGACATTGCCTGCTGGGTTCTGCGCCAGATAGCGTCCGTGTTGAGCCACGATGTCTAAAAATTCAGCACGCAACTCTGACTGGTCGTAGTCGAAGTAGATAACGCGATCAACAGGCGCCCTGCCCGCAATGGAATTCGGATCAACATTTTCGTAATTTTGCACACCATCAATGGTGACTGGACGAACAACGGCACTGTCGTCAGTCAACTGCACGGTGCGTTGAGCTGCATCATCTCCTCGCTGTGGCACTGAACCACAAGCACTAACAACCGTGGCAGCCAAAGCAAGCGTTAAAAGGGAAATTTTGTTCATGAGTTAAACCTCAATATACTGAGAAATTATTGCGAGTAAGGAGACCAAGAGGGTTCGCGAACCGAACCGCCATCATCCAATGTCAGGCTTTGTGAAACGCTGCCGTCTAGGGATAGAGCCCCCAAAGTACCGCGACCATTTTTCTCGGTAGCAAAGATGATCATCTGACCGTTAGGCGAGAAACTCGGAGAGTCGTCAAGAGTCCCTTGCGTCAAAGTCTGAAAAAGCCCAGTCGGTCTATCGATAACGCCTATTTGAAAGCCCGACCCTGCGCCGTGTACAAAGGCAATACTATTGCCGTCAGGCGAAACCGTGGCACTGGCGTTGTAGTTACCTTCGAACGTAATGCGTTTCGCACGCCCACCCCTGGAAGACACTTCGTAGAGTTGGGGGCCTCCGCTTCTATCCGAGGTAAAGATTATTGTATTGTCGTCAGCCCACACAGCTTCAGTATCTATAGCAGCGCTATCGGTTATACGTCGAAGCGATCCATTGTCCAGCTGAACAACATAGATATCTGCACTGCCTTCGTAGGAGAGTGTAATGGCTAGCCTCTCGCCGTCCGGAGACCAGCTCGGCGCGCCATTGATTCCCTCGCGAGAGATAACTTTGATACGACTACCCAACTGTCGGTTTTGCACATAAATAGCTGACTGGGTTCTGTTCTCAAAGGAGACGTAGGCAATACGAATTCCGTCGGGTGCCCATGCAGGAGACAGTATGGGTCGCGGTGATGTGAGCATTGCTTGAGGGTTTTCACCATCAGCATCAGCCAGTTGCAACTTGTACGTGCGTGCACCCACTTTACCGGCAACAGAGACAAATGCTATTTGAGTATTAAAGGCACCTGGAATGCCTAGAATTTCTTCGTATACTTCGTCAGATATCTGATGCGCAGCACTTCGCAGTGTTTGATCAGTGACTTGAAAACTAAAACCCGATAACAAAGACTGCTGAAGCACATCAAAGAGTTGAAACTCTACAACGTAACCTGCACTCACTGGACGCATACCACCAATAAGTAAAAAATCAGCCCCGGACAATCGCCAGTTTGCGAAACGAGGTACGTCTCCACTCACTGGGGTTGAGACGAGATCTTCGCGGTTCAACGCAGCAAAGTTACCGCTTCGTTGTAGATCGGACGTAATGATTGCGGCGATGTCTTCCGGAGAAGATCCAGAGCCTGTCCAACCAAACGGCACGATAGCAATAGAAATTGCGTTTTCACCACCCTGGGTGATCTCTATGTCGATGGCCGCCTGCGCAGGCAAGGCAATACAGCCCAACATCAGCAGTACCGACACAGTCCATAACTTTAAATGTGCTTTGTAATGCAAGGCTACAGTGTCCAACATAGGTTATTAATTGACAGATCCTAAACCATCGCTAGCTAAAACGGTTTACCTAATCGGGCTCAGGGGAAAATTAACAGGCGCACTTAGCGACTGTTAAATGACACACCCGTGCTATCTGGGCTTGAAAACGATATTAACAATTCGATCGAACAGTTTCGAGTCAGGCGCTCTAGGCAACGGTGATGAAGCCCACACAGCATTTTCAACCGATTTTCGCATCGCTGCATTGTCACCATCACACGCACCTACTGTTACGTTCAGAACCTCCCCTACAGGAGATTGCAATACGCTAACAGTACAGTTCACTTGACCACGTAGCCCAGCAGGCTTTCGCCAATTGCGCTCAACGCGTTGCCTAATCGCATTTCTATAGAGTGACTCAAGACGAGCAAGTTCACGCTGTTGTCGCTGAGCCGCTATCGAATTCTCTTCAGCGGCAATTGCGGCTAAACGTTCTTGCTCAGCTTTATCTGCGGCAGCCTTGGCTTCTTGCTTAGCTCTCGCCTCTTTTGCCCGAGCAGCCTCTTTACGAGCTTCTTCCTCTTTACGGGCTTTTTCGGCAGCCTCATCGCTCTTGCGCTGTTCTTCAGCCGCTTTCGCCTCAGCTTCTTCGGCCAAACGCTGCTCTTCTGCAAGCCGTTTTTCTTCAGCCAAACGCGTTACTTCTGCTTCACGCCGCTCTTCTTCTATTCTCGCTTGTTGAGCAATCTCAACCTGACGTTTTTCTTCCTCAAGTTTTGCCACCTGATCAGCGAGTCGTTTCTCTTCAGCAACACGGGCGACTTCTACCTCTTGGCGAGCCAGCTCCGCAGCCGCTTGCTCTCGTTCAGCCTGCTCTTTAATTGCTATTTTTTCAGCTTCTGCGGCAGCCAGCTCTTGCTCGAGTTTCAAGCGTGTAGCCTCTGCCGCCGCTTTTAGTCGTGTCGCTTCAGCGCGTTCTTCGGCTTCTTTAGCTTCGCGTTGTTCTAGCTCAATGCGTTCTTTTTCTTGTTGAGCTTTTCGTGTTTCTTCCTCAGCCTGAGCTTGTTCTTCCTCAGCCACACGAGCAGCCTCTTCAAGACGAGACTTTTCTAGCTCAGCTATTCGAGCCTCTTCTTCTAGTTTTGCTTTTTCAGCAGCTGCCGCAGCTTTTTCTTCATTGGCTTGTCGTGCCTCTTCTTGCAGCTTACGGGTTCGCTCTTCAGCTTCACGTTGAACCTCAGTGAGGCGCTCTCGCTCCTCATCCGTTTTTACACGGGCGTCTTCGATGCGCTGGGTTTCTCTTTGCAACTGCTCTTGCGCCGCACTGATACGCTCTTCTTCTCGCAAGCGCTCCTGCCGCAAACGCTCCAGCGTAGCTTCTTTTTCCAGCACTTGTCGCTCAGTGAGATTCGCCTCTTGTTCTCGTAGGGCCTCTACTTGCGCTTGCTCAGCTGCTGCATTTGCACGCTGCAACTCACGCTGCCTCTCAAGCTCTATGGCTTGTTCTTGCAACGCTTTAATTCGGGCTGCTTCGTCTTCGGATTCTGAACGTTGCTGCTCTGTCAGCTCCTCTGCTTCTTTTAATCGAACTTCGGCCGCACGTCGCGCAGTTTCTAGCGCAGAGACAGTCGCTTCCAGCGCCTGCTGTTCGTCAATCGCCTGCTGTGCTCGCTGTTCTTCTAGAGCCTGGAGCCTATCGACCTCAGCTTGGATATCTGCCTCACTAACGGCTACCGCTTGAATTGGTGCTTCACCGGCTACTTCAAGACCGGGTGACTCTGGCTTCTGGCTGATTTGGTACACCAGCGCTGCAACGAGTCCACCGTGCAGTAGCAAGGAGAAAAATACAGCGACTGGATATTTGCGCAGTAAGGTAAACATGCTGTTAACGCGCAGGGTCCGACATTAAACCAATTTCAGGTGCACCTGCTAACTGCAGAGTGACCATCGCTTGCATTATTTGTCCGTAATCAATGCTCTTATCACCGGCAACCAACACACGACGACTAGGGTTCAATCGCAGCACAGCAGTCGCTAGACGCAGAATTTCTTCACGAGCTAAAGGCGCTTCTGGATCTTCACCCACATTCAGAAACCACTCACCTTCGCTGCTAACCGACAAAATCAGTGGCTCAGCAGAATCTCCCACATCGGAGATAGGAGTCGCGGCAGCATCGGGTAAATCAATCTCAACGCCTGTTTGCAATAGCGGCGCAGTAATCATAAAGATCACCAACAACACCAGCATGACGTCAATGTAGGGAACAACATTGATTTCAGCCACTTGCCGACGAGTCCGACGACGGTTACGAAATTGCGGAACCGCTCTAGCCACGTGGCGCTCCTTTACTGTGCAATCGACTGTTGGCTAACGACAACACTACGATGTCTCAGTATCTTGTTGACCCGTACGTCGAATGGCTTGCCGTTGAAGCACCGTGGAAAATTCTTCAGCAAAATTTTCATACCGATTAAGCAGACGATCGACGTCTGTTGCGAACCGGTTATAAAAAATAACCGCAGGGATCGCCGCAAACAAGCCAATGGCCGTAGCGATAAGCGCCTCAGCGATACCTGGAGCTACCATCGCAAGAGTTGCTTGTTGCACATTACCTAGAGCTGTAAACGAGTTCATGATGCCCCATACGGTTCCAAACAAACCCACGTAAGGGCTGATTGAACCAACGGTTGCTAGAAACGGCAAATGATTTTCGACAATATCAGCTTCGCGCGAGACGGCAATTCGCATAGCCCGAGCAGAGCCATCCATGATGATTTCATCACTGTTAGTTTTTCGTCGCAGACGACCAAATTCAGAAAAACCAGCTTCGAAAATTCTCTCGAGGCCATCGAGTGTTCCACGCCGCATCGTCAGTTTTGAATACGTACCTGAGATATCAGACGAGCCCCAGAAGTCTTGTTCGAAATCTTCAGCCATACGCTTTGCACGGCTTAACTGACGTGACTTGCCTAGGATCAGTGCCCAAGACATGATCGATGCTATGGCGAGTATGACCATCACAGCCTGTACAACAGGGCTGGCATCTATAATTAGCTGAAGGATAGACAATTCAGAATTCACGAGTCATTGCCTCTTTAATTTTTGATGGTATTGCGCAAGGACTCAATGTGTCCGCATCAACACAGACCAATTTCACAGACGCCTCGGTCAACAGCTTGTCGTCACGCATTATGGGTTGCTTACAAATCACACTGGCGGATTTCAAAGTCACTAAATTGGCACACACTGTTAGTTGGTCATTAAACTTAGCTGGCGCATGAAAGTCGATCTGCACCGATCGAACAACAAATAGCTTTCGATGTTTGTTTTGCCATTCATCTAGCTCCACACCACATGCTCTTAGCCACTCGGTTCTTGCACGCTCCATGAACCGCAAATAATTAGCGTAATAAACGATACCGCCTGCGTCGGTGTCCTCTATGTAAACCCGAACGGGCATCGAATATTGCAACATGCGATAGTATTACAGACAAGTACTCGAAAATACAGGCACAAAGAATCTTATCGCAATGAAATTTTTAACAAATTCCGCTGCCAAGACTTGAGCCTATCCGATTCCGATTATACCGCCACTGCATAAATAGGACAGCTCCTTTCGGGTTATCGCTCTACGACAGCCGGCGCTTCTAAACCAAAATGTTTGTAGGTATGCGGCGTGACTACCCTACCGCGCGGCGTTCTCATGAGTAAGCCTTGCTGAATCAGATACGGCTCAATCACCTCTTCGAGTGTCCCTGTCTCTTCGCTGAGTGCAGCCCCAAGGTTATCGATACCAACAGGACCTCCATCAAACTTGTGAATTATCGCGTTCAATAAGCGACGATCCATTGCGTCTAAGCCCAGTCTGTCAACGTTTAACAGGTTCAAAGCTAGATCCGCCGTCACCGAATCGATGGTGCCGTTTGCTCGAATATCGGCATAATCTCGCACACGACGCAACAGACGATTGGCTATTCGCGGCGTGCCACGCGCACGCCTCGCAATCTCAATACAGCCCTGATCATCAATAGGCACTTTGAGTAGGCGGGCAGATCTGGCAACAATTCCAGCAAGATCAGCTGTTTCATAAAATTCTAATCGCTGAACAATACCGAACCGATCTCGCAACGGCGCTGTCAACAAACCGGCACGCGTGGTTGCACCCACCAAGGTAAATGGCGGCAAATCTATCTTAAAAGAGCGTGCGCTCACCCCCTCACCGGTCATGATGTCAATTTGATAATCTTCCATCGCTGGGTACAAAACCTCCTCCACCAGAGCGCTCATCCGATGAATTTCATCGATGAACAGCACATCATTGGCTTCTAGGTTCGTCAATATCGCAGCCAGATCACCTGGCCGCTCAAGGACAGGTCCTGAGGTATGCAGAATGCGGACATCCAACTCATTGGCAATAATATTAGCCAGAGTCGTCTTACCCAACCCCGGCGGACCGAATACTAAGACATGGTCTAACGCCTCTTCACGCATTTTTGCCGCAGCGATGAATAAATCCATCTGCTCGGTAACCGCACGTTGCCCGTGATAGTCAGCCAACAACTTGGGACGCATGGCGCGCTCTTGCGCATCCTCATTACGCACCTCGCCCACTAGCAATCGATCAGTCTCTGTCACGATGCGCTCTCTCCTAGCCTGATCACTTCACGATAAATCATTATTTAGTAGCGCTTCGTAATGCTGAACGAATCATTTGCTCGACCGTTTGTTCAGGACTAGCACCTTTGTCCAATAAACGGGTTGCTTCAGCAGGCTTGTACCCCAACGCCTCAAGCGCCTCCTCTGCTTGCGAACGGGCGGATAAATCATCTGGTGCGTGTGAGCTGCCGCCTGATGAACTCATCCCAATGCCTAATGTTTCGACTTTGTCTTGTAACTCAATCAGCAGTCGCTCAGCCGTTTTTTTACCAATGCCTGGCACCCTAACAAGCGCTGCGACATCTTTTGAGGCAACGCAGTTTATGAATTCCTCGGTACTCAAACCTGACAAAATTGCTAACGCAACTTTGGCCCCGACACCATTGACTTTAAGCAGAGCTCGAAATAGCACGCGCTCAGTTGCCGTGGCAAAACCGAACAACAGGTGAGCATCATCTCGGACCACTAAATGGGTATACAAAGACACCGTTTCACCAAGAGCTGGCAACGAATAGAACGTGGACATGGGAGCATCCACCTCATAGCCCACGCCTTGTACATCCACCAATAACCCGGGTGGATTTTTTTCCAGCAACTTGCCAGTAAGACGACCAATCATCGACGCAACCCTCTTCCTCGAACTCGTTTTCTTGGCGTTATGCCCAAGCCGTTTTTGGCAAGTGCTGCATTAGCCACTCTAGAATGCGCATGGCATATAGCTATCGCAAGTCCATCTGCCGCATCCACTTGCAATACATCAGGCATTTGTAATAAAGCGCGCACCATAGCCTGCACTTGGTGCTTGTCCGCAGCACCAGACCCAGTGACCACTTTTTTGACTAATCGAGGAGCATATTCAGCCACTGAAAGTTGCCGCGACACCGCAGCGGTAATAGCCGCACCGCGCGCCTGCCCAAGCTTTAACGCTGACATCGGATTGTTACTCAAGAACACCTGCTCAATAGCAACTTCTTGAGGCTGCCATTGGGTGATCACCTCACTCAAGGCGCTATGAATATGACCCAGACGCTCGGGAAAGCTATCGCCTTTCACACGGATATGTCCGTGTGCTAAGTGAAAACTACGCGCCCCATCAGATTCAATCAGCCCGTAACCGGTTATGACAGATCCCGGGTCGATTCCCAATACACGAATCAACCCATTGGGGCGTGGCGTAATCACTCGTAGGCTTCGCCCGGTATTTCTGCATTGGTGAAAACATCCTGAACATCGTCAAGGTCTTCTAATGCATCAATTAGCTTCAGTAATTTTTGCCCTTGCTCTACATCGAGCTCTACCGAGATACCAGCGCGCATGGTGACTTCAGAGTGCTCAGCTTCCAGCTTCAACGCAACCAATGCCTCTTTGACATCGACAAACGTTTCCTCGGTTGTGAGCACTTCTATTGAACCGTCTTCTTCGGTGACAATGTCTTCAGCACCTGCTTCTAATGCAGCTTCCATGACGGTGTCTTCGTCGGTGCCAGCAGGAAAATTGAGAACGCCCTGCTTTTCAAACAAGTAGGACACTGAACCCTGGGCGCCCATATTACCGCCATACTTGGTGAACGCATGCTTCACTTCAGACACGGTGCGGTTACGGTTGTCAGTCATGGTATCGACCATGATGGCTACGCCATTGACACCATAACCTTCGTACCGGTTCTCCTCGTACGCAACATCCTCAAGCTCACCGGCGCCTTTCTTAATGGCACGATCGATGGTGTCTTTGGTCATGTTGCCGCCAAGCGCCTTATCAACGGCCAGCCGCAAACGCGGATTGGAGTTGAGATCAGAACCGCCCATTTTCGCGGCAACGTTTATTTCTCTAATAAGCTTGGTAAACAGCTTGCCACGCTTTGCATCCTGCGCGTTTTTGCGATGCTGAATATTGGCCCATTTACTATGTCCGGCCATGCACTGCCTCTTGTTGTGAAGTAAATCAAGTGGATGAATCGTTCTATTGTCGCCCATTTGGCGCCTGAAAACCGAACGCTCTAGGACCGAAACCTGCCGTTTAACAAAAAATTAGCTACATACTCAGCGCAACGACGCGAGAATATCAATGCTGAATGGGACAAAGGCAGCGAAATGCGATCTGCAGCCTTGTCCAACAATGTCTCACATTCCAGCACCACACCGTCGCTTTCGTCATCCGTTGGGTACAGCAATGCCGACATTCCGAGCCGGCCTTTACCTGTGATTATACCCAGTGGCCTGTCGAGGGTAAATGCTGGAGCGCCACCAAGCAAACCTTTCTCAACAGAGCGCCCCAATAATGGCCTTAGCACCCGTACTTTGTGCAATCGCTTGGCAACCGAACTGCCCTTCACAGGAGAACCGATAAGAACGACTTTGCCCAGAGCCAACTCTGGATGCTGATTCAGCAGGTGCAAAATCACAATACCGCCCAGACTATGCCCCACCAAGTTGACTCTTTTCGCCCCTAGCACACCAATTTCATCGAACAGATGTTGTGCGTTTTCAGAAGGATTGCGACTTAAAAAATCATAGCTGATGGTTTTTGTTCGAAAACCTTTGGACTCGAGCATTTTGCCCATGACACGCATCAAAGGGCCTTGCATCCACAAGCCGTGAACCAACACGGTAACCTCGTCTCGTGATCGGATGAATCGTCGTTTCACCAGAATATCCGTTAGCCTTCAGCTTTTAGAATGTTTTGGAGGGCCGCCCGGTTCGTTCTTGACGAGACTGTGGCGATGGCATCCACTATGGGTAACCACTGATAATCGACATGCTCAGAAGGACTTAAAACAACATCGACTTTTTCTGGCAATTGAACACTGAATTCATGTTCAAGGTTGTCGATAACCCCCGGCGCATATCGCTTACGCCAAGCAGGTCTAATTGGAAACACCCGCTGCACACGATGATCGACGACGTCCTGCACAATACCCGTTTCTTCAAACAGTTCTCGCTGAGCAGCATCGTTGGGACTCTCCGCCCTTTCTAGACTCCCAGTGACAGACTGCCAGAACCCCACAGGGCTCTGACGGCATATCAATAGAACGTCCAAATCAATCGTATAAATAACAACCAGAACAGACTCAGGTCGTTTAAAAAGCGACCTAACTTGCGAAACTGGTAGTTCTTTATCAGGCATCAGTTGGCTTAGGTGCAGCCACTTTGGCCTTAGTACGCAGATGCAAGTCTTTAAGCTGCTGATCAGAAACAGCACTTGGAGCACTCGTCAGCAGACACGAAGCGCTTTGCGTCTTAGGGAATGCCATGACATCACGAATGCTGTCAGCGCCTGTCATCAACATGACGAGTCGGTCGAGACCAAAAGCGATTCCACCGTGTGGCGGCGCGCCATATTTGAGTGCTTCTAATAAGAACCCAAACTTATCGTTAGCTTCAGTTTCGTCGATACCCAACACATCCAAGGCCTTTTGCTGCATTTCGCTGCTGTGAATACGAATGGATCCACCACCGACTTCAGTACCGTTCAGAACCATGTCATAGGCACGGGACAAACACTGACCAGGATCAGCATCTAGCTCGGACTGCCACTCATCTATGGAACCCGCTGAAGGGGCTGTAAACGGGTGATGCAATGCCTGCCAGCGATCTTCTCGCTCGTCATGCTCAAACATCGGAAAATCAACAACCCACAATGGACGCCAAGCATCTTCGACCATACCCATTTTGTTGCCCACTTCTACGCGCAGAGCACCTAGAGCCGCTTCAACGACAGATGTTTTGTCAGCACCAAAGAAGATCAGGTCGCCATCTTTTGCACCTGTTTTCTCAATGATGGCTGCCAACACATCGCTCGGGAAGAATTTCACAATGGGTGATTGCAGACCTTCAGCACCCGCAGCAATGTCGTTGCACTTAATGTACGCAAGACCTTTGGCGCCGTAACGGGAAACAAATTCTGTCAGGACATCAATTTCCTTACGAGAGAGCCCGTTACCACCCGGTACTAACATGGCCGCAACTCGCCCCTTCGGATTTTTCGCAGGCTCCGCAAAGACTTTAAAATCAACCCCTGCGACCAAATCGGATATCTCAGTCAATACCAACGGTATACGCAGATCAGGCTTATCTGAGCCATAGATATGCATAGCATCGGCGTATGTCATTCGTGGGAATGCAGTTGAGGCGTCGCCACCCAGCTCCACATCGAGCACGTCTTTAAATAACGACTTCATCATGGATTCCATGCTGCCCATGATTGTGTCTTCATCAATGAAGGACATCTCGATATCCAGCTGAGAGAACTCAGGCTGGCGATCGGCGCGCAAATCTTCATCACGAAAGCAACGCGCGACCTGATAGTAGCGATCAATGCCGCCCATCATGAGCAGCTGCTTGAACAGTTGCGGTGATTGCGGCAATGCATAGAACTCACCCGGATGATTTCGGCTAGGCACTAAGTAGTCTCGCGCGCCTTCTGGCGTGGCACGAGTCAGCATCGGCGTGTCGACTTCGATAAATCCGTCGTCCTCAAGCGCATGCCGCAGCTGTCGAACCACGCGGGCTCTAAGCCTGAGCTTTTCTTGCATCTCGGGGCGTCGAATATCGATGTAGCGATAACGCAGTCGATTCTCTTCGGAGACATTCGTGTCATCCAACTGAAAAGGAGGCGTCAATGCGCGATTCAGAATCTCCAGCTCGTAACCCAAGACTTCAATCTCACCGGTGGTCATATCCGGGTTGATCGTGCCCTCAGGTCGATTACGTACTTTGCCGGTTATGCGAAGCACGAATTCGTTACGCACTTCTTCAGCACGCGCAAAGGTTTCTTCTCGATCGGGATCAAACACAATCTGGACTAGTCCAGTGTGGTCTCGCAAATCGATAAAAATGACTCCGCCATGGTCACGTCGGCGGTGAACCCAGCCACAAAATGACACTGTCGTGTCCAGCTGATCTCGGGTAATGACCCCACAGGGGTGTGTGCGCATGAAGACCTCTAACGGCAAAAGCGACAATTGTAGATAGTTATCTGCCGCGCAACCAGCGATAATCCAATTCCTTTTCATACTCAACGGTAAATTTATGTCCAAGTATCACGTCTACGGCGTGGGTAATGCCCTTGTCGATCTTGAATATGAGATCCCAGAAGCCCTTTTGGGAGAACTCGGTGTCGACAAAGGTCTCATGACACTTATCGAAGAGGACAGGCACCACGAGTTGCTTGAAAAACTCAGCGGCATTGAGTCAAGACCTTGTGGTGGCGGCTCTGCAGCCAATACGATCACAGCAGTGGCTCAGCTCGGCTCCGACGCTTTTTACTCGTGTAAGGTGGCTGATGACTCAACTGGGCAGTACTTTTTAGACGATTTAACAGCCAATGGCGTGCAGACAAATTTGGTCGTTGGGCAATTGGATTCAGGACACACCGGCAAATGTATCGTGCTGGTTACCCCAGACGCTCAGCGCAGCATGAGCACCTTTTTGGGCATCACTCAGAAAATAAGCGTCGCTGAAATGGACGAAACGGCCTTGGCCGACTCAGATTACGTGTATATCGAAGGCTATTTAGTACCTGAGGCGAATGCTCGAGCTGCTGCTGTGCTATCGCGAGAGATAGCAGTGGCCAAAGGCGTCAAAACATCACTCACGCTTTCAGATGCCAACATGGTCAACTTTTTTAAAGACGGCTTGATGGAAATCATCGGCGATGGCGTTGACCTGATCTTCAGTAACGAAGACGAAGCTAAATTGATGTTCGGTACCGATGACATCAACGAATGTGTTGCTGGCCTAAAAACCGTTTCCCGCCAATTCGCTATCACTCAAGGGGCCAACGGCGCACTGGTTTTTGATGGTGAGAAATTGCACGACATTCCAGCCCAACACGTTGTAGCCGTTGACACCAACGGAGCTGGCGATATCTATGCAGGCACATTCCTTCACGCGCTCAGCCAAGGCATGGCATTTGAACGCTGCGCTGAAATGGCAGGGTTTGCAGCAACGACACTCATCCAACAGATGGGCGCCCGTTTAACTCGTGAGCAAATGCAAGAGGTGGGCAAGCGTTTTGCCTAGTTGGCTCTCCCTACCGGATCGCTGTCCAGCCTCTCTCGCACTTATTGGGGTGACGTTTGCCGTCTACCTTGCACAAATAAGCACGCAAGGAGCAGTGACTAACTTTGGCATGCTGTTCGGCCCAGCCGTTCAGCATGGCCAATGGTGGCGTCTGATCAGCTCCGGGTTTATGCACGGAGGCTTATTACATATTGCCTTCAATATGTATCTGCTTTATGTGCTTGGCCCTCAGCTAGAACGTCTTTTCGGCAGCCTTCGTTTCCTATTGATCTATTTTGGCGCCATGCTAGGTGGCTCATTATTAATCATGATATTCGATTGGGATCAATCAACACTGGGCGCCTCAGGCGCCGCCTTAGGTTTAGCTGGTGCCATGGGCGTTGCTCTACACGAGCGCGGTGTTAGCCCAAGGCAGTCTCCGATAATGGGCTTAGTTGTGCTCAACCTTGCATTACCGTTACTGGTGCCAGGCATATCATTTTGGGGACATTTTGGCGGAATATTTTTCGGTGCATTTATGGGTTATGCACTGATTTGGGTACCCAATCGATCACGGACTGTTAGCTTGCAAAAATCACTATCAACAGGCACAGGTGCTGTCGTTATCTTCGCTGTGTTGGCTTATGCATTTGGCCGAATGGGCGGGCTTTCCATTTAGTTACGAAAGTGGGGAAATTCCGCCCCACTTTAGTGCGCTGCTGTATTAGGCTATATGTTGAAGGGCGAGTAACCTTGCGGCACCGTTACAAAAGAGAACACGTGATCATTATTGTTCTCACGTAACCCCCTGCTGGCAGGGTATCTGCAGCCCCGCAACCAATAGTCTTTGACCTTCCTTTTAGGAGCGTAACGCCATGTCTGATCCGCAAACGGGTCTGCACGCAGGTGTCTCTAGTCAGCAAAACCTCATAAGTGCCATTTTGGAGTCGTTACCGCGCTCCTTATCCGATAATCATCGAGAGCAGCTTGAGGCGTTTATCCCCGCCTATTTTAAGCAAGTGCCCGAAGAAGAGCTATCCAGCATTAGCGCGGATGATCTCGCCGGCACCGCCATGTCTCATTGGCAATTAGCCCGAACAGCCATTGAGCAATCTCCTCATGTGTTGGTGTTTAACCCTTCCTTTGATTCTCATGGTTGGCAGAGCGCTCATACGATCATTCAAATTGTCGCCAAAGATCAACCGTGGTTGGTCGCCTCGCTGCAAGCAGCGTTAGACAAAGCCGAATTGGCGATACACCATATTATTCACCCCATCATGCATGTGAGTAGAGATGCGAAAGGACAATGGTTGGGTATCGACGCAGCACAGCCAGGCGAGTCGTTAATCCATATCGAAATCGATGCGCAAAGTGAAGAAAACCAAGGCTCCGTAAGAGTGCTTTTGGATCAGCTATTCACATCATTGGCTGTCATCAGCCACGATGCAGAATCAGTACGGCAACACATGAAAGACGTCTCAGCCTCGCTAGAAAGCGAAGAGCAAGCCGACTTCGTAAGCTGGCTTGACGAAAAGCAGTTTGCTTGGATGGGTTACGCGGAATTACTACCCGAAGATGGGTTTGCCACCATGCAAAATACCTTAGGTATTCTGGATGGCGAAGCACTGGAAGCGAGTTGGAAAACCAGCGATGTACTGCCTGACGGCTACGACGCTCAAAAACTAGAATCTGTATTTGATAACGATGAGCTAGTGGTATGTAAGTCGGGAATAACCTCGCCGATCATTCGCAATGAACCTGCTGATCTGATCATCCACGCTCAGCGTGATGCTGGCGGTAAAATCACCTTATTACGCTGCAGTGTTGGCCTGTTTATCTCAGGATTACAACACGAGGCAGTTCGTAATATTCCTTGGATGCGTAACCGAGTAGAACGTGTACTGCAAGCATCAGGAACAGACTTAGAATCTCATGATGGCAAGGCACTAGCGTCCATTATGCGTGGACTCCCACGCGACATGCTCATGCAAACGCGCAGCAGCGAGTTGCTAAAAATGGCGGGTGGAATTGTCAGCCTGCAAGAGCGCCAGCAAGTACGTCTGTTTTACTCAAGCGATGCACTAGGACGTTTTTGCAATTGCTTGGTTTATATCCCTCGCGATGCTTACAGTCGAGATTTACGACTGAGTATCGAACACATTCTCAAAACTCACATTAACGGTGCAAGTGCAGGCTTTGATATACGCTTCTCGTCTGAATCAAACTTAGCCAGATTGCACTTTGTTATCCAAAAATATCCTCCTTTTCTAGCTGATATAAATTGGGTCGCTATTAGTCAGTACATTCGAAACGCTAGTGTCACCTGGTACGACAAACTGGAAACGACGTTAAGAAAACGTCACGACGAAATCACGGCTATCCGTCTGCAAAGTCGGTACAGCAATGCATTTCCTTCTAGCTATCGAGAAGATTACTCGGCACGTGCCGCCGCCGCCGACATCGACTTCATTGAAAATCATGTGCCAGAAAACGCACCGGTAATGAGCTTCTATCGACACATTGTTGCCGATTCCGGCATCATCAATTTTAAGCTGTTCGCGTTAAACGAACCTGTCTCGTTGTCCGATGTCATCCCAGTCATTGAAAACATGGGACTGCGAGTTGAGTCAGAGCACCCTTTTGAAATTCGCAGACAAAACGCACCGTGTGTTTGGATGCATGAATTCACCGTTCAACAAACCAGCGAAGTATCAGACGATAACAGCGAAGAGACCGCTGCACGCATACAAGCAGCTTTCAATCATATATGGCGCGGCAATGTTGAAAACGATGGTTTCAACCGACTCATGCTGGACGCCTCTCTTGACTGGCGACAGGTCGTTATTCTTCGTGCGCTGTGCAAATACTTATTGCAAATAGATGTACCGTTTTCACAGGCGTACATGATTGACAGCTTGGTGGCTAACGCCCCGATCACACGCTTGTTAGTCGATTTATTTGAGTCACGTTTTGACCCTGAAAAAAGCGTAGACAATGAAAAACACATTGCAACGCTTCTCGATCAAATCAATGCAGCATTAGACAATATCGTCAGTCTAGATGAAGACCGTATTTTGCGTGGCTACAGAAATTTGATCCTTGCGATATTGCGTACGAATGCCTATCGCACTGACGAGCAAGGCCAATTACGCGAATTCCTCTCGTTTAAGTTTGATTGCGCCGCAGTACCTGACTTACCACTACCCCGCCCCCTATACGAAATTTTTGTTTACTCATCGCGCGTTGAAGGCATCCATTTACGCGGCGGGCCTGTTGCTCGTGGCGGATTACGATGGTCCGATCGTCGAGAAGACTACCGAACCGAAGTATTGGGATTGATGAAGGCGCAAATGGTTAAAAATGCGGTCATTGTTCCTGTCGGTTCTAAAGGCGGTTTTTACGTCAAGGCGGCTTTGCCTGCAGAGCGCGAAGCCATGATGGACGTCGTCGTAGATTGCTACAAAACATTCCTCAGTGGCCTGCTGGATATCACTGACAACTTAGAAGGGTCAAAAGTAATACCGCCTACTCAAGTCGTACGATACGACAATGATGACCCTTACTTGGTCGTTGCGGCAGACAAAGGCACAGCGACCTTCTCTGACTTCGCAAACTCTGTTGCTAAAGACTATGGGTTTTGGCTTGGCGATGCCTTTGCCTCTGGCGGCTCCGTTGGTTATGACCATAAAAAAATGGGTATCACCGCACGCGGTGCATGGGAGTCGGTCAAACGACATTTCAGAAACTTAGGGGTAAACACCCAGCAAGATGCTTTCACTGTCGCAGGTGTCGGCGATATGGCCGGAGATGTATTTGGCAACGGCATGTTGCTATCACCGCATTTAAAGCTAGTTGCCGCGTTTAATCATCAACATATTTTCATTGATCCAAACCCAGATGCTGCCTTAGCGTATGCAGAGCGCCAACGCCTGTTCAACCTACCTCGCTCCAGTTGGTCGGACTATGAGGCTGGTATTATTTCCGAAGGCGGCGGTATTTTTGCCCGTAACGCCAAGCAAATTACACTCTCTGCACAAGCCCAAGAAATTCTTGGTACGACAACAAAGAGCCTGACACCTACTGCTCTGATATCAATCATTCTCAAAGCCCCGGTGGACTTACTGTGGAATGGTGGCATCGGTACGTATGTCAAAGCCACTTCAGAATCACAAGCTGATGCAGCAGATAGAGCCAATGATGCACTTCGTATCAATGGCACAGAGCTCAGAGCCAAGGTCGTCGGTGAAGGTGGCAACCTAGGTTTTACTCAGCGAGGCCGTATTGAATTTGCCCAAAATGGCGGATTAATTTACACAGACGCTATTGATAATTCTGCGGGTGTGGATTGCTCGGATCACGAAGTCAATATCAAAATCTTGGCAAATGCGATCGTTGCTAATGAAGATATGACGGTCAAACAACGAGACACATTATTAGAGTCCATGACGGACGATGTCGCCGAACACGTTCTTCGTGACAACTATCTACAAACCCAATGTGTCGATCTGTGTGCAGTCGATGGCGCTTTCGCTTTCAATGAGCAATCGCGCTTCATGCAACACCTAGAGTCCATTGGGCGTCTCGACAGAAACATTGAATATTTACCAGACGGCGAGGAAATCGCTGAACGTATGACAAACGACAAATGTTTGGTTCGTCCCGAGCTTGCTGTGTTGGTGTCCTACAGCAAAATGGTCATGTTTGATGAACTCATGGCTACCGAATTCACCGCGGACACAGCCCTTGAATCCACCTTAATGGATTACTTTCCAAGTGCATTGAAAAGCGGTCATGCGGATCAAATCAGAACACATCGTTTACGGCCAGAAATTATTGCCACTGTGATAACTAACGATGTGGTTAACCGACTTGGGCCAACCTTTGTCTTTCGAATGCAAGAGGAGCTCAATGCAAGTTCCAGCGATGTAGCAACAGCATTCGTCATTGTTAAAGAAATTTTTAACTTGCCGGCTCTGTGGTCATCAATAGAACAACTCGATAACCAAATAGACAGCGATGAACAGTACCGTATGCAAATCTTGGTGCGGGGCTTAGTTGAACGTGCGACTCACTGGCTGATCAGAACACGTAAAACTGACAATACAATCTCTGAATTGATATCAGTGTTTAAGCCAGGTCTTGAGGAACTCATAGCCGCTATGCCACAGTGCTTGTCACCGGCAGAAAAAGAAACACTCGACCAGCGCGTTAAGCATTTCATGGACGCAGGAGCTTCCGAGGAAACCGCGTATTCAGTCGCCCGCGTTGTCCCCCTCTCCTCTTCTTTGGATATCGTCGAAATTTCAGCCTCATTGGAGCAACCCGTTGCCAGCATTGCGGCGATGTATTTCGATCTTGGCCAACATCTCGAACTCAGCTGGCTACGCGAACGCATTGGTGCTCTTGTCGCAACGTCACATTGGCACAAACTGGCTACCGCTGAACTGCGCGGCGACTTGCACTACCAGCAACGTCACTTGTGCGCTGAAGTCGCTAGCGGAACAGATGAAACGCTCGATTCTGGCGAACGAGTTCGTCAGTGGTCCGATAGAAATGCAACAGCGACCACACAATACAAAGCACTGGTGTCCGAATTAAAGGCTAATGCGACGGTGGATTTCGCCATGTTATCTCTGGCCATCAACGAAGTTCACAAATTGTTAAGATCAGACCGTCCGTTAGCATCCTAAAGGGTCGATAGCCTATACTCTGACGAAAGTACGTCAAATATGTGACCCCGAGTAACGCGTGATGAAAATCACGCCAATTCATTAGGAGCAACGACTCTTGCCGATTGCAAATCTTATTCTCATGCTGTTGATCGGCATTGTCTTCGGCGGCGTTGCAGCCGTCATCTTGCGCGGGCGCGGCGTCGTATTTGTTGTCAACATATTGCTTGGCATCATTGGCGCCTCACTTGGAGCGTTCTTCCCAGTGCTGGTTGGTTCGGCAATGGCGGTGGATGTCAGCACACCAGACTATTTGCTAAGAGCGCTATTCGGTGCCTTTTTATTGGTTCTGATTGCCAGCTTGTTTCGCTCGGCTAAGCCAAAAGGAGCCATGTGAAGCAATGAATACTAACGGTGACTTTGAATTTATCGACATCGGCTTTGACGAAGGTGTTGCTTGGTTAACGCTCAACCGCCCAGACAAGCTCAATTCTTTCACAGCCAAAATGCATGAAGAAGTGGCTGAAGTGCTTTCCCGAGTTCAACAGTCCTCACAGGTTCGCTGTTTAGTAATCACAGGTGCCGGCCGCGCTTTTTCTGCAGGTCAAGATTTAGCTGATCTGGACATGTCCAACCTTGGCGATGTCGTTGAGAAACACTACAACCCGCTCATTCGCACCATCACAACGCTTCCGATGCCTGTCATCGCTTGTGTTAATGGCGTGGCGGCAGGCGCTGCTGCCAATATGGCACTGGCCTGCGATATCGTTCTAGCAGGTCGGTCTGCTAAGTTTATTCAATCATTCCACCAACTCGGGTTAGTACCTGATGGCGGCGGAACCTGGACACTACCCCGCCTCGTTGGTTTGGCTAGAGCCACAGCCCTATGCCTGACAGGTGAGCCCGTCAGTGCTGAAAAAGCAGAGAACTGGGGAATGATCTGGCGCTGTGTCGACGATGAACAGCTGATAAATGAAACAACCACGCTCGCACATACGTTTGCGAAAAAGGCGACTGTAGGATTAGGTTTCACCAAGCAATTACTGAGATTGTCGCAAACACGCACATTAGACGATCAACTAGACCTAGAACGCGACTATCAGCAAGCGGCCAGCAGCACGAAGGACTTTGCCGAAGGCGTGGATGCATTCCTGAATAAACGGAAACCAGAATTTAACGGCGAGTAACCTCTGGCCCTGCGGGCATAAAACGTGAATTAATTCCGTTTCAGGGCGTTCAAATTGGCGCAAAACCGGAATGTGTCGCGAATCGATTAGTTATGGGTCGTGCCTAAGGAACTACATTGGTGTAGATAGCCGATAACCCTAGTTACCATGCATGTCTAAAGAGGTGGACAACAATCCCATGACAGATCAAGAAAATTACGACGACGAAGAGGACATCATCCTCGCTGATCTGAGCGATGACGAATTGGTTGAGCAGATGCACGACGATCTGTACAACGGCATGAAAGAAGAGATTGTTGAAGGCACTGACATTCTTCTTGGTCGTGGCTGGGGCCCTGACAAAGTATTGAACGACGCTCTCGTTGAAGGCATGCGAATTGTCGGTGTTGATTTCCGTGATGGAATCCTTTTCGTACCTGAAGTACTCATGGCAGCCAATGCGATGAAAGGTGGAATGGGTATTTTGCGACCTCTACTGGCT
Organism: uncultured Granulosicoccus sp.; assembly: GCA_937991945.1. Classification (GTDB taxonomy): domain Bacteria; phylum Pseudomonadota; class Gammaproteobacteria; order Granulosicoccales; family Granulosicoccaceae; genus Granulosicoccus. The sequence continues at coordinate 68,850 of CALKLO010000023.1, forward strand.
GAAACCGGTGCTGAGTCAATCGGCAAGGTGGTTATTGGAACCGTTAAGGGCGATATCCACGATATCGGTAAAAACCTTGTCGGCATGATGCTCGAAGGCGCAGGCTTTGAAGTATTTGATATCGGTATTAATAACCCGGTTGAAGACTATCTAGCAGCGCTTGAAGAACACAAGCCTGACATCTTAGGTATGTCTGCCCTGCTGACCACCACCATGCCTTACATGAAAGTGGTCATCGATACACTCAAAGAGCAAGGCATGCGCGATGACTTTATCGTGCTAGTCGGTGGCGCGCCATTGAATGAAGAATTTGGCGAAGCTGTAGGCGCTGATGCGTACTGCCGAGATGCAGCTGTAGCCGTTGAGACGGCCAAGTCATTAATTGCTGACCGGCGCGCCGCTCGTTAGAGCTGCCTGCCAGCTCAAACGGTACTGATCCGATGAGTCGCACACTGGTCATCGCCTGTGGCGCAATTGCACACGAGCTGGTCGCTGTTATTAAGGCGAACCAGCTTAAGCATTTAGATATTCAGTGTCTGCCTGCTGAATGGCACAACACACCAGAAAAAATTGCGCCGGCAGTTGACGAGAAAATAAAGAACTCGCAACTGACGCACGACAAGGTATTTGTTGCCTATGCAGATTGCGGCACCGGAGGCCGGTTAGACAACGTTCTGCGCAAACATAACGTCGAACGCTTGCCAGGTGATCATTGCTACAGCTTCTTTGCTGGCAGTAATGCGTTTGAGGCAATGGCTGAGCAGGAATTAGGTACGTTCTATTTAACGGACTATTTAGTAGACAACTTTCAACGCCTGATTCTCGATGGCCTAGGGATAACGGCTCATCCGGAACTACGAGATCAATATTTTTGTCATTACACACGTGTGATGTACTTGGTTCAAGACAGCTCACCCGATGTGTTATCGATGCGAAAAATAGCAGCTCAAAAAGCTGCAGATGCACTAGGACTGACGCTAGACATACACGAAACGGGTCTTCAGCCCTTTGAGCAATCGTTACGCGGAATCCGTATTACTTCCGTATAAAACACCACATAAGTAGACTTTCGGAATCGACCCTCACCATGCCTGAACTCATCAAAATCTACTGGCGCGACATCCCTTCGCAAGTGACCGCCAAAGCCGGTCGAAAAACTGCCAAGGTGATGTTGCCGGAACGCTTTCAAGAAGCCATTGATCGCGCAGCGATGCGAGCCGGCAAAGGTTCAAGCGATGCCTATATGGAAGATTGGAGACGTGACCGGAGCCCGTGCAGCGGTGACTTGCAAGCTGAAGCGGATGCAGCGGCTGCCATTCTGATTGCCGAGTGGAATGATGAGACTCTCGAAGCGCTAACCAAAGCCAAGGGAATTGCCGAAAACATTGGCAAATCACGAGCAGAACGAGCAGCGTCTGAAAACAATGATCCTGCCGTTGGTGGTGATTAAGTATGTACACAATCAGGAAATGGTCTGTCCGTAACGCTCGCCTCTTAGAGCGAGTCTACTCAGGCGTTGAGCACTCACTTATAAAAGCGGCACCTCTGCTTAACAAAATTGGCCACGATAAGTTGGAAGCGCCCGTTGCCGCCATTGAAAAAGGTATTAAAGGCGTCCTTTTCGATTGCCAAATGTGTGGTCAATGCGCGCTAAGCAGCACCGGCATGTCTTGTCCAATGAATTGTCCCAAGTCGATCCGTAACGGTCCTTGCGGTGGTGTCCGCACAGACGGCTTTTGCGAAGTAAAGCCTGAGATGCGCTGCGTATGGGTTGAAGCATGGAAAGGCGCTGAGCAGATGAAAAACGGCAGTGATATATCCACCGTTCAAATCGCTGTCGATCATCGTCTTAAAGGTAAATCCTCTTGGCTTAAAGTAGTCCGCGATAAAGCGCCTGCGGAACACACTGAGGTTAAACCAACATGACATTTACTGACGAGCCAGTAGCCGGCTACCCGATGCCGATGTTGGCGGGCCATAGTTCACCGGGCAGATTTGAACGTGTCCTGAGAGCGGGCCATTTTGCCGTTACCAGCGAACTTGCACCGCCCGACAGCGCGGATCCTGCCGCAGTGTACGAACGAGCAGCGTTATTTGATGGCTATGTCGATGCGATCAATGCCACCGATGGCAGCGGTGCGCACTGTCATATGGGTTCGTTGGCCGTATGCGCTCTACTGACCCGCTTAGGGTATTCGTTAATCCAACAGATTTCTTGTCGAGACAAAAACCGTATCGCCATTCAAGGCGACATACTCGGCGGCGCTGCCATGGGTGTGTGCAACATGTTGTGTTTGTCCGGTGATGGTGTTCAGACAGGTGACCACCCAGAAGCCAAGCCTGTTTTTGATCTTGATTGCATGTCCTTACTAGACATCGCTCGCACCATGCGCGATAAATCGACATTTCAAAGTGGGCGTAAGCTTGACTCCCCTCCTCAAGTGTTTTTAGGGGCTGCGGCAAACCCGTTTGTAGAACCGTTCGATTGGCGACCTTTGCGCTTAGCTAAAAAAGTAGCAGCAGGCGCTCAGTTTGTACAAACCCAATACTGCTATGACGTGCCTCGATTGCGCGAGTACATGCAAAAAGTGCGCGACCTAGGATTACATGACAAGGTCTTTATTATTGTCGGTGTCGGCCCACTCGCTTCTGCGCGCTCAGCCGAATGGATTCGTAGCAACGTACCTGGCGTGCATATTCCTGACAGCGTTATTACTAGACTCAAAGGCGCGGAAAACCAAAAGGCTGAAGGTTTACAATTGTGCGTTGATCTTATCCAAGAAATTCGAGAAATCGAAGGTGTCGATGGCGTGCACATCATGGCCTATCGACAAGAACACGCCGTCCCGGATATTGTTTCCAGGTCGGGCATACTTAACGGCAGAACTCCGTGGCATCCAAAACTGTATGACGGTGATGCCACTGTCCAGCAACACATGGAAAATATTCAATGACCGACACGATTATCAGTTCGGCCACGCGTGAGCACATCATCGGGTCTGATCATGCTTTTACCATTATTGGTGAGCGTATAAATCCAACTGGACGCAAAATACTGGCCGAAGAAATGAAGTCTGGAGACTTCAGCCGCGTAGAGTCAGATGCCTTGGCACAAGTTGCAGCTGGTGCACAAATGCTGGATGTTAACGCGGGGATTCCCCTTGCAGACGAGCCTGCAATTCTTGCTCAGTCCATCAAGCTTGTACAAGCTATAACAGATGTCCCACTGTCTATTGACTCCTCTATCATCGAGGCGCTTGAAGCGGGCTTAGCGGTTTATCAAGGTAAAGCCTTAGTCAACTCTGTAACCGGCGAAGATGAAGTACTCGAAAGAGTCCTGCCGCTAGTGGCTAGATATAAAGCCGCCGTTGTCGCCATCTCAAATGATGAAACGGGTATCTCGGAAGATCCCAATGAGCGATTTAAAGTGGCCAAGAAGATCGTTGAACGCGCAGCGGACCATGGCATACCTGCCTGCGATGTTGTTATCGATCCTTTAGTCATGCCTATAGGCGCTTTACGATACGCAGGACGGCAAGTCTTCGATATCTTAGGTCGCATACGTGATGAATTAGGATGCAACACAACCTGTGGCGCCTCCAACGTTAGTTTTGGTCTACCAGAACGTAACGGCATTAACGGTGCGTTTTTATCTATGGCCATAAGTGCCGGTATGACGTCCGCTATAACCAATCCTTGCCACGAAGAAGTCATGCGATCAGTCATGGCCGCTGACGTGCTCATGGGTAACGATCCAGATTGCTTAGCCTGGATTCGCAAATATCGCCCTGCCGCTGAACCGGGTGCTGAAGGAGCAGGAAGAGGACGTCGAGCTAGTCGACGCAATCGCGCATGAGCGAACCCGTAGAGCAAGCACTGGTTGTATTTACGCCCAGTGGTCGACGTGGCAGCTTCCCGATAGGTACGTCAGTACTGGACGCTGCACGAGATCTAGGTGTTGATCTCGATTCAGTCTGCGGTGGTCGCGGCCTATGTGGTCGCTGCCAAGTGCTTTGTTCTGAAGGGGAATTTTCGAAACACAACATCGTTTCTCGCTTAGATAATCTAAGCGAAGGCACACGCGTTGAAGCTCGCTATCAGCGTATCAACGGTGACTTCGCTCAAGGCCGACGACTCGGTTGTCAGGCTACTGTTCAGGGCGATCTCGTTATCGATATCCCCCCTGATAGCCAAGTGCATAAGCAAGTCATTCGTAAAGCACTCGATCACGCCAACATGACGGTCAATCCTGCTGTGCGCTTATATGTAGTCGATGTGCAAGAGCCGGATATGCACGACCCTTCTGGCGATCTTCGACGACTGAAACAAGCCTTAAATACTGAATGGGGTTTAGACAATCTCAGCGGTGGTTTAGTCATTTTGAAATCCTTGCAAAAAGCACTTCGCAAAGGTGAATGGCGAGTCACGGTTGCCGTGCATAACGCAAGTACCGAACAATCATCGAGTCACGGTGAAATCGTCGGCGTCTGGCCTGGTTTTAAAGACGCGGTATACGGGCTGGCTATCGATGTTGGCTCCACCACCATTGCAGGCCACCTCTGCGACTTGGCCACCGGTAAAGTATTGGCCAGTAGCGGCGCTATGAATCCTCAAATTCGGTTTGGCGAGGATCTCATGAGTCGAGTGTCGTACGTCATGATGAACCCGGGCGGCCACGAAGATATGAATACCGCGGT
>CALKLO010000024.1 GCA_937991945.1 uncultured Granulosicoccus sp.
GCCGTAGCCAGGCTTGGACACTAACGATATCGGTGTGTCTAACAACGTAGAAAGGCGCTTAACAATTGACAACCCTAAACCGATGCCCTGCCCTCTGACATGTTTGTCACTGTTGAGCTGAACGAATTCCTCAAACACACGAACTTGGTTTTCTCTAGAAATACCGGGGCCAGTATCCATAACTGAAATGGATATAACATCACCGCGAATCTCGGTACTTAACGTCACGGTTCCGGAAGTTGTATACCGTATTGCATTACTAATTAAGTTTCGTAACAACCTTTCTAATAGCAACAGATCGGTAAAGACAACGACCTCGTGAGTATCGCAAACGAAATCAATGCCTTTCTCGGCGGCTAGTGGTTGAAAGTCTCTTTTTATTTGTCGAAGTAGACCTGCTAACTGCGAATGCTGATTGTTAACAGGCAGCGTGCCTGCATCCAACTTAGAGATATCTAACAACGCGTTAAACAGTTCTTCGAGAGACTTAACTGAAGAATCAATTTGAGACACCAGTGTTTTGTGCCGAGTGTCTCTGGTTTGAAGTTCCAGCGTTGCTGTAAACAGACGCAGTGAATGTAGGGGCTGTCGCAGATCATGACTGGCTGCAGCCAAAAATTTTGATTTGGCCTGGTTGGCATGAGCTTCGCGTTTTAACGCCTCTTCAGCTCGTTGCTTTTCTAGTCGTAAGTTTTCGAGTAGTTCATCATTTTCAAAGCGCATTTTTATGGAGCTACTCACCGAGGCGCTCACGCTTCTAGAGACACCGGCGCAGACGAACAAAAACATTACACCCAATGCTGCTAGCCAGCGGTAGGTTGTAATCTCAAAGCCCCACATTTTAATGATTACCGGTAACAACAAGGGGGTAACAAAAAACAGATATACGGGTATCAGAAAAGAGGTTGAGCCTGTCGCACTGGCAGTCATGCCCGTCAATACCATCATGATGAGTAATGCCGAAAACGGATTGTTCTCATCAATGGCAAAATAACCAAACAAGCCAAAAGAGGTCGCCATGACAAAACCCAACACTGCCGCAAACAGTATTCTTTTATTCACGTTTTGATGCGTTGAGGCGTGTGTTTGCCAATAACGCAGGGCAAAAATTCGCACAGCGCTCAAAAATACGACAAAGACAAACCAGGGCAATAGGATATGCCGTGGTACCTCATCTTCAAGACAAAAATACAGAGCAATAGCGGCGACGATCGAACCCGCCATAATGAATGGCAAGTTGTCACAGATCAGCTGGAATTTCGCTAACCGTGTGTCAAGCTGTCGGCTATGCGACATCAGAATCGAAAATCACGTTAAGCAGCACGTTTTCAAACTCTATGACATCGTTATGGCGAATCTTACGCCTACGTCGAGTCTCTTGCTCCCCGTTGACGTACACCAGCCCTTCGTCAATAACTACTTTCGCCTCACCACCGCTATGGACCAGTGATTCGAATTTCAGGATTTTGTAGAGCTCTACTGGCTCCACGTCCAAATACACGTCCCGAGTTTCGGACGGAGGAGGAGCATCGTTGGCAGACATCGATATCAGGGGCGCAAATAGAAAGTGCCGCTAGAGTACACCCTAGCGGCACTGGCAATAACTCGAGCTGCTATATTTTCGTAAAATATGATCGAAAATTGACGAACCAGTAGTTATCCGGCTTTAGCTAAAGGCTCTTCATTAGCGTTAATGGTCACGATAAGGTCCAATAACGTCGAATCTGCTTGATCATTGTCTATCTGACAGGTTCCCGCAGCTGCGTGGCCACCCCCGTCATATTGCAGCATCAGCTCACCCACGTGTGTCTTGCAGGAGCGATCAAAAATCGACTTCCCAGTGGCGAAAACAGTGTTTTGTTGACGAAAACCCCACAACTGATGGATAGAGATGTTGCACTGTGGAAACAGGGCATAAATGCTAAAACGACTTCCTGGGTAAATAGTCTCTTCGTTGCGAAGATCTAAGACGACTAAATTCCCATGGACAGTCCCGCAGCGGTGCAATTGATCTTTAAAATCTTGCGCGTGCAGCTCGTAGAGCTCGACCCGCTCAACGACATCAGGATGCTGGAGAATTTCTTCAATACTGTGATTTCTGCAATATTCGATAAGCTCCATCATAAGCGCGTAGTTCGAGATTCTGAAATCTCTAAAGCGTCCTAGACCGGTGCGCGAATCCATCAGCATATTGAGGAGTTCCCAGTTTTTAGGCTCCAACACTTCATCCATGGAATACTGCGCAGAATCTGCTTTGTCGACAGCTTCCATCATCTCGTCCCATCTTTCAGGGAAAGTTGCATGGCCACCGTAATGCTTCCAAACCACCCGAGCTGCTGACGGTGCATCTGGGTCTATGATGTAATTTGAGACGCTAACGTCGTTACGCTTGGTTTCAGAATCATGATGATCGAAGACTAAGTGTGCACCCGAACAAAACGGTAGGTTTGTCGTTATATCCGATGCGCCTATATCGATTTTTCCATCTTGCATGTCCTTTGGATGAACAAACGTGATGTCTTCAATCATATTCATATGACGAAATAAAACGGCGCATACCAACCCATCAAAATCACTACGCGTGACTAGGCGAAATTTCTCGGTCATTAGCTTTTAGTTTTCCAACTATCAAACAGATGGGTTAAAAAGCGGCTGATAACTACTGTGTTTGAGGCATTGAATGTTAACTCAACACGTTATAGGCCTGTAACAGTGAATGCATCACAAAAATACACTCACTGTTGTAACTAACCTAGGCTTAAGAACAACAAGAGCCCTAGCTCTTGCCCTCTAATGCGGCTTTGAGAGACAACGCCAAAGCTGATGGTGCCTCTTCGTTTCTCGTTGATTTATGCTGCCCGGAATGAGGTTTTCTGGACGAGTTACGTGATGACGCATTACCGCCACTGGGGCGTTGCCCTTGAGAGGCTTGTGCCGGTCGTCTAGAGCCACCTCGCTCCTGCGTCTCGTTAGCATCATCGCTCATGCGCATGGACAAACCAATTCTTTGCCGAGCGACATCGACGGCCATCACTTTCACTTTTACGATATCGCCTGCTTTAACAACATCACGAGGATCTTTAACAAACGTATCACTCAAAGCCGATATATGAACCAATCCATCTTGGTGAACACCAATATCAACAAAGGCACCAAAGGCCGTCACGTTAGTTACCTTACCTTCAAGCGTTTGATTGGGAACCAAATCGTTAACAGACTCCACGCCATCAGCAAAGCGTACGGCACGAAATTCTGGCCGAGGATCGCGACCTGGCTTGTCTAGCTCTTCAATAATATCGATAACGGTTGGTACACCAAAAGTATCATCAACAAATTGCTCTGGATGTAAACTTTTTAGCAACGTGCTGTTGCCGATAACCTCATCCAAAGGCACATTGAGGTGTTTGATGATGCGTTGCACCACGGGGTAGGCTTCTGGATGAACACCTGATGCATCCAACGGATCAGTTCCATTGGGTATGCGTAAAAATCCGGCAGCTTGCTCAAACGCTTTTGGTCCAAGACGCGGCACTTTCGTCAACTCTTTGCGGCTCTTAAACGCCCCTTTCTCATCACGGTAGGCAACGATGTTTCCAGCCAATGTAGCTGTTAATCCAGCAACGCGACCCAGCAGCGCGGCAGACGCTGTGTCTAAGTCAACACCGACAGCGTTAACGCAATCCTCGACAGTGGCCTCCAGGCTCTTGGCCAAAGCACTTTGAGAAACATCATGTTGGTATTGTCCAACGCCAATAGCCTTAGGATCAATCTTGACCAACTCGGCGAGTGGATCTTGCAGGCGACGAGCAATAGAAATTGCACCACGGATTGTGACATCAAGATCAGGAAATTCATCTTCCGCTGTTTGGGAGGCGGAGTACACAGATGCACCCGCTTCGGATACCACAACTTTGATAAGGTCTGGACGTCGCTCTTTAGCCACTTTGCGCATAAGAACAATAAGCTCATCGGCGAGTTTTTCCGTTTCGCGACTTGCAGTACCATTGCCGATAGCGATAAGTTCCACGCTATGTTTGTCACACATAGTGCTCAGTGTCGCAAGCGAGCGATCCCATTGTTGTTGCGGTTTATGCGGGAATATCGCTGTGTGATCGACCACTTTTCCGGTGCTATCAATAACGGTGACTTTCACGCCCGAACGATACCCAGGATCAAGCCCTAAGGTGGGTCTTGGGCCAGCAGGTGCCGCCAATAACAGATCTTGTAAATTAGCTGCAAATACGCTGATAGCTTCTGCATCTGCCCGATTACGTAAGCCCGACATAAGTTCACTTTCTAGATGCAGTGACAACTTAACCTTCCAAGTCCAAGACACGACTTGCGCACGCCAGTCATCAGCAGCTTGTTGTTCGTGAGAAAAACCTAAGTGGCGCGCCACTGTTTGCACACACCCGCTGTCGTTATATTCATCGCCTTCTTTGATTAATAAATTTAACGACAATATGCCTTCGGTGCGACCACGAAACATAGCCAATGCACGATGACCGGGTACACGCGCATACGGTTCTTGGTGGTCGAAATAGTCTCTAAATTTTGCACCTTCAGCGTCCTTACCTTTTACAACGCTGGCACACAGGTAGGACTGATTTTGTAACTGTTCTCTCAATCGGGCTATGAGCGCTGCGTCTTCTGCGAACCGCTCCATAAGGATATAACGAGCACCATCAAGCGCCGCCTTTTCATCAGCCACTGGCGTTTCATCACCCTTGGCGACTTTTATAAATCGGCGTGCTTCTATCAACGGCTCCTTTGAAGGCTCACTCCACAGTAAATCGGCTAATGGCTCTAAACCCGCCTCAATAGCAATTTGACCTTTGGTACGACGCTTCTTTTTAAACGGCAGGTACAGATCTTCTAATTCAGCTTTTGTAGACGCTGACTGAATACGCAGCTCTAGCGCATCGTCTAATTTCCCTTGTTCTTTGATCGCGCTGGTAATAGCTGTGCGTCTGTCTTCTAACTCGCGAAGGTAGACAAGCTTTTCCTCAAGCGTACGCAGTTGCGAATCACTTAAACCACCAGTGACCTCTTTTCGGTAGCGCGAAATAAACGGGACCGTATCACCACCGTCTAAAAGCCCTATGGCTGCTATGACTTGACGAGTATCGGCAGCAATAGCTTCAGCAATTTGCGAAGTAATAGACACAGAGGCGTTTGATTGCGCTGATTTCATATAATGGAAGGTCTCACTTGAACAAGTTCAGCCATAATTGATATGGCGATTTCTGCGGACGGTCGGCTACCTATGGGCAAGCCTATCGGTCCTGTTAATCAAGTGCATCAAGGACATAGTTGCGCACTCGTTAACGAGGGGTGAGTTTACAGCAGGAGGAAGCCTGTCGGGTGAAGTTGTCTATGGCCTCATGGATAGACAGCCTAAACACCCAGTGCTTGTGCCGTTTTCGTGCTAGCAATGTCATCTAAGGTGGATCGCCCTTGGGCACGATACGCTTTTGGAGACAGGTCAAAGCTTGCCTTAAACCGAGTGCTCAAATGCGCCCCATTAGCAAAGCCTGTTGCCTCTGCGACCTCATTGATGGTCAATGAGGTAGTCCTTATCAATTGTTGTGCTTTTTTCAAACGCATTTGTCGATAAAAATTAACGACGCTGTGACCCATCTGCGCATTAAACAACCGATTTAGCTGACGTGCTCCGAGTCCACACAAAGTGGCAATTTGTTCTAGCTCAAGAGGGTCAGCGATATGATTCTCCATTGCCTCCAGAGCCGTTAACAGGGCTGCATGCTGCGTATCGTAGCGTTGAGCAAGACCGGATAGTTGCGCCTCCTCCCCGTGCCGAATATCGGTGTGCAGGAACCATTCGCTGATCCGTTGGGCAAACTCAGGACCGTGTTGCTCGGTAATCACCGTATGCATCATGTCCATCGCAGCCGTGCCCCCCCCACACGTCAGCCGGTTGCGATCTCGCACGTAGAGTGAGCGCTCGACAATCACCTTGTGAGCGCTGGCTTTGAGCCTGTGCACATGATCCCAATGAATAGTCATCCGGTGCCCGTCCAGCACGCCAGCACGCGCCAACACGAGAGGACCACCCGAAACACCGCCAATCAATACACCGCGGCTTACCAACAACCTAAGCCAACTTTCTAACCTTGCATCGTGAAGTTCAGCAACACCGCTGCCGGCAATAACCAACACTAAATCGAAGTCGACATATTCACCTAGGTACGCATCTGCTCGAATCACGGCACCCGAAGAACTGATTGAGCGTGCCCCGTTAACAGGCAGATGTCGAATGTCATACAGCGGCCGACCTGCTAGCAAATTAGAGGCACGCAAAGGCTCCATCGCTGAGGCATATGCCATGAGCGGAAAGCCATCTACCAACACTATTCCGACTCTGAAAGCCGGTTTATTCACATTTATGTCCATCACAGACAAGTTTACGTCTTTTTCAGACTCACACAAGTGCTGTGATTTGGTTCATCCTTGCGCTTATCGACCAAACGAGTAAACGCCGTGCGCTATTCCGCATTTCAAGTGCTCAAAGAAGGACTGACCGGCAACAAAGGATGGAAGCCTGCTTGGCGCGATCCTGAGCCACGCCAACACTACGATGTCATCATCGTAGGCGGTGGAGGTCACGGCCTAGCCACCGCCCATTATCTGGCAAAAGAGCACGGCATTACCAATGTAGCGGTACTGGAAAAAGGTTGGATTGGCTCCGGAAACATCGGGCGCAACACGACTATTATTCGCTCCAACTACATGCTGCCGGGCAACGAACCTTTTTATGAGCTCTCCATGAAGTTGTGGGAAGGGCTTGAACAAGATTTCAACTACAACGCCATGGTCTCTCAACGAGGCATTGTTAATCTGTATCACAGCGACGCGCAACGCGATGCCTACGCCCGACGCGGCAACTCCATGCGCCTTGCCGGAGCCGACTCCATATTGTTAGATGAAGCCGGCATCAGGAATCTGTGCCCAGACTTGGACTATGAAAACGCCCGCTTCCCTATTAAGGGTGGCTTATGGCAACCCAGAGGTGGAACCGTACGGCACGATGCGGTCGCTTGGGGATATGCACGAGGCGCTGATAGCCGCGGTGTAGACATCATTCAAAACTGTGAAGTGACCGGATTCACCATGGACAACGGACGCTGTGTGGGTGTGGACACCAGTCGTGGTCGTATAAGCGCCGGGAAAGTAGCGGTGTGCGTCGCAGGTTCCTCTGGACGGGTTATGTCCATGGCAGGTATGCGATTACCCATTGAAAGCCATGTTTTGCAGGCGTTTGTATCCGAAGGCCTTAAACCCACTATTCCTGGTGTGGTGACATTTGGTGCTGGTCATTTTTATATCAGCCAATCTGACAAGGGTGGCCTTGTCTTCGGTGGCGATATCGACGGCTATAACTCTTACGCACAACGAGGAAACCTACCAGTCGTTGAAGATGTCTGCGAAGGCGGTATGGCCGTCATGCCCATGATCGGCAGAGCACGTCTACTGCGCAGCTGGGGTGGCATTATGGATATGTCTATGGACGGTTCCCCTTTCATTGATAAAACCGCAGTGCCAGGCCTGTATTTCAATGGTGGATGGTGTTATGGCGGGTTTAAAGCGACCCCAGCTAGCGGCTGGTGTTACGCGCATTTGTTGGCAACAGACCAACATCATGATGTGGCAACTAAGCTATTGCTCGATCGGTTTAAAACGGGCGCTGTTGTCGATGAACGTGGTGCTGGCGCACAACCCAACCTGCACTGATACATAGACTATTATGCTAATTGACCATCCTTTATTAGGACTCAGAGATGCAGCTGAGTTTGTGTATCTTGGCGATGCCTCTCTGATTAATCGACCTGATCCTGAGTCAGGCTCTGCCGCTGATCAGTTCTACGAGTACCTGCACCTGCGCAGTAATAATGCGGGCGAACACCGTGAATTGTGGTACCACGAACAAGGTGACCGCTCTTGGTTAGTTGTTACACGCAATACGCTTACACATAACATTACGCGTGTCGAGCTTGCCCGTGATGTTGCGCAGCGCAACGCGTCTGGAGAACCAGCGTAATGGACAAACCCACTCATAGCGCAGGCATAAACCGAGTCAGTGAAGGACTGCTTGATACGTCAAAGCCAGTCACATTCATTTTCAACGATCGCAAATACCAAGGCGTTCAAGGGGACACTCTTGCATCTGCACTGTTGGCCAATGGCCAGCGCTTAGTCGGACGCTCATTTAAATATCACCGGCCAAGAGGCATCATTACCACGGGCTCTGAAGAGCCTAATGCACTGGTCGAACTCGGTGTCGGTGCGCGCAAAGAACCCAACACCCGTGCAACTGTCATTGAACTATTTAATGGTCTTGAAGCTAAGAGCCAAAACCATAAAGGCCCGCTTAGTTTTGATGTCATGGCAATCAATGATCGCCTATCAGCATTTTTAAGCGCAGGCTTTTACTACAAGACATTTATGTGGCCTAAAGCTTTTTGGGAAAAGCTGTATGAGCCCATTATTCGCGCCGCGGCAGGTTTAGGCTCGCTGTCGGGAGAAGAAGACCCTGACACTTACGACAAAGGTTTTCTGCACTGTGATTTACTCATCATTGGCGCAGGCGCTGCCGGTTTAAGTGCCGCTTTAACCGCAGGGCGCGCAGGGCAACAGATCATCATAGCCGATGAAGACTTCCTGCCCGGCGGTCGATTAAACCTTGAGAACGATACCATCGATGACCTGTCATCAGCGGCATGGGCTAAGGCTGCTCACGCTGAGCTTCAACGTCTACCCAACGTGCGCTTTATGACTCGTACTACCGTATATGGCGCATACGATCACGGTGTCTATGGGGCGATAGAGAAACGCACCGATCACCTGGAGGGTATCAGTGACCTTCCTCGACAAGTGCTTTGGCGCATTTATAGCAAACGCGCCCTACTCGCTGCGGGCTCCACCGAACGCTCCATAGCGTTTGGTGACAACGATAGGCCTGGCATCATGCTCGCGGGTGCTGTACGCGGCTACGTTAATCGATACGGCGTGGCTCCGGGCAAGCAGGTAGCAATCTTTACCAATAACGATTCTGGGTGGCGTACGGCGCACGATCTTCACCAGGCCGGTGTTCAGGTCACAGCGGTAGTCGATACGCGCTCTACCGATGCACCCATGGATATACCCGGCGCCTACATTGCGATGGACTCGCATGTCGTTGCGACCAAAGGTCGATTAGGCATTCAATCTATTACCTTAAGCGATGGCCAGATGATTCCCTGCGATTGCTTAGCGGTTTCAGGCGGATGGAACCCCAATGTTCATCTAACGTGTCATCAGCGTGGCCGTCCTACTTGGCAAGACGATATCGCAGCTTTCGTACCGGGCACTGACCTGCCCGTCGGTATGCAGGTCATTGGTTCTGCTACTGGTGCATTTGGACTTGCAGAACGCTTGCAATCAGGTCATGCGGCTGCCGAAAATGTACTGAACGATGCAGGTGTTACGTTCACTGCAAACCACGCTCCATCGGCTACATCGACCCGCTACAGCATCGAAGCTTTTTGGCAGGTGCCCAATTGCACGGGCAAATCGTGGATTGATTTGCAAAACGATGTCACTTCAAAAGACATCAAACAATCAGTCCAGGAAGGCTTTAAGGCCGTTGAACATCTAAAGCGCTACACCACGCTAGGCATGGCCACTGATCAAGGTAAAACAGCGAACGTATTGGGCCTTGGAATTTTGGCCGAAATCAGTGGCCAATCTATCCAAGATACAGGCACTACTATTTTCAGACCGCCTTACACACCAGTACCGATAGGTGCTTTTGCTGGCCGTTCACGTGGCAAGAACTTCAGACCTACGCGCCATACACCCAGCAGCCAATGGGCAACCACACACGGTGCTGATTTTGTTGAAGTAGGTATGTGGCTGCGAGCACAATGGTACGCACTACCTGGCGAAAACCATTGGCGTGAAAGTGTCGATCGTGAAGTCACAGCCACTCGTGAATCAGTGGGCATTTGTGATGTCACCACATTGGGCAAAATCGATATACAAGGCGCCGACGCTGCACAATTCCTCGACCGAGTTTACGCCAATACCTTTTCAACGCTAGCCATTGGCAAAGTACGTTACGGCTTAATGCTTAGAGAAGATGGTTTTGTCATGGACGATGGCACCACAGCTCGTTTGGGTGACAAACATTTCGTAATGACCACCACCACAGCCAATGCGGTCAGCGTCTTTCGTCATATGGAATTTTGCCGTCAGTGCTTATGGCCAGACCTAGATGTGCACCTGATATCGGCAACGGAACAATGGGCTCAGTATGCGGTTGCAGGTCCAAATGCTCGCAAATTGCTGAGTCATATTGTTGATGCACCCTTTGATATCAGCAACGAAGGCTTCCCTTTCATGGCCTGCGCTGAATTAAATATCTGCGGTGGCACACCCGCTCGTCTTTTTAGAATTTCGTTCTCCGGTGAACTCGCCTTTGAAATTGCCGTCCCTGCTCGCTATGGCAATTCACTGATGCAGGCACTTATCGATGCAGGCAAACCTTACAAGGCTGTTCCTTACGGTACAGAAGCACTCGGGGTTATGCGTATTGAAAAAGGTCATGCAGCAGGTAATGAGCTTAATGGGCAGACTACGGCTGCCAACTTGGGGCTTGGACGCATGGTATCCACGAAGAAAGACTGCATGGGTGCTGTGCTATCACGACGTCCATTGATGAATCCAGACGACCCGATTGAATTGGTAGGACTCATACCAATCGACTCCTCCTTTTCATTGAAAGCTGGCGCACACTTCCTTGCACCCGATGCTGCACAGATTTTAGAAAATGATCAAGGCTGGATGACATCAGTTGCCTACTCGCCATCGTTGCAAAGCTCTATAGGGCTAGGGTTTATCACCAATGGCCAGCAGCGTTTAGGAGAAACGATTATTGCGGCAGATCCTCTACGCGGTGAGTCAATTCCTGTACGCATTGTTTCACCCCATTTTGTGGATCCTGATGGAGCTCGCCTACGTGTCTGATTTCACTCTAACGCCTGCCGCAGCACTAAACGGCTTCTCAAAACGGTTTGGTAAAAATGAGCTTGTCGAACAGTGCGATATCGACATCGTCTCTATTGCAACGCCCAACGGGCAACATGACACGCTCAGTGCGCTGCTTAAACAAAAAATAGGCGCAGCACTACCGGCTACTGGAAAAATTAGCCGAGCGGACGACACCTTAGCGTTGCTAGGTCTTCAACCCGATCAATGTTTTTTAGTCAGTAGCGTGCAACGACCTGATGCTGCCAAAGCACTTAAATCACTAACGGGTGATTTGGCCTACCTCAGCGAGCAAACCGATAGCTGGGCAATTCTGGATTTAACGGGCCCTGATAGCTTCGCAGCTCTTGAAAGAATTTGCCCTATCAACATCAGTAAACACGCATTTGAGCAGGATGCCGTTGCGCGCACGTCGATGGAACATCTCTCCGTCATTATTCACCGACTGGGTGATGAAGGCTACCGCCTTTATTCGCCTCGTTCTTCAGCCGATAGCTTCCTGCATGCAGTGACTGAGTCTCTGTATAACGTTTGTTCAACCACTACGGGATAATCCCGCTCAATTCGAGATCTCATTACATAATGGCTCACCTCACAGATATTGAAATTGCACGAGCTGCAACTAAAAAACCCATCCAAGAAATTGGTGAAAAGCTGGGTATTGGTAGCGAACACCTCTTACCTTACGGCCATGACAAAGCAAAAGTGTCTGCTGAATTCATCGCCGCACAGCAAGGTAAACCTGACGGAAAACTGATTCTTGTTACAGCGATTAACCCTACCCCAGCTGGTGAAGGAAAAACAACGACAACGGTTGGCTTAGGCGATGGATTAAACGCCATTGGCAAAAAAACCATGGTCTGTATACGTGAAGCTTCCCTAGGACCTTGCTTTGGAATGAAAGGCGGTGCCGCAGGTGGTGGATACGCTCAAGTTATCCCGATGGAAGAGATGAACCTGCATTTCACCGGTGATTTTCATGCGATAACATCTGCGCATAACCTGTTATCGGCCATGATCGATAACCACATCTATTGGGGCAACAAGCTAGAGATTGATTCACGCCGCGTTGTTTGGCGTCGCGTTGTCGACATGAATGATCGTGCACTTCGTCAAATTACTGCAAGCCTGGGTGGCGCAACGAATGGTTTTCCACGAGAAACGGGGTTTGATATCACAGTTGCCTCAGAAGTCATGGCTATCCTGTGTCTCGCAAACGATCTAAAAGACTTAGAAACCCGCCTAGGTGACATTATTGTGGCTTATCGTCGTGACTTGACGCCAATCTACTGCCGCGACATCAAGGCCGATGGCGCTATGACCGTATTGCTTAAAGATGCCATGCAACCTAACCTCGTGCAGACATTAGAAAACAATCCAGCGTTTGTTCACGGCGGCCCATTCGCTAACATTGCACACGGGTGTAACTCTGTAGTTGCCACAAAAACAGCGTTAAAACTGGCCGACTATGTTGTGACAGAAGCAGGCTTCGGTGCCGATTTAGGTGCTGAAAAATTCATGAATATCAAGTGCCGTAAAGCAGGCCTGGCACCTGATGCTGTCGTACTGGTTGCCACAGTGCGCGCTATGAAAATGAACGGTGGGATCGCTAAAGAGGATTTAGGCGGTGAAAACGTCGATGCCGTTAACCAAGGCTGTGCAAACTTAGGACGTCATATTGAAAACCTAAAATCCTTTGGGGTGCCTGTTGTCGTGGCTATCAATCACTTTGTCACTGACACAGATGCCGAGGTTCAAGCCGTTGCCGCTTACGTCGAGACATTGGGCTCTGAAGCTATTTTGTGCAAACACTGGGCAAATGGTTCAGCCGGCACTAAGGAATTGGCCACACGAATTGCTGAAATTGCAGACAGTGGAGCTTCACAGTTCTCACCACTGTACCCAGACGAAATGCCTTTATTTGAGAAAATTGAAACGATCGCTAAGCGTATTTACCGAGCCGATGAAGTACTGGCTGACAAAAAGATTCGCGACCAACTCAAGCAGTGGGAAGATGCCGGATACGGCCACTTACCTGTCTGTATGGCAAAGACGCAATACAGCTTCTCAACAGACCAGAACTTGCGGGGCGCACCGACAGGTCATTCCGTGCCTGTTCGTGAAGTAAGACTATCAGCAGGCGCAGGCTTCGTTGTTGTGGTTTGTGGTGAAATTATGACTATGCCCGGTTTGCCACGCCAACCAGCTGCCGAAGTGATCAATCTCAATGAAGCAGGTGAAATTGAAGGTTTATTCTAGGTAGCAGCCGTATTATTTGAGTTTCTGAAGGGGTTATTAGCCTGATGCCAATAACCCCTTTTTCTATGGCTCACTCGAAAAACACTGCATACACGACGTATATAACCGTAGCTACGTCTACGGGCCTTTCACGGCTAAGTGTCGGTTTAGCGTACAAATTTCATACTATTTCATGCAGTTAATTTCATGAACGTGTAACACGCTATATGGCATTCATGTAAACGCTTTCAGATTGGCAGGCAACTTGATACCCATTACGTACAGCCTAAATACATCTGTTATAAAGACGTTTATGACTCAAATTGCCCTCATCGATGCAGATTCTGGTCTGCTTAAACAGCAAGCCGAATTACTCGGTAAAGCTCGCCCAGATTGGCAAATTCACACTGCCGAATCTGCAGCTGATGCTTTTTCGCTGATAGAAAACAACGATATTTGTGTAGTCGTCACGGAAGCACAGCTACCCGATATGCAAGGCTTCGAATTTCTAGAGCAGGTTAAAACTTACGATCCCAACATCATCCGATGTACCTTATCAGCAGATTTAGCCTCAGAAATTATTCTCGAATGTGCGCGAGTACATCATCGATTTCTAGCAAAACCTATTGAAGCCGATTCGCTTGCGGCAGCTATCGACAGCTCCCTGGATCTGAGAACTCTTTTAGCAGACGAGCAGCTCAGCACCTACATGCACGATGTAGATTCATTACCCGCTATTCCAACGCTATACGATGAGCTGATCAAAGAACTTGCGTCGAACAATAGTTCGCTTGTTAAAGTGGCTGAAATTATCGAAGGCGATGCTGGACTGACGTTGACCGTTTTAAAGGTTGTGAATTCTGCCTATTGCGGTTTGACGCAGCAAGTTGAATCCGTCTCTCAGGCCATATCCTTGTTAGGCGCAAGCTTCATTAAAAACATCACGCTTACATCGAAAGTGTTTTCCAAATTCGATGGAGATAAATTTACGTTACGAAAACTCACCGCACTAAACACTCAGGCGTTAAAAGTCGGTGCACTCACTAATCAATTTGCGCGATACGCTAAGGTATCTAAATCAACAGTCAATCACTGCCAAATAGCGGGAATGATGTCCAATGTTGGCGACCTTGTCGCTTTGACCAAAAAAACTGATGAAGCACCGAGCGAAGACATGTCATCGCATTTATTGGGTGCATACCTGATGCGGGTTTGGATGATGCCAGACGCCGTCACAGAAGCGCTCGCGTTGCAGCATGAGCCTATTGGCGAGAACTCAGGTCAAGTGACGCCACGCGTTGTTTTGCACAGCGTTATGTACTTACAAGAACACTATAAAGACACCAGCGATATGGAGGCACGACAGCTCTGCTCCGATTATCTGTGTACCTTTGTTAAGCCGTTTTTAGCGGATATCTGGTTAGACACTTACCAAGCGCTTGAACAACTAGCGTCGTCTGGTTCTAGTCAGGCTGCGTAATTGTCATGGGTTTACCACTGCCGATTAGGCGGTGGTAAAAAAGCGTACACAAACCGCTGCACAAACCGCCACTGAAGCGGACAATATTGAACCCCATACAATGTCCACAATTGTGACAATGACGGGCCAATCTTTAAGTGTCGACAAGTTGGTCAGATCATAAGTGCCGTAGGCCATCAAACCAACAACAGCGCCATAAAGCGCGACATTCAATAGCGATAAGTCGGGTTCGTTGGGACGCACGGCTAAAAACACCAAACCCGCTGTAAACATCAGGTAGAACAGTACGCCAGGCAAGGGCAAGAAGTCCTTTCGTAATAGGTCGCCCAGATGATCAGCGTAGAAGTTTTTGGCAACGAGCCCTAACCAAATACCATCGATAACTAGAAACGCAGCAACAGCGGCTCCATATGCGATCAAAAAGCCTTTCATAGTGAATCTCTACTCCAATTGAGACATAAACGGTGCTGGGCATTGCACACGGGTGCGCATCCCGGTACCCGGATGGTTAAACGCTAGCAGATCAGCATGCAAATACATGCGATCAACCGTGCTTTCGTGGGTAGCGCCTCCATACAGCCTGTCACCCTTTATAGGGATCCCTAGCCCAGCTGGATCTGCCATATGGACTCTTAATTGATGACTTCGACCCGTTAATGGATAAAGCACGACCGAATTCGGCCCCCCTAGCGGGTCGGCATGCCAGACCGTAGTGGCTTTTTTTCCATGTTGGTAACAGATAATTTGAGTCGGTCTGTTGTCAAGATCAAGTCGCAAGGGCGCATGAATTCGTCCTCCCAAACCGATGACCGGGCGCTGCAAAACGGCTCTATAGCGTTTACCGATTTCTCGTTTTTCAAACTGCAGGCTCAATACTCGATGTGCATCTCGGTTCTTAGCCAACATCATCAGCCCCGATGTATCCATGTCGAGTCTATGCACTAGCATGGGCCCAGAAGCATCTTCGCATGCATCAATGACGCGATTAGAGACAGAATCAGCTATGAGACGCCCCGGCTGTGACAACAGACCAGGGGGTTTATTCACAACGATTACGTATGCGTCTTCGTATACCACCGGCACACCTTCAACAACCGTTTTCACCAAATAGCACGCCTGATAAGGTTGAGCCCCATGATAAGAAACATCCACAGCAGCAGACGTTCAAAGCGTTGCGCCGATAGGGTTTTTCTCACACGTTCACCCAAGATCATACCGACCATAGATGGGAGCAATAACGCGCAAGAAATCAAGGTTATCGATGGACCAATAATATCGACTTTCCAGTAACCGATATATATGACCGAGCTCCCTGCAAACAACAGAATACCCGCGGCGGCAACAAACTGCTCTTTCGAAATTCCACGAGCGTTCAGGTACATCATGATTGGAGGCCCCCAGATACCTGAAATACCGCCCATGACACCACTAGTAATGCCTGCGACTATTTGAGCCTTGGTATCTTTTTCAGGCGATATCTTGAATATCGGTTTATACAACGTCGTTGCTGCATATAGGCTTATAACCGCGCCTAAAAATAAGGTGATATAAGCGATAGGAACCACTGAGGCAAGCTGTGTGGAAAGCCCCATAAACACAATCATGATCAGCAACAATGGCCAATAACTTTTAAACACCCAGAGTATTTGCCGGCTTCGCCAAATTTGCCACGCATTGGTCACAATCATGGGCAAGATAACCAAGCTAATGGCGGTTCTTGCATCGGTTATTTGCGCCAGAAGACTGACAGCCGTTGTCGGAAAACCTACACCCAACGTACCTTTAACCAACCCTGACAGAAAATAAATAAATCCAGCCACCAGCAACAATGATGTGGACAGGCCCGCTAACGATGCAGCCTGGAGCATTGCATCAAGTCTGTCGTTAAGCATTCCAGTCACGTAGCGTTAAGATTTTTCATGACTCATCGAATTTTTCCCACCCTTCGCCTTGAAAAGGATCCACCCCTAGCTGCTGCATAACATGCGGGAAATCGACCATGACGTAATTGTCAGCGATTCTGCCGTCTACCACCTTCCAGAAATCCATGTAGCGGATCTCAACACGCTTACCCGTGGGCTCGATACCCATAAACTTGCCGGAATGCGTAGCCTCTTGCCGACCAAATGCAGCCATCCATTCGCCTTCAGTTAAACGGGCTTCATCAATACACACTTTGTCAGAGAACGCTGCCTGAAACGGTCTTTGCCAATTTTCTTGGAAAGCGCCTAGCCCCTGCTTGGTACCGCACCCGGCGTTACCCATCCAACGGAAGGTTTGCGCAAAGAAGGCTCCCATGCCGTCGATCTCATGATCGTTTAAACCATCGACCATGGACGACACAACAGCACGGGTTTCATCCGTTTTACTCAGATCGTTGTTTTTAGTAAGAGCAGCTTGCTCAGGTCTAGAGCCTTTCATTGTGCAGTTTCCATAGGTCGCTCAAGGCGACTCGATAATTAGGGAATCGGTAACTAAATTTAAGAATACGTTTACTGGCCACATTCAGCACACGTTTATTTTCGCTGTAGAAAGAGCGGGCCATTGGGCTTATATCAGCCGTTGCAAATGCTTGCGCAATTGGCGGCGGCTTACCGATTAACGCATGGGCGTAGCGAACAACATCTTGTGGAGGTGCCGGCACATCGTCTGTAATGTTGAGCACACCATCATGGAGTAATTGTGCTGCACTCACTGTCGCTGATGCTAAATCATCTACGTGAATTCGATTAAACACTTGATGAGGTTTAATTAGCATGCGTGCACGACCATTGAGCGCATCCAACACCGCATTACGACCCGGCCCGTAAATACCCGATAACCTCAACACACTGACCGGCACGTTATGTTGACGGCCGAAGTGCTGCCACGCTATTTCAGCTTCACCACGCATTAAAGAACGAGATTGTGAAGAACGACAAACGGTAGACTCATCTACCCACGTTCCGTCATGATTGCCGTAAACACCAATGGTTGATAAATAGCCTATCCATGCAAGCTTTGGCATTGAATGGATAGGCAGTTGGCTTAACAAAGACAGCATAGGATCGTGAAAGGGTGCTTGGCGATCTGGCGCTACGCTCACAACAAGGTGAGTTGTTAGTGCAAGTTCACTGACTAACGCATCGGATAATTCGCCATTGAGTACGAAGCCCTGTATGCCTTGAGCGATTAACTCGTCCACACCTGTTGGTTCGCGGCGTGTTCCACTAACGACCCCGTAAGCACGGGCTTTTTGTGCTACGCGCGCACCGCTGAATCCAGCACCAAGAATTAACGTGCGCATAAGGTGAATCTGGCTAAGGTTTGCACTACATGGTCGCGCCGATTTGCCACGGCACGAATTCATTGTCGCCTAAACCGTGACCTTCGCTAAGCGTGATTGATCCTGATGCGACCTCTAACAATCTTTGGTAAATTCGCTCGCCGACTATAGCCACTGAATCTCCTACACTGACGATGGTGCCGGCATTGATATCCATGTCGTCGCTAAGTTGTCGGTACATATCCGTGTTAGTGGCAATTTTTAAACACGGGGAAGGCTTACTCCCAAACGTGGATCCACGGCCTGTTGTAAAGGTAACGAGGTTACACCCAGAAGCTATTTGGCCTGTGACCGATGCCGGGTCATAGCCGGGTGAGTCCATAAAAAGAAAACCCTTTTTATCAACTTGCTGTGCGTAACGGAACACACCGTTAAGCGTCGTGGTCCCCCCTTTCGCAACGGCCCCCAATGATTTTTCCAAAATGGTGGTCAACCCACCTAGCTTGTTGCCAGGAGATGGGTTGTTGTCCAATGAGCCATTGTTCTTTTTGACGTAGTCCTGCCACCAAGCAATCCGCCCCATTAACTCTGCGACCACCGAGTCATCTACAGCGCGCTGAGTTAGCAAATGCTCAGCACCATAAATTTCGGGTGTCTCAGCTAAAACTGCCGTGCCACCTTGTTGCACGAGTCGGTCTGCTGCATAGCCTAAGGCTGGGTTCGCCGTAATGCCTGACCATGCATCTGACCCTCCACATTGCAATGCTACCGTTAACGCTGAGGCTGGACATTCTTCCCGCTCAATCGCATTGACCTCATCTAGCATGCTCTGGACAAGTTCAACACCGCGGGCAATCGTTTTCACATGCCCACCCGTTGTCTGGATATTCATTGTGCGCAGCAGTGGCCCGCTGGCTAACCGATGAGCTTCTAAGGTGCCCGCAATTTGACTGGTTTCGCAGCCTAATCCGACCAGCAATACACCTCCCACATTAGGGTGGCGAGCATAGCCGACTAATACACGTTGTAAGTTTTGAAAACCTTCACCGGCAGCGTCCATCCCGCAACCAGTTCCATGCGTGAAGGCGGCGACTCCATCGATGTTTTGGTAGGCATTCAGTTCATCACCATCAAACGCTGCGGCAATACGATGCGCAACCGTTGCAGAACAATTAACGCTGCTGATGACAGCGATATAGTTGCGTGTGCCCACTCGACCGTCAGAGCGTTTGTACCCTTGAAACGTATCGGTGCATTGGATCGGTGCCTGCTCGCTCAGTGCTTCTCTATCAAGCGATACATCGTTATGAGTGAACGATAAATTGTGCGTGTGTATGGTTTCACCCGCTGTGATGTCAACGCTTGCAACACCGATCAGCTGGCTGTATTTTTTGACCCGTGTACCGCAGGCAATATTTTCCAGGGCAACTTTATGCCCTTTCATAATTCGCTCTTTAATGGTGAGCGACTCAAGAAGTGCACTGCCGTCCGAGCGTGCGCTGGACGGCAGTGCAATCTGCTCACCCTCTTTTAGGGTGCGCAAGGCTACAGCCACGTTGTCGCTCTGTGCCAATCTAAGTATCGGTTGGCTAGTGGAGTGTTTACCATCTAGCCATTGCACTGGAGTCGACTCGACCATAAAAAATGCCTTCAATTCAACACAAAACAGCCCATTCTATTTATTGATTAAGCGCATCAATGCTGGAATGTAATCGTCTCCATGACCATCATTAACCGCTGTTTCTAGTCGTGCATAAGCGGCTCTGGGAATGGTTGCATCAACACCCACTTCATCGGCCATAGCATTAAAGTAGCCCATGTCCTTGAACCCGTTTTTCAAAGCAAACTCTAATTTGGTTTCATCACCGTTAACCGCTGAGGCCATCATCCATTCGAAAAAATCACTACGATTTGGACCTGCAACCATAACGTCACGCACCCAAGCTAGGTCTACACCACCCGCTCGTGCAGTTGCCATAGCTTCTGCAGCCAAACACGCAACAGCCATAGAAAAGCCATTATTAATAAGCTTGATTCGGTGGCCTATGCCTAAGCCGCCGACGTGAAATAAGTTTTCTGACATCGTTTCTAACAACGGCTTAGCGCGTGCGAAATCTGCTTCGCTACCGCCAGCCATCATGTTCAATGTGCCAGACTCAGCTGCTGCGGATGATTTGCCTAACGGTACGTCCATCATGCTGCAACCTTTTTCTGCAAGCATGGCACCTAACGCTAATGTCGAATCAGGTCGTGATGTTCCGCAGTCAATTAACAAGAACGGGTTTTCACCTGCAGCAGCGCTCATGAGTCCATCATCACCATTGACAATGTTTTCAACCGCATCGGATGTCGTTACACACAAAATGATGACATCACAATGTTGACGAAGCTCTGCCGGAGTTTTAACTTCAGTCGCACCCAACGCTAATAAGCGCTCAACCGGCTCGCGGCGAGTATGCCCCATGACCGTTAACGGATAACCCGCGCCAACGACATTTGCGGCCATACCCACACCCATTGCACCCAACCCAATAAAACCTACTCGTTCCTTACCGCTCATTATACTTTTTCACCGTTAATGTTTATCGACTGACTCGCACGCTCTAACCCACAAAACCGCACTAGGCGGGCCAAGCTGACGTGCACAAATTATTCA
The DNA here is from genome assembly GCA_937991945.1 of uncultured Granulosicoccus sp. Lineage (GTDB taxonomy): Bacteria > Pseudomonadota > Gammaproteobacteria > Granulosicoccales > Granulosicoccaceae > Granulosicoccus. The sequence continues at coordinate 20,686 of CALKLO010000024.1, forward strand.
CAGAGCACTAATGGCTATCGCGAGGGACATCTGCCCCACTGCCACCGCGCAGAAAGTCCAAATCGGCACCTTCATTCGCCTGCATGACCGTTTCTTGGTACATTTTTACATAACCACGCGTTGCTTGCGGGTGTATAGGTTTCCATGCTTGTCGGCGCGCCTCCATTGTCTTCTCATCAATATCCACAGACAACCCTCGACCTGCAACATCTAGGGTGATCATATCGCCGTTTTGGACAAGCGCCAAAGGCCCACCCACCGCGGCTTCTGGGCATGCATGCAGCACCACAGTACCGTAGGCGGTGCCGCTCATTCGAGCATCTGAGACTCGTACCATATCAGTCACACCCGTCTTAAGGATTTTAGCGGGTAATGCCATATTGCCAACCTCTGCCATACCCGGATAGCCACGAGGCCCACAGTTTTTCAGTACCAGTACACAACTTGCGTCTACATCCAGCTCTTCAGAATCAACCCGAGCTTTGTAGTCGTCAATATCTTCAAAGACCACCGCACGTCCCGTGTGCTGCATAAGCTCTGGGCTTGCAGCTGAGGGCTTTAAGACAGCACCATCGGGAGCAAGGTTGCCGCGTAGCACAACGATTCCGCCAGCTTCTTTGAACGGCTTCTCGGTGGGAAATATGACATTCTCATCGTAGACTTCAGCGCTTTGGACGTTATCCCACTGCGTCTTGCCGTTGACCGTCAGAACCTCTTTATGCAGCAGACCTGCTTCACCCAGCTTTCGAAGTACAGCCGGTAGACCCCCTGCGTAGTAAAAATCCTCCATCAAGTAATCACCCGATGGCATTAAGTTGACCAGACACGGTACGTCACGCCCTATTTGATCCCAATCATCCAGGGAATGCTCCACACCTAATCGCCCGGCAAGAGCGAGTAAATGAATGACGGCGTTGGTTGAACCACCAATAGCACCGTTAGTTCGAATTGCATTTTCGAACGCTTCACGAGTGAGTACTTTTGAGGGCACTAAGTCCTCTTCGACCATTTCCACGATACGCCGCCCGGCCATATGAGCTAATGCTTTGCGACGTGAATCAGCTGCGGGGATGGCAGCGTTACCGGGTAAACCCATACCCAATGCCTCCACCATGCACGCCATTGTCGAGGCCGTTCCCATGGTCATGCAATGGCCAACAGAGCGACTCATGCAGGCTTCTGTCTCCATGAACTCTTCGGTAGTCATCTCACCGGTCTTAACCATGGCATCGAATTTCCACACATGGGTGCCTGAACCTATACGCTCATTTCGAAAACGACCATTGAGCATTGGCCCCCCCGATACGACCAACGTCGGTAAATCGCAGCTGGCAGCTCCCATCATCAACGATGGCGTGGTTTTGTCGCAGCCAACTAGCAGCACGACTGCGTCCAAGGGATTACCTCTTATAGACTCTTCAACGTCCATACTGGCTAGATTACGAAACAACATCGCTGTTGGTCGGAGCAGCGTCTCGCCCAGTGACATAACCGGGAATTCCACCGGAAAGCCGCCCATCTCGTACACACCCCGCTTTACCCGTTCAGCTATTTCACGTAGATGCGCATTGCACGGTGTCAGCTCTGACCACGTGTTGCAGATACCAATGACCGGGCGGCCATCAAAGACATGATGCGGCAGGCCTTGGTTTTTCATCCAACTGCGATACGCAAAGCCATCCTTGTCTTGGCGACCGAACCATTCGGTGCTGCGCAATTTTCGAGTTGTTTTCGGTGTGTCCATGAGTGTCGTTGACGCCTGTAGCCTAGCCCGAGGAATTAAATGGTTTTAATGAAGCGTTAGATACGCTCTTAGCGTCAACTCTGCGAAGCGTGTTGAACCACTGTTTGCGATATTTCACCCAACCCTGAGATACCTAATTCCATGGTCTGCCCCACTGAGAGATAACGCGGCGGCTTAAAGCCTGCCCCAACGCCTGGCGGCGTGCCCGTAATGATGAGATCCCCTGCTCGCAACGTCATGTGCTGACTGAGATAGCTGATAATGTGCGCCACCGAAAAAATCATCAACGATGATGTCCCCGTTTGAACACGCTCACCGTCAACTGACAACCAAAGATCCAAATTTTGTGGATCAGGAATTTCGTCACGAGTGGTTAAGACGGGTCCGACGGGGCAAAAAGTGTCATGACTCTTACCTTTGACCCACTGGCCCGTGCCTTCAAGCTGAAAAGCTCGCTCAGAGATATCATTGACCACGCAATAGCCTGCGACATGATTCAGTGCATCCGCCTCATCGACATAATGAGCCGTTTTACCGATTATGATGCCCAGCTCTACTTCCCAATCAAGCTTGGTGCTGTAGACCGGCATAATCACATCATCGTTTGGCCCTGTTATCGAGGTATCGGCCTTCATGAAGACAACGGGTTCTTCAGGTATGGCCATACCCGATTCAGCCGCGTGATCGCTATAATTGAGCCCTATAGCGACTATTTTTCTAATATTGTTTACCGGCGGACCGCGACGAACATCGCTTGGCACTTCTGGCAGACTTTCAAAATCTAAGGCCGCCAGACGCGCAAGCGTTGCATCCTCGAGTTGCTCGGGCCCGATATCTTCAATATGTGCCGATAAATCTCTGACCACACCAGCCTGATCAAGCACGCCAGGCTTTTCAAAACCTGCATCCCCATACCGTAGCAATTTCATCGTCTCATTCCTCTTTATCCTCGATCACAGCGCTATAGCCGCTGGGTCTTTTTAACCTTGCCAGCGAGCGTACCGGAACCTGTGCCCGATTGCCAAGCTTGTACGTACAAGCTGATTAAACACACGTGGGAACCAAGGGCCGATTCGCGCAACCAATCACTATGAAAATTAGATGGCGTAGTATTTTCAAACTCATAACGGCAGTTCTCGTCGTCTTCTTTCTACCTGTCGGAATCATGCTGGCGCTATATCATTTTGGCGATAAGCCTGGCTATAGACAATATGGCCGCCACGCCACCACTGGGCAGGCACCAGACCCATCCTCTAGTGAAGCGGTTATCCAAGTGTATGCGGCCAGAGCTGCTCGCTGGAGAGGTGCAATCGGTGTTCACACGTGGATCGCCACCAAGCGCAGCTACGAGACTCACTACACTCGGCTAGAGGTCATTGGTTATCGAGTTCGTTGGGGAGGCAATGCCGTACAAATTAGATCAGGCACACCCGACGCAATGTGGTTCGGGCAATACCCCACCTTGCTTAGAGAAATTCGTGGCGACCAGGATATGGACGGGCTTATCGACCGGCTGCAAGAGGTGGCCATTGATTACCCCTATTCTGATCAGTACACCATCTGGCCCGGCCCCAATAGCAACACCTTCACCGCTCACGTAGCGCGTAAAATCCCTGAGCTTATGCTCGAGCTGCCCAGCAATGCTTTGGGCAAAGACTACATACCGGGCAACAAGTTTATGGCTGCGCCCCCAAGCGGGACAGGTATACAAATTTCAGCAGGCGGCTACCTAGGCGCAACGCTAGCTTTGGAAGAGGGCTTTGAAATAAATATTCTAGGTTTAAGCGCGGGTATTGACCTCTACCCGCCAGCACTCAAATTGCCAGGTGTAGGCCGCTTAGGCTGGCCGGATACTAGACGCTTCGACTACCCACAGTCCAATCCATAAGTCCTGATAGGGCACTCCGCCTGTCAGCATTCGATCACTTTCATTACCCTGCAGCATCAGACGTCACAAACTGTGACATCTATCCCATTTATAATTGCTCGAGCGGTCTATATAAACCGTTACGACTTCACAGTTCGCGCATCGATTGCGAGAAATCAAGAAGTATTACCCAACTTATGTTGCGCCGTTACCAAACTTAATCGCGTAATGCCCTTACGCTACGCCGACCATTAATGCACTCGCTTCGATTCATGACAATTAGACCGACAATGACCAGCCCTACTGGATTAACGACTCTTCGAGCAGCACTGGCTGTGCTCTGTCTAGTGGCGTTAACAGCCTGTGGTGGCAGCGGCACATCTGACACTCCACCAACGGACGATGCCCCAGCGACCGAGGATGGCAACAATGACGGCAGTGATGCCGGCAATGCGACTTCAGGTGAGTCAGGCACCCCTGACGACAATCAGGACGGCGCGGTCGCAGACTCAGGCGCAGGCACTGACGATGGGTCTACTGATGACACGGTCGACGGCGCGGGTGATGGCTCAGCTGATGGTAGTGATGACTCCGCAGGCTCCGATGACGATGCCGTAGATGACGGCGCGGGTGACGGTGTGAACAACGATGATGAATCTGAGAACTCTGATGAGAATGCAGAGTTGGTAGATTCGCCAAGTACGGGCGGCTCAACAACCATTCGTGCTAACCGAGTTCTAGCGCCACTGCCCTCACCTTCGCTCACGCCCGCTCCTGGCAGCGACAGCGAACCGGTACGTTCAACAGGTCCAGTCAGCACAGTAGATGAGTTCTTTTTAGTTAGAAACCCAGCTGGCGAGCTGATTGACACCTACGACATCATTACCGACGAAGAATTTGCGGCAGGCCCACTACCTGCGGTCATTGAGACCCCAGCCTCCGTCGATCCTGCAACAAATGCTCCGCCGTACTTCGACAATTTAAACGATGTTGAAGTGTTTGCAGGCCAACAATTAACACTCTTACTCAGGCCGCTTGATCCTGACGGTGGCGTTCCCGGTTTGTTTCCTTATGATGTTCCAACCGGCGCGCAGTATGTCGATAACTTCGATGGCACGCGCTCTTTGATTTGGAGTCCGCTTCAACCCGATGTGGGTATCAGAGAATTCACTATCACAGCCACTGACCCTCTAGAGCCCTATTACAGAACTGTTCGAACGGTCCGTATAAAAGTGTCAATGCCAAGCGACCCGTCTACCATCGTCAATCTGGCTCCTGTGGTAAATCTGATTCGCCCAGCGACCGTTAGAGTCAATGACCCTGTGGTGCTATACATCAAGGCAGATGATCAAAACGGCACAGTCCCCGTTTTAGAGATAGTAAACCCACCGCCGGGTGCGACAATCACGCCACACTACGATGATCCTAAATTCACTATTCTTCGGTTTATTCCAACAACTGACGAAAACATCAATCTGGAATTAATCGCCCGTGATGAGATCGATGCGTCACTAACAGGCACCAGTACCGTCTACATCGAAGTACTCGATGAAAACTCTTTTGTTCGCCCCGGATCACGTCTACGTGAATTGGCTGCAACCAGAGATCTACTATTCGGCTACGCCTCTTTACTCCAGTTCTATCACCAACCGGATGGTGCGGTGTATGCCGATATCGCTGCCGAGGAATTCAACTTTGTCAGTACTGAAAACTCACTCAAGTGGGATCGCCTGAACCCGCTTCCTGGAAAATACCGTTGGGCCGAGGCGGACAACCTAGTGTCCCATGCTAAAGCAAGACGCCAAGCTGTACATGGCCACACTCTGATCTGGCACAGGCAGCTACCTGGTTGGATACAACGGACTGAGCCTGCGGAGCGAGAAACTCACATGCGTGAATTCATTGACCGAGTCGTTACCCGCTTCGGCGACGACATACCGGTATGGGATGTTGTTAATGAAGCACTGGAAGAGGACGGCACTTTCAGGAGCTCCATCTGGTTTGATTCCATGGGCGCTGAGTTTATTGATACCGCCTTCAGACAAGCAAGAGCCTCTGCTCCCGACGCCACGCTGATTTATAACGACTACGACGTCAGCTTCGCAGGACCCAAGGCGGACGGATTACTTGCCCTGATGCAATCGCTAAAAGATGCCAACACTCCAGTGGATGGCGTTGGTTTTCAGATGCACCTAGATGCTGATTTCGATCGATACGATGAAGTTGCCAGAAACTTTCAAGCTGTCGCAGATATGGATTTAGACATCTACATCACCGAACTCGATGTCTCTATTCGTGACGGTCAAACTGAAGAGCAGCAAGCCTACGTGTTTGCACAGGTCTTATCACTGTGCTTGGACCAGCCTCGTTGTAAGGCCTATCAAACATGGGGCTTCACTGATATGTATTCATGGAGAGTCGATTACCGTCCTCTGATCATGGACAACCGGTACCAAATTAAACCCGCGTATCTGTCTATCCAAAATCGTCTGTTAGGAAATTAGGCCACAGGCTAAGAGGGCGTTTGAATATACAAACGCCCTCAGATCAGTACGACAAATTAGTCTATTCTGCGTCGAGTGAAAAACAACGTTAGAGCAATAAGCAATAGTCCGACAAACCACGCCAACGACCACTCTCCCATACTAAAACCCATGAAGGTCCAGACGACTTCTGCGCAATTTCCATCGCCTTTGAATAGTAGCGAGAGAGTCTGCAACCAAGGTTCGTTTTCCAGCCAATACTGCAGGCCAGGACCGCACTCAGGAACTTGATCTTTTGGCAGGTGTTGCAACCAAACCTGCCGCCCAGCCGTGACGATTCCACCTATGGCACATGCGGCCATCAAACCGGCGGACAATCGTTGTAACCAACCCACTCGTGAACTGAATAAACCAATAGCGGCAAACAGTCCGATACCGATATAGAACATTCTCTGTGTGATGCACAGCGGGCATGGGTCTAGGTACAAGACCTTCTCAGCATAGATGGCATAGCTCATCAAGCCGATTACAGACAACAAGGCTGCGAGCCAGAGTAGTCCTCGTGAATAAGGAGAAGAAACGCTCATGAAGTGTATTAAATCAAATAGTGAGCAATTAGCTTAGCAAATAAGATGCGAATAAGTTCCGTATTCGACAATGGCTACGCTTGCGGTACACTCATGTCCCACTTGAGCACAGAGTAAAGCGCATGGAGTACTGGCACGATTTTATCCGATACGAACACGCTAACGGTATCATGATGGCTGTCGGTGCTATTTTCGTATTTGTCAGCATCATGCAGATCATCAAAAGTAGCTTAAAACTACTGCTGTGGGTTCTAGTCGCTGGAGTGGGTGCAGCCTCAATCTCCTACGGTTTTGAACACTCGCCCTATGATCTTCCTGCGTTGGACAACTTGACCCTAAGTGATCTAAGAGAGTTAGCGCCAGGTGCTGACAATGATGTACTGCAGTACCTTTGCCAGAAATTTGACCTCAATCAAAGCAATTAACGAGGGTCGTTGCGGGGTTTTGTCAGCGTCGCAGTCGTCGTATCAACTGGGCCTTAGTGTATGAACACGTAGTCTACAAAGTAACGGCCGCCCTTAACCGCGATGGTAAGCATGGCGATAACTTGGCCGTTGGTTTGGGAATACAGTTGGTTCCAAATGAGGGTGAACGATTTTTCCTTGCGAAATATCGTTATTAGCTCCCGATTTTCAGGGAGGCCCCATTCTTTTTCGCGTTGATCGCAGGCCTCGAGAAATTCTTCACCTCCAAGAATACTTTTCAGACTGACTGAAAAATGACTGGAATGTAATCGGTAGTCGCGCCGCGAAACACCGAGCATGACGTCATCCATCATTGGCTCAGCAATTTTTAATATGTCGGCGTCGTTCAGTTCCATGCAGCTCATGGGCAGATTTTACACCGCGAAGACCCTGACGGGTAGCCTTCAATGAATATCTTTGAAGGTTTAAATAGACATCAAAGATCAATCCGTTGATCTACAACCATTGTGGACTATGCCTCTTCGCGGTTTTGCTTACCCATTCGGTAGCCGCGATACCACTCACTTTCCAATTCTTCATCAGCGAAGTAAGAATGATGGCAGTTAGAAGGCGTTGTGCCTTTAATTCCAGCATCCATTCCAGCCTTGCGTGCTAGCGCTGAGGTGACTTGGTGCATGGGCTTGAACGCTTCAGATATAACCGTGTTCAAACCGACGAAATCGAACGTGCGCTTCATTGAGGCGACTCCAAACAAAAAATAGTTACCCGGGTAACCCCCGGAACGACTATGAAGTTATCACGAGCTGCGGCAGTCATTTTCCGACTAGTTCTCAGAAGCCATGTATAACATTGGGCCTCAAAGTGGACAAGCATCAAAGTCAGAACACTAACGCATTTAGCATTACACCCAAAGCCAAACTGCACGTCAAAAACAGCCACAATGGGAAATATATTAGCCTTACGTGATAACTATCAAAAGTATCAGATGCGAAAGAATGGACGCTAAATTGCCATATTACTCGGACGTATTTCTCAGTTACCTTGTAACGTGTCAGAGTAATTACAAAATTACGTAGCAATAGGTTAAACACGATTACTACGCCGGTGTAATTTGCACAGATCGTGAATCGCTAAATATGTCTCAATGTTTCATGACACTTGGCATCCCTTTGTCCCAATTCAATATCAACGAAAGTGACTGTGTTCTATCGCTGTCTAGCCTGACTTCACCTGCGTGGATTCTGGATAGCTCGATGACGTCCATGTTATGGGTCAATAATGCAGGACTACATTTCTGGGGCATCAACACTATCGATGAGCTAAGCGCTAACGATGGCGACTTTCTGTCTGCTCTAGAGTTAGTTAGGCGTTCTGAATGGCAGAATTTTCTGGGACCGCTTACTCATAATGATAAAGCGACGATAACACGCAGCCCTAACGGTGCGAATCAAGAATCCGCAACGGTAACCACCGTTCGCGTTGAGCACCATCAAGACTCACCGGGTACAACGTTTGTCGCGTTCCAGGTGCTCTCAACAGACTCTAGGAGCGACTCAGACACATCGTATGAGGCGTCAGCTTTAAACAATACCGACACGCTCATCGCTCTATACGATTCCAATGATGCCTTGCGTTACCGAAACGCCGCGGCCCTCGCAGCGCTTCCAGAATCAAGTACTGCGCTTTTGGATTTATTTTATGAACCGG
>CALKLO010000025.1 GCA_937991945.1 uncultured Granulosicoccus sp.
ACGCGCCCTGTCACGCAAGCACTCATCAATGATCGATTAAAAGCGGTGGGCAGTGGCACAGCACTCGCTTCGGTGAGTGTCGTACCTTTATCCGGCGGCATTCTTACTGATGTTTTAGTCAGCTCAGGCAATTCAGTCACCAGCGGCGATGTCCTTGCAACACTGGACAATGAATCAGAACTGATCGCTCGGGATCGCGCAGCCCGTACTGCCGCAGATGCCGCAACCGATGCTGCACGCCTGACTCAACTGCTGCGTTCTAACACCACAACTGAAGTCGAGTTGGATCGTGCTAAGGCTGCTCTTGCTGATGCAGATCTAGCGCTTAGAGAGGCCCAATTAACGTTTGAACGCAGAACGGTCACAGCGCCCATCTCAGGCATTGTCGGTTTAGTCCCAGTCGACAAAGGCAACTACGTCACGACACAAACTGAGCTAGCAACCATCGACGACCGCTCAACCATTATTGTTGAATTCTGGATCCCCGAAAGCTTTGCCAATCAAGTGTCAATTGATCAACCTGTTGAAGCCATTGCACTGGCCAATCCTAGCAAAAAGTATCAAGGGGTGATCAGTGGCATCGGTAGTCGTATAGAAACCGACAGCCGCACACTGCCTATGCAAGCCCGCTTGGATAATCAATCTGATTCTCTACGTCCCGGCATGTCATTCGAGCTACAACTGCGCTTTGGTGGACAAGAGTACCCAGCCGTTAATCCTCTGGCTATTCAATGGGACTCTAAAGGCTCGTATATCTGGCGCATCGTAGACAAAAAGGCCGAACGCGTGTCCGTCACCATCATTCAACGAAACCCAGAGTCTGTACTTGTCGATGCAGATTTGGCGCAAGGCGACGCCATAGTCATTGAAGGACTACTCTCCTTAAGACCCGGTGCAACTGTGCGTACTGCAGGTGGTAAACCATGAGTGAACCTAACGCAACTATTGATACTTCGCCACTGGCCGCCAGTGAAGGCATAACCGCTATATTCGTACGTCGCCCTGTGCTGGCGCTCGTACTTAGTCTTCTAATAATTGTTGCAGGCTTTGCCGCGTTAACCGGCATTGAAATTCGTGAGTTACCGGCGGTAGACAGTCCCATCATCACGGTCACTACCACCTATAGCGGTGCAGCACCTGAAACCATAGACAGAGAAGTCACAGCCATTATTGAATCGGCTGCGGGTCGAGTACCCGGTGTTAAATCTATTTCTTCGTCATCCTCCTTTGGTCGAAGCCGTGTCACCGTCGATTTCCGCGAATCAGTAAACTTAGACTTTGCAGCCTCTGATATGCGCGATGCGATATCTCGGGTATCCCGCGATTTACCTGATGATGTGGACGACCCAACTATTGTCAAAGCTGATAGCGATGCGCAACCCGTACTAAGGCTGGCCATCACTCATCCCACCATGAGTGCTGAGGAGATGACCTTAGTCGTCGAAAATCAGGTCTTAGACAATTTCACCGCCATCAATGGCGTTGCCGATGTGCAGGTATACGGCGATCGCGAACAGATATTTCGTATTGATGTCGACCAAACGAAACTAGCTAGTCGCGGATTAAGCATTGCGGATTTATCGGCTGCCTTGTCAAACGCCGCCTTCGATACACCGGCGGGTTCGCTATCCAGCGACACTCAAAACTTATCGGTTAGAGCCAGTGCCACCGTTGCATCGGCTGTCGAATTTCAAGAACTACTCATTAACGATAGAACGCGAATTGGCGATGTTGCCTCGGTAACACTCGGTGCGGACACCGGCGCCACGGCACTCAGAGCTAATGGACAAACCGGTATTGGATTGGGCGTGCTGAAACAGGCCGGATCCAACACACTAGATATTTCAGATGCGGTACACGATGCAGCAGATATCTTACGCCCCACTCTGCCACCTGGCATGGATATTCAAGTCACAAGCGATGATGCTGTTTTTATTAATGGCTCTATTAAGGAAGTGCTTTTTTCCCTGGCCTTAGCAATCACAATTGTTATTTCCATAATCTTCATCTTCCTTCTAAATTGGCGAGCCACACTCATTCCAGCTATCACCATGCCCGTTGCACTCATAGGCACGGTTGCAGGTATTTGGCTGGCCGGTTTTTCTATTAACATTTTGACCTTACTGGCCCTACTGTTGGCCACAGGCATGGTGGTGGACGATGCCATCGTTGTACTTGAAAATATTGTTAATAGACGCAACGCCGGTATGGGTTCACGTGCAGCAGCGGTATTGGGTACTCGACAAGTTTTCTTTGCCGTTGTCACAACGACTGCCGTACTAGCAGCGGTGTTTGTTCCCTTGTCTTTTTTACCGGGCAAGGCTGGCGGATTGTTCCGCGAGTTCGGTTATGTCTTGGCCATTGCCGTCACGATCTCATCCATCGTAGCGTTGTCGCTGTGCCCTATGCTGGCCTCCAAGGTACTGGAAAACTCACAAACTGTTGTACCAGCCGCGCAAGCGAAAGGTATCGCAGGCATCGTCAGGCGATTTGGCCATAGGCTTGCCAGACTCTATACACGCATTCTTCGCGTGTGCTTGAATTTCCCGTTGGTCGTTGTTGCTATTGCACTGTGCATTGCCGCTGTAGCGTGGCAGACACTATCAACCATTCCTGAAGAACTGCTACCGCGAGAAGATCGCTCGGTTGCCCTACTTAGAGTGTCAGCACCGCAAGGGGTAAGCTTGGCCTACACCACTTCGCAGCTACAGAAAATTGAAGATCTCATTCAACCTTTTGTCGACAACGGCGAGGCGAAGAATGTGTTCTCTATCTCGGGTCGAGGCGGCAGTACCAATGGTGGGTTCATGGTCATCACCTTGAAACCTTGGGAAGATCGCGCACGTAGCCAGGCCGAGATTGTTGGAGAACTCAACCGAGGTTTATCCAGTGTTCCTGGCGTGCGGGCATTTGCTATTCAACCTAATAGCTTAGGTATTCGTGGAGCAGGTTCAGGTTTATCCGTTGCCATTGCAGGCAACAGCTACGAAGAACTGGCCAAACGTGGAGACCAACTGGTTGCAGAATTAGAGCAAGACTCGCGCTTTGGTCGAGTCAACTTAAGCTATGAGACTAGCCAGGCTCAGTTAAGTATTAGCATTAACCGAGAGCGTGCTGCAGATCTGGACATCGAGATTGATGGGCTAGCGGCGGCTATGCAATCTGTTCTAGATGGAAGAACGCTCGGTGATGTATTCATCGATGATAGAGCTGTGGCTGTAAAATTAGTATCCAGCACACAGCCCATTAACGACCCTACCGATTTGGCGAACCTGTTCTTGAAAACAGGTGACGGCAGAATCGTACCGATGTCGTCTATTGCAACGCTTACCGAAACCTCTATAGCCCCTTCTTTACCACGTGAAGAACGTTTCAGAGCCGTCACCATTACAGCCAGCCTATCGGATGAGCTATCACTGCGAGAGGGTCTTAACGAATTCGAACGTTTAGCGGGTTCTATCCTTGATGCTGACATGCGACTCATCCCGTTAGCAGAAGCTGCCACGTTGAACGAGACATCCAATGGTTTGGCACTCACGTTTGGCTTTGCCGTCATCATTGTTTTTCTAGTGCTTGCTGCGCAATTCGAGAGTTTCCTCAGTAGCTTAATTATTATGTTTACTGTGCCTTTTGGTTTGGCCAGTGCGGTTTTTGCACTGTACTTCTCTGGCACTAGCCTTAACATTTATAGCCAAATTGGATTAGTGCTGCTTGTCGGCATCATGGCTAAAAATGGAATACTGATAGTCGAGTTTGCTAACCAGCTACGCGATGAGGGGCTCAGTGTTAAAGAGGCGGCATTGGAAGCAGCAACTCGCCGCGTCAGACCCGTCACCATGACCATGTTCTCAACCGTACTCGGTGGCGTGCCGTTGGTATTAGCCTCCGGTGCAGGTGCTGAGGCTCGTATAGCCTTAGGTTGGGTTATTGTCGGTGGCTTAGGTATTGCCACTGTTTTCACATTGTTTCTAACACCGGTTGCCTATCGATTGCTTGCAGGGTTTTCAGCGCCCAAAGCCATCAGCGACAAACGCCTGACCGAAGAACTACAACAAGCGGCAACCCAGTAACCCTATGGATTCAGTTTCCCAGATAGTGCTGGGTGCCTCAGTTGCACACTTAACGCTTGGTTCTCGACTGGGGCGTCCAGCATTAGTCTTGGGTGCGGTGCTTGGCACCCTGCCCGACCTAGACGTTCTTATACCGTACGCCGGTGCTATAGAAAACTTCACTTATCATCGCGGTTTCAGCCATTCACTTTTGGTGCTGTCGCTTATCAGCTTGCCCATCGCTTGGCTTTGCCAACGCCTTATGCGCAGCAAGCCAATAAGTCTTTCACGCTGGTGGTTAGCTTGTTGGCTAGTCTTGGTCACTCATCCGTTGCTCGACGGTTTTACGATATACGGCACTCAGCTTTTATGGCCACTGACAGTCACACCCACAGCCTGGGGTTCAGTGTTTATCATCGACCCCCTATACACACTACCGTTGATTGTCGGTGTGGCTCTTGCGTATCGACGAAGCTATGCGGGTGCTAAGCCTTATGTCATTGCAGGCTTAGCCTTAAGCTCTGCCTATTTACTTTGGACCCTCGTTGCTCAGCACACAATTCGTGAACGTGTTGTACAACAACTCAAAGCTAACGATATGGATGCACAAGAGGTGTTAATTGCACCCTTTCCTTTCGCATTGCTTTGGAGGGTCGTTGTCGTCAACGACTCGCAGTACAAAGAAGGCTTCAGTTCGTTGCTGGATGACAGCGACGACATCGTATTAGATAGCTATAGCCACGGCAAACAGGAATGTGTGACTTGGCTGGATCACTGGCCAATCGCGCGTCTGGATTGGTTCACCAGTGGCGTATACGCACTGAGTGTTCAGGATAATCAGCTTGTTGCCTCAGACTTGCGTATGGGCGTCGAAGACGATTATGTTTTTGAATTTGAAATTGCGGATTGGGTCGACGGACGTTGGCAAGCCATAAACACTCGCCTACGCCCAGTCGATATTGATGCGGCTAGAATGACACTACTGTTTCATCGAATATACGATCAACACGTAGACCTATCACCGATATCAGCGGTTATCAGGCAGGTCCCCCCTACCTGTGAACCGGTAAATTCCTAGCGCGATACTCGACGTGTTCGGCGAATACCGAACACGAGTGATAGCAATATCATTGACCAACCTGCCATAGCACCCGACGAGCTAGTTTTCATAGCACCTGCTTCAAAGATGACCGTACTGGCAACAGAATCACCGTTTTGATTGGCCGCATCTGCTTCATAACTGATTGAGTACATACCTTCAGCTGACGGAGTAACGCCCAACGCCAACTCAAGGGGCTCGTCGACAGCCACGGAGGCAAACGTACACTGCAGCTCGCTCACACCAATGCATTCGCTCGGAACGGTGCTCAGAGTTAGACCGCCAGGAATACTCACATTCACTTCAACATCGGTGGCATCCGCTAGACCCGTATTGGAGATAGTGGCAACGATGAGTGTCTCACTACCGTTGTTCCACGTAAGCTCTGTGTCGTTTAACTGAAGGTTCAATAAACTAAGCGTACCGATGTCCACCACATCGACCATCACAGTAGACTCATCGTTAGTTTGGTCGTCATCGACACTACTGGTGCTGATGGCCATTGGAATCGTTAGGGATCCTGCTTGCAACGGTGTCAGTATGAATTCGTAAGAGCGTTCGTCCTCAGGACCAGTAGGCCCCACATTACCTAACGAGCAGACAATGGCCTCGTCTTGAACTTGGCAACCATCAGGAAGAGACGTGGCTTCCCACTGTGTTCCAATGCCTGCATCAAGGTTGATTTCAACGTCAGCCGCTGTGTCATACCCATCGGTGTTTTCTACGAGCAGCGTTAGGCTGATTGAACTATCGATGTCTATGGCAGTAGAGTCAACTGTTGCACTCATCGCCATATCAACAACATCGTCAATATTCTCCAGGCTGCCTGAAACACACGATATATCGTCCTCACCCGATGGGCTACAAATACGCGTGTTGTCCGATAAATCTTTGATGAGCATGATGCGATCAGCCTCAAAACCGTCTTCACGCGCACTGATCATGAAGCGATGCTCACCAGGTTCATCAACAGTTATCCAAATAGTTTTCTTCGCACCGCACGGTCCAACTCCACCGGAATCTCGCTGACGCCCTGACCACTGCCACCCTGTACCTGCCGTACAAAATTGCATGCGAGCACCACTTTGTGGCCACTCATCATTGAGACCCACATGAATACCATTGTCTTCGGTACCGGTTGAGTAGCCGCGTATGTGCACGTAATACCGACCGGCTTCTGGAAATGTCATGGGGTAGACAGCTTGCGGGCCCGCACCTGGTGTATCCCAATAGGCGGTCGGTGGTCCAAATTCATCATCATGAGTTACACGAATATCGGGTAATAACTCAATGTACGCGCCACCCGCCGCACCGTCAGAGTGGTTTCCGTCAGGGTCGTTTTCCTGAGTGCCGGTCTGCGCATCCATTAGAACCCAGCGCTCACCTCGGGACTCATCGTCCTCCGCTTCCACCACCAGCGCTATGTAGTCGTCTGTCGTTCGGGTATCCGCTGATAATGTTGACACGAGTGCTAAGTGGAAAAACACACCCCAGGCGACTAACGTCTTTAATTTGGTTATTGGCAGAACCATCAACTACAACTCCACAGTGAAACAGCGCGAAAAATATCGGTATAGTTCAGGGATATCGGCAGTTATCGGGGTTTTAAGAGTCGACCGGTTCTTAGTTTCATTGCTAAATACACGGAAATAGCACTCAACAAATAACGTATCGGTGTTACTTCACTAAAGCCTAAGCCACAAGACTAGCGGGTATAACGCTGGGTGAGCAGTACGGCCATAACTAAGCGTAAGCGGTACGCTAAATCTTTACGAATAAAGTTGGATGTCAGCAGGAAACGCAAACTACTAAAGCGTGATTGCTTAAACCGCAAATACTCTTTAAACGCCTCTATGGAGCGTCGTTGCTCTAACGATAACGCAGGAAATTGATCAGAGTTGTCTGTTAAATACTCTAGGGTTTTCAATCTAGAGTCCTCTTTAAAGGGCAGTTTAAAATTACGCTTAACGAGCTTGTTCCAATTCGAATTAGCTATAAATGCGCTTATGCCCCGCCCCATCGATGCGGCTGTATTGCTCGCATTACTCCCATGCAGCCGATAATTCACTAACGACAAATCTAACTTTGCACGATGCCCAAACAATTCAGCGAGTATCGCAATCCAATAATCATGAACATGCAATGCGTCTGGAAAAGGCAAACACAGTTCAGCCATTGCACGGTTCATAAGTATGGTGTTTCCCATAACACCGTTCTCACCCAAGATAACCGGTAACGATTTCTCTTCTGCAATGCGATACCGCCGATAAGCCAAAAAGGATCCATGCATAAGCTGCCCTTGTGCGTCGACTATATTGAGATCGGAATGCACCAACAGTGGTACATCACGACCATGCACCAACTCCAGCGCTGCCATTGAACTCATACCACAGGCAATTCTACTTCTATCCCACACATCGTCTTGGTCGGATAGCGCAAAGTAGTTTTCGTCGGAGTCCATCGCACTACTCAGGCAGTGCTCAAAATTCCTAACAAAGCCTGTGTTTTGTTTATTGACATTGATTGTGTCGATGTCTGCTCTGAGCAAGCCCGAAATTCTCTCAATGGTGTCATCACTAGACACATCGTCGCAAAGACGAATGGACACGGGGTGTACTTGCGCCAGGAGGGATTCTACTTGTGCCTCCACATACTCAGCGCCGTTATACGTGCACAGCACTACGGCTACACGAGTATCAACAGGATGGGTAGGCAAGGATTTGGACATGTAACAGGGTCAGCAATTTGAAGGCCAGCTTGGATAAGCAAAACACGTGGCCCACTCCTTGCACCAAGTAACCCCAGCAGTAGGTCCAACACCGTGTTTGATACCAAACATGCACTTCCGGTATTCATACAACATATTTTATTCCAACATGCGAAAAAATTATAGCGGGTCATGATGCGTTCTCAACGGCTAAACGCTACTCAGCTTGGTGGCACTAATAAATCTGCGACATCAAAGCGCAAAAAGCTGAGCAGCTGGGTTAAACAGATAGCCAGCGATCAGACTAGCGCTAACAAACTCCGTAAGTTCTCCCATGCCCTTTTGCCCGAGCAAGATGAGCCGCTGACACCTGCGGATCATGCCAACAGTATTCGCTACTTTGCCAACCCGGGTCCTGGCTTTGAGAATCGAGCTACACCGTCCTCCCCTCCCACTCAAAAAGCGGCAAAGGCCGTTGCCTTCTATCTTCCGCAATTTCATGCATTTGAAGAAAACGATGCGTGGTGGGGTGATGGATTCACCGAATGGCGCAATGTTTCACGCGGCACACCGCGGTACCAGGGACATTACCAACCCCGTATACCTCGTGACTTAGGTTTCTATGACCTAACCAACGTCAATACACTCAAGGCACAAGCTGCACTTGCACGCTCTGCCGGTATCGATACATTCTGTTTTTACTACTACTGGTTCAACGGCCGTCGCCTTATGGATAAGCCGCTGGATTTATTCGTCGAAAACGATATTGATCAAGATTTTTGCATCATGTGGGCTAACGAAAATTGGACCCGCACATGGGACGGTCGGGAAAACGATGTTCTGATTGCTCAGGACTATGCGTTGGAGGATGAAGACGACTTTGTGTCAGACACAGCCAAATACATGGCGCACCCACGTTACATGCGCGTTGATGGTCGGCCGATGTTCATTTTATACCGCGCCTCGCTAGTGCCCGACACACTTAATACGATCAATCGCTGGCGCAAAAAGTGGACTAATACGCTGGGAATTGAACCGCTCATTTACATGGTCCAAAGTTTTAACGATCGTGACCCAACACAGTACGGCTGCGATGGCGCTCTAGAATTTCCACCGCATAAAGTCTCCAAAGATATTAAGCGCAGAAATAAAGAAAGCACTATTTTCGACCCAAACTATACCGGTCAAATTCGCGCCTATCGTGATGTTGTTGCCAAGTCCTTGAACGAACCTGCACCCGACTACCCGTTGATTAAAACGGTATCACCGTCGTGGGACAATGATGCTCGCCGAGAAGGTAGCGGTGTGACGTTCCAAGGGTCCACCCCAGCGGCTTATGGTCATTGGCTATCGGGTGCTATTAAATACGCACAAGAAAATCCGGTTGGCGAAGAGCCATTGGTGTTTATCAATGCATGGAACGAGTGGGCAGAGGCCGCTTATTTAGAGCCTGATGTTCACTACGGACACGCGTACCTAAACACGACGTATCGAATTCTGACCGAATCTGCCAACGATAATTTACTCAACACATCCCGTGACTTGTTACTCATCGGCCACGACGCACACCCGAACGGTGCTCAAATGCTCTTGCTGGCATTAGCTAAACACTTTAAAAACAAGCTGGGTATGAACGTCGAGATTTTACTTAAATCCGGTGGAGCCTTGTTATCAGAATATCAAGCGGTGGCGCCGACAACATTGCTCTACGACATTAAGGGTGATGAGCTTACTGCTTGGTTTGAAAACACACAATGCCGTCATGCCATTTTCAACACCAGTGTCACCGGTGATTTACTGTGGGCCGCCAAGGATGCACATATACAATGCCTATCATTGGTTCATGAACTGCCCGCCCTAATTAATGAATTTGGCTTGCGCCCGCATATCAGCGCTATTGCCAAACAAGCGGATCACATTATATTCCCCTCCTCTCCCGTGCAACGTGGCTTTGAATCGTTTCAGCCAACCACTAAAAGCCGTGTATCGCTACGCGCACAGGGCTTGTACAAAAGCATTGTCATGAACGCTGCCGATAGGCAAATGGTTAGAGAACAACTGGGTTTAGAAACCAGAGATTCGTTAGTGCTTAACGTGGGATACGCTGATCACCGAAAAGGGTTCGACACTTTCGCCTCTTGTGCCCTACGACTGCATAAGAGCCATCCAGAATTACATTTTTGTTGGGTAGGCAAGCGCTCAAAACAGATGAGTCGGTGGTTGAAGACTCATGTGGGTAGAAAACTGAAAAATCATTTGCACCTAATCGATTTTACGCATGACATATCTCGCTGGTACGCAGCGGCTGACTGCTTGTACCTGAGCTCGCGAGAGGACCCCTTTCCAAGCGTTGCACTAGAGGCCATGAGCTTGGGAATACCGGTTGTCGTTCATAGCGGCGCAACCGGATACAATAACGAACTACTCAGTCTTATGGAAACAGCGCCACCGAATAATGAGTCAAAGATTGACGACGCTATTCTCAGAGCTCTTCACACGGACTCCAAAGAAAAAAGATTATCAAGAGCGTTATTCATTGAACAGCATTATCAGATTGATGACTATGGCCAATGCCTCTTGGAGTGCTTAGGCCTGAATGCGACCTCACAAACACTGGACGCACAAACAACAGACTTTTTTGTTGGCGACCCGCAGATTCAGGCTGACATTTGTCTATGAGTCTGTAAACTAAACAGTCTTCACTAGACATGTTTAGTTCACATGACCCAGCGCACCATTTTAATCACTGGCTGTTCCTCCGGTATAGGATTAGATGCCGCGCACACCCTAGCGCAACGAGGCTGGCGCGTTCTCGCTACATGCAGACAAGAAAAAGACTGCGAAATATTGCGAGCAGAAGGACTAGAGTCTTTTGTATTGAACTACGAAAACACTGAGAGCGTTCAAGCAGGTGCCGCACAAGCATTGAGGCTTTCCGGTGGGAAAATCGACGCCTTGTTCAACAATGGCGCTTACGCTATCCCAGGCCTTGTTGAAGATTTACCTCGTAATGCATTACGAGCAATTTTTGACACTAACGTGTTCGGTCAATTTGAATTAATTAATCTGTTGCTGCCTGCTATGCGACAACAGGGGCATGGCCGCATTGTTAATTGTTCGTCTGTATTGGGATTTGCAGCGCAGCCGTTTCGAGGTGCCTACAACGCAACAAAGTTTGCCATGGAAGGTCTCAGTGACACACTCCGACTGGAACTTCACGACTCACCCATCGATGTGATTTTGATTGAGCCGGGCCCTATCGACACAATGATTCGACAGAACTCAATTGAGCCGTTTGAGCGATGGGTCAACTGGAAAACATCGGCTCAACGCGAACGCTATGAAAGTGTTTTGCGCCCTCGCCTGTACACACCATCAAAAAAGAAAGATCGGTTTGAGCTTCCCTGTAGCGCTGTAACAAAAAAGTTAATACATGCGCTTGAGAGTGATCGCCCCAGACCACGCTACTTTGTCACAACCCCAACCTACTTAGCCGGTTTTTTCAAACGCCTATTAAGCACTCGTTTGTTTGACAAAGTATTACTGCGGTAGTGGTTGGTTTGATAAGGTTGAAAACAATCTGATCTGGTGCAACTTAAGTTTGACTGAGTTGAATTTGTCTTTCTCTAAACCAGATAAACAACCCACTAGATACAATCACAATGGTTCCCAACAGCGTTGACTGACTAGGCGGTTGGCCAAACACCACCCAGCTTAAAATGGTGATGTAGATGACTTGTGAATATACCGTTGGTGCTAACACTGACGCCTCTGCAAATTGATGTGCACGTGTCAGAAATGAATGCCCAATCATTCCCAGACTTCCGATAAGGCACAATAAAAACCACGTATGCCAATTCTCAGGCCATTGCCAGACGAAAAAAGCAAAGGGACTCAGCAATAGCGTGGCAATGCCTGCGACATAAAATTGCACGGTGGAGTTTTGATCGACACCTGCAATGACTCGGCTCATTACAAAATAGCCGCTTGCACACAACATAGCGCCGATCGCTATGAACACATGTGGATCAAAACTTTCGCTCCAAGGTTGCACGATAATAAGCACCCCAAGGAAGCCCACTAACACGGCCAGTAGCCGTTTGAGCCCTACCTTCTCACCCAAAATAGGAATACTCAAAAGACATACCGTGAGTGGAGCTACAAAAAATATGGCCACCGTTGTCGTCAATGGCAAATACTTCAAGGCGGTGAAATTGAACGCGGTAGAGCACAGCAAGAACAGCGCGCGCAACGTCTGTAAACCCGGCCTGTTGGACCTGGCAATGCTAAGACCTTGCCGTGGCACATAAACGACAAGCGTACAGAGAAAGTGCACAAAGTAGCGCAGCCACACCACTTGCATGACAGGCACCGCGGCACCCACTAGCCACTTTGCTGTGGTGTCCATGACCGCAAAGCATAAAAATGCCAGCAGCATGAGTGAGTAACCAAGGGTAAGTGAAGACACGATAGTTTAGCGTGGGGGTCTGCTGATAAAAGTGAGCTTAATATTGAAGGACAGCGGCACTATAAACGGCGAGGTAAATAACTGGTAGAGAGCGCTGAAGAAAAGTGCATCGCCGCTAGAACAAAAAAGAATACATGAAATGGAAACACAACGAGCACGGCACTGACCAACAGCGGAGTTAACAACTCCGATGCTTCCCGCCACGTAGAGAACACCGTCGTCATAGCCACCCGCTCTCGTGCTTTGACGCTACGCATGAACGGTATGTTGCCCAACACATCCAGCAAAACGCCGCCAAAGGCACCCGTCACCCAAAAGACCACCGCCCACGGTGTTGGCTCACCCAGCATCCCCAATGCAACCAGACTCAAGCCAGTGAGGCTCAAACCGACATAGATGACGCGCCGAGTGCCAAAACGTTGTGATGCTCGGCCAATAGTGGGGCTAAAAAATAGCAGCCCTGACACACTGGACAGTAGAACCCCTGCAGACCAAACCGGTAGACCAGACTCAATCAGATAGATGGGACCGTACACAAACAAGGTGACCCAAAAACAAGACCGGCTCAGAGTAATGCCGTAGGCAATCCTCAGTCGCTTCTGCCCGGAATATCGCTTAATGGCGTGCCACGGATTCTTTGCTTGAGATTGGGCTCGCGCCACCACCTTATTGTCACCTAAACGTAGCTTCCAAAAAAAGCCCAGCATGATTGAAGCGGCAATCATGGACAGCAGGAACGGTACATCCGCCATACCATTTTCGACCAACCACGAGCCTGCAAAAGGTCCAATGAACCATGCCGCACCGGTGTACTGCATGCGTCTGGACTCGTTAAGCGTCAGTTCTTTCTTGCCAATGTAGTCCATGATGTATAGGGACATACACACCGTATAAATGGAGGCCGCCGCGGATCTAAGGCCAATTCCCAACGGTAGAAGAATGGTGGAGCGCGTATATAAAAAAGCGGCTGCGACAACGACAATGCAGGCACCGAGCGTGACCAACCAGCGACGCTGAATCAAACGCTCCAACGTGCCTAGGTTAAGAGTGATGCATAAGGTGAGAACTCCTGCCATTAAATAGGCTAAGGCCACGTTCTCTTTGCTGCCCAATGTTTCTAGAGCAACTAACGGCAAAATACTGACAAGTACCGATCGCGAGAAACCCTCAATACCCGACATGCGCGCCAGATTAAGGCTGGTATTTCCGGAAAGCTGGTTAAGTGCTACGGGACGACGATGGAACATGGTAATAATTCCTAAACATGTTCTGGCAGAACACGTCTAAATTCAGTCTTTAACAACAGACAGGCAAAAAACCCGATACCTCTTCATATAGCAGGCATTTAGGATCTGCTGCAAGAGAAAACTCAGAAAACGACACCTAGCGTTAACTATTTTCAAAAGTCAGTTCGACGACTTGCCAGAACGTTTAGCCTGTTAGACACTAAGCGCTTGAGTCGCAGCCTGGGGTACTTGGATGTTTTCTAAAAAGACAATAACGTTTTTGAAGGAGCTCGAGAAAAATAATAATAGAGATTGGTTTAATACCAACAAATACCGCTACGAAGATGACGTTCGAACACCCGCGCTGCAATTCATTGAATCAATGAGCCCAGCGTTACAACGCGTCTCTCCCTATTTCAATGCTACACCCAAGAAAGTGGGTGGGTCCCTAATGCGAGTTTATCGAGACACGCGCTTCGGCACAGACAAAACACCGTACAAAACCAACATCGGAATCCATTTCAGGCATGTACGTGCCAAAGATGTTCACGCGCCTGGTTTCTATGTGCATATTGAACCAAATGAGGTATTTTTTGGCGCTGGCATCTGGCGCCCTGAAAGCAGTTCGTTAAAAGGCATACGAACGCTCATTGATGAGCACCCTAAAGAATGGTTAAGCATCAAGAAGAAACTCTTCGCCCGCACCGATTTCACACTAGAAGGCGACTCGCTAAAACGAGCGCCGAAAGGCTTTGACCCTGAACACGCGCTCATAGACGATTTGAAACGCAAGGATTTCATCGCCGTTCATCCATTGGGCGTTAAGACCATCACAGAAGCCGATTTTCCCAAGCACATTGCAAAACTTATGAAGGCATCGGCGCCATTGATGCAGTTCCTTTGTACAGCTGACGATCTGATGTTTTGATCGGTGGTAAGTTCCGTGTGGTTTTGACAAGACGCTTCAATACGATCCAGTCTTCCGCCCATTTGAACCCCCCATTTTGATAAGATACCCCCACCTATTTGCTACACTGCGATAAGGTGCAGTTGCCCCGCAATATCTTAATTACAGGAAGTTGACAGACGTAGTGAATCGCATGCCCCATCAGCCTTTCACTACAACGTCACAGGTATAAGGACAATCATTCTTATGAGTCTTATCAGATCAGGCTTCGCTGTGATCCTGTTACACATTGCAGTCGTTGCTGACGTGGCTGCGGACGAGTCAGACCCCTGCTCTATCAGCACCACAATTTCCGGCACTCTGGGCGACGCTCGCAGTCTCTTTCGTTCGGTCTGCTCAACGCATACAGTCAAAGATTGCGACCCTATCAAGGGTGGTGGTTGGCAATGCTCATCAAACATTATTGGTGCTGGTGCCGCAGCAAGCAGCACCGCCAGACGCCAAACTGACACCTCAACAGTCGAACCCGCTGTAAAACCTGCGGCTAAAACAATCACTCCCGTAGCTGAACCGACTAACCAATTGGAACAATGCTACGCCGTGGGTACGACGCTGGACGACACCCATGTTGAATTTGCTCAGCAATGCGCTACTTTCCAGCGCCATAGTTGCAACCCAATTGGCGAAAACCGATGGGTTTGCAGTTCAGCTGAAATCACTCAACCAGAGCCCGATGACGCGTCAGAGCCTGACATAATCACAACGGTGACTCCCAGTACCGTCGTTGATCCTAACGCCGACATCACCTCTGCTGAGGTTGATTCACCTGTTAGCGACTCTTTTGAACAGACCACTATTCCAAACACAACCAAGGTGGGTCGTTTAGATACAAACGACCTGCTGGTACTGCACTACGACCACTGCCCCGATCGTGACGACGGCCATGCGATACCCGCCGATAAGTCTGTTACTGAAAAATACGGTATCAACAACGTACTAGTGGTTAACGGAACCTGCGGAAATAGTATTCGGGATAGGTTCAACAGCGCGAGCAATGCTGTCGTCAAGGCCTCATGGGGGGACCAATACCTCGATGCACACGCTCAATACGCGACATCCGTCCAAACAGCCGTCACTCGCTGGGCTAGCACGCTGTCTAATGGCGCCAGTGTCTGGGTCTCTGAAGGTGGACAGTCAGATTTTACTGCTGATGTAGTGCGCAACATCGAATCACAGTTTTCGAACCTGAGCCTTACCGATATTCATGTTGTTCAACACAGCACAGGCAGCACCGGTTACAACGAAAAATTTACCGATAGCGCTAACCTCGCCTATTTGAAAAGCAAAATAAGCTACCGGGTGATCGACAACGGTAATGTTGGCGGAAACGGCACGGCAGATCTAAAACAGCAGTCTAATTACTTTCTTGTCTCCGCTCGTTCGAGTCGATTTGGCACTGAGTGGGGCGCAGCTTTTGCCTACCTACAACCCGATTGCAGCGAGCCGAGTGAAAATTGCAAACTGGATTTCAGCGATACGGTTGCGGTTCTGTACATCGTCGATGACACGAGAACAAACAGTGTTAATGACTTTGCCAATAACTATCTGAATTAATCCGGCTCTCAGAGCTTGTTGGACATATAGTGCCTTGTTATGAGTCTACACCCCAAGATTGAAGCGGATACCCTCCCAGTCTGCACCACAGAATTTTCCCACGTTCGCTTGATGAACGATAGCCGCTGGCCTTGGTTCATTCTGGTTCCTAAACAAGCAGACGTTGAGGAATTGCACGACCTGACACACACGCAGCGAGCCGGATTTATGGCCGACGTGAATCAAGTCAGCCGCGTGGTTCATGTCACAACCCGCTGCCAGAGCGTCAACGTTGCTATGCTGGGCAATGTCGTACCCCAGCTTCATTGCCATGTTGTTGCAAGGGACCCAGGGGATGCGAATTGGCCGGCTCCGATCTGGGGCTTCGAGACAGTATTACCCTATGGCGAAACGCCGGATTCTGTACAAAATTTGATCACCTGCGTTGAAAAGTCGTTTTTTTGACTCAGCGCACAGTAAAGCTGTAATTACTGACTATCTTTATTTAGCAGGGACACCTAACACGGGCTTTTTACCGCATTGGGGTCCACACGGTAACAGCTGGATTGCTGCGACTACCCATCAACCTTAGTAAACTGTAAGCTTGCAGACACTACTTTATTACTAGCCAACAGATGAGCGCTCCACAACTAGATGTGTCATTAGCTAACCGGCTTCTGGACACCATTGCAGCCGATGTTTTGCCCATGACTGAGCAATCAGTTGAATTGGGCAACAAGATCTTTGGTGCGGCCCTTTTAAAAAAGTCGGATCACAGCACCTACCTTGCTGAGACCAACAACGAAATTGAGAGCCCTCTGCATCACGGCGAAATGCATTTGCTCAAACGGTATTTCGAAATGCCTGCTGATCAGCGCTTAGCACCCACTGAACTTTTGTTCTTAACGACGCACGAACCTTGCAGTTTGTGTTTATCAGCAATTACATGGAGTGGGTTCGACAACTTTTATTACTTTTTCAGTCACGAAGATTCTCGCGATGAGTTTGAGATTCCTCACGATCTTAAGATACTAAAAGAAGTGTTCGATGTAGATCCTGGGCAGTACCGTCGCTCTAACGCTTTCTGGGATGCACACGGAATTCAAACTTGGTTTCACGAATGTAAAAATTCGCTCCCTGAAGACACTCGCAACGAACTGCATGAGAAAATTCAAGCTATAAAGAACCGATACACAACCGTTTCCGATCACTATCAATCTGGCAAGTCTGACAACCAGATACCACTCAATTAGAACCTTATCTTGTGAAACCAACCACGGCCCAAGTTAGACCAGCAACAACGCTAGCGCAAAACTGCGTTATGTTGCTTGCCGTGTGCGCCAACGTGGTTTTGCTCGTTAGCACGCTCAACAACAGCCAAAGATCAGTTCAGGCTTTGGGCACTGGGTCTAACTGACGTGGCTATTACACACTTACAGACGCGAACGCGAACGCATAGGCTCGCAGCCCTTGTCATAGCCCTACTAGCGCCAGGCTTGGTTCAAGCGGACGAGACCAGCATTACTGTTGCCGATGCACCTCTAGACGCAGCCTTTTATGCGGATGGCTCTTGCCTACTGACCATCGACGCACTGGTTCAATCAGGCAAAACCATCATTGATGCAAACGTCGATGATGCGGGTTCGCGAATGCTTATTCATTGCGACACGCTGCAAGGTAGAAGACTGACATTGTTAGCCCGAGGCGATGCACTGAATGTGGCTCAGCGCGTGCCGCTACTCGCACGTACTCAAATTGAAGAAGGTGAATTCGGCATGATTGCTTGGTTGACCCGAAGCGGCGCCCACTACACTGACGATAGTGCGCCAAGGCGTTATGTTGTCGCTGGCAACGTGCTGTTAAGAAAGTCTCCGCCAGTGGATGTTGCTGGGTACGCTTTGCACACAGAGCGGCAGTCTTTTGCACAACTGACCGGTCTGTTAGAGCCGATCATCAAAAATGACAGCCAGCTGCGTGTTGAACCTCTGCCAGTGGAGTCTGATGATGTATCACCGAACAGCATCGTAAAAACCCCGACACCTGCGGCTAAGAAACTCAAACCTTTGCCTATCACTGAGTAGTCAGCGCCGCACGTGTTGTACGGCGCTCAGCTGGTTTGCTCAGCCAATAGCAGCCCCCTAAAAGCCAGCTTAATTTCTAACCACACCGCCTTCGTGCAACAAGCCATTAATGCGCGCACGCGTTTCGGGGGTTTTAGCCAATCGAACGAATGCATCTCGCTCTCTTTTGAATAGGTCCTGCTCGCTTGCAGCTTGCTCTACACCGTCGTCACTACAGATGATGGAAGCGATATGCATAGCCACCGTTTTATCATGTGGATAAAAATCGCCCTTAGCGACACCCTCGTCCATAAACGCCGACATGCGTTGCAATATGTCTCCCCCTGCCAGAGTAAATTCAGGCACGGTTTTAACGACATAGTTATCGCTTAGCGCTGTCAATTCCTGTATTGAACGAGCATACAAACGATCTCGATTCATGACTTCCACATCGTGACCAGGCTTGTAATAATGTAATCGTTCAGCTGTTTTCGGCGATGATGCTGTCGCACCATAGCCAAGTTTCATCCATGCATTCCAAGCGGCCGTATTCCAATCACCGGTTGCTTCAAAGTAACGCAGGTAAGTTTCCTTAACACCGCCACCACCGGGCACAAGACCAACAGCACTTTCAACCAACCCTACGACGGAGTTACTGTGCATGACCAAGCGATCGCAGTGCAGCAGCACTTCAAAACCACCCCCTAACGAGAGACCCGATGGCGCACCGACAACTGGTGCATTCGTATATTTCAGCGCAGCAACGGCTTGTTGAAAACGCGCTAAGAATTGATCAATACCGTTCCAATCTTGAGCATCTATTAATGCCAAGAATGCATTTAGATCTACGCCTGCAGAGTAATGCTGAGAATCATTGTGAACCAAAATTCCTTTGCCAGGATCCTGCGCCGCTTTTAAAACCATTTGCATGGATTCATCAGTCAGCGCGTTTGCCTTGGAATGGAACTCTATTAATCTAAAGTCGTCCTCAATGACATAAACACTCGCCGCACGATTACTATACAAAGGCGTTAACGTTTGACGAGTCAAATGAAAGCGGACAACCCCTTCAGGCAAGGCTACCGGCTGATTGCTTCCGTCTGCATGCTGCACGTTAAGCACGCCATTAGCTGCGGAATAAAATACTTGATTACGTTGCAAGGCCACTGGCACGTCAGCGCCCGTTGCACTAAGCAACTGCGCGACGGTGTCAGCACCCAAGGCATCAATCATTTCGAAAGGGCCGCGCAACCAGTTGAAGCCTAACTTCATGGCATCATCAATATCTTGAGCAGAGTCGGTAACTTCACCCAATAGGCTTGCGGCATAACCCAATACTCGCCCTAAAACGTTTTGACAAAATTGTGCTTCTAGATCATCACCTTTAACCAATTCGGTTAACGGCTCAAGTTGATCAGCGGTTCGTTGTGCCGCCACTAAGGCCCGTTGAGGTAAGGCCTCATTAGCGGCCTTGTACTCACCGCTGTGTAGTTGACGGGCTAATCGCTGCCCCTCATTACTTTGCTTATAGAAACCACCCTTGCCTTTGTTGCCCGTAAAGCCTGCCGCAACCATAGCGTTGATAATGTCGCTCTCTGCACCTACCGCATGGAACGCATCGTTAGGCGGCAGAATGCTACGTAGGGATCTCACTACGTCAGACATAAGATCGATACCAATGAGATCGTATAAACCGAACACACCGGTTTTAGGGATACCCATTGGACGACCCATGAGCGCATCAGCCGCTTCGATAGGTAATTTCAGTTTCAGTGCTTCGTCAATACCCACTTGCAAGGCAAACACACCAACACGGTTGCCTAAGAATCCCGGCGTATCGTTGCAACTCACCACGCCCTTGCCCAACTCACGATCGTTAAAATCGGCTAACTGATGCATAACATCGTCACGCGTGTCTTGGCCGCGTACTAATTCCAGTAACCGCATATAGCGCACCGGATTAAAGTAATGCGTGATAGCAAAACGCTGCTTGAAACTATCAGGCATAGTTTCTACCAGCAGGCTAATGGGGATGGTCGATGTGTTTGACGTCACGATGCAGTTGTCAGGTACCACATCATTGAGTCGCTGATAAAGATCACGCTTAATATCTAGACGCTCAACGATAGCCTCAACAACCCAATCTGCATCGGCTAGCTTGTCGAAGTCGTCGCGAATATTGCCAACGGTGATCAGTGCGGCCGCACTCTTGTGCATAAGCGCCGGAGGGTCTGAATGCAGGAGTCGTTTGACCGCAGCATCGCCCACTGAATTGGCAGATTCCTCACCGGGTAAATCGAGTAGCAACACAGGATGACCTGCATTGGCGATTTGCCCTGCAATACCAGCACCCATGGTGCCCGACCCGATAACAGCGATACGCTTAAACATGGTGCTTAATGCCTTTGGAGTTGCAGCAATTATACCGCTGCTTTTACACCCAACTGCTCAAAGTTGAACGGTACTGAACAGATTTGCGCAGTAACTTGGGTTCCGTCAGCCAACAACACGTTGCAGTGTGTCTCTGAAGCCAGTGGCTCTTCAAGAATTGCCGTTGCAATTTGCACCTTGTAACGAGGCGACCAGCACTGCGAACCTAGGCAATGCGTCAAATCAAGCTGCCGTGGAATAGCTTCTGACACTTCACTTCCAAATGGTTGCTCTGCTAACGGCGTTGGCGCATCAGAAACGGGTAGTACCAGCCCAACCACCTTCCGGGCTATACCTCGTTGCGCCTCTGCACGCAGCGCTGCGTGCGAAAGTGAATCAATGTCTTGGTCTAGTGAGATAAACCCGCCTAAGCCTGACTCTAGAACCGTGTGCCGACCATCCATGTCGTTGCCGTAGGACAACAAACCATTTTCCAATCGTTCGATAAGGTTCGGGCAACCCGCACGCACGTCCAAATCACGGCCTAGTTCGAATAGCTCGTCATATAGAGCCTGACCTTTGGCGATATCGTCGACGTAGACTTCAAAGCCACCCTGCTTGCTCCAGCCCGAACGCGCAACGATAAAAGAATGTCCGCGATAGTCCATCCGTTGGTAACGGAAAAAACGAATATCTTTGACGGCGTCTCCAAAGACTCTCGCCATCAGAGTTTCTGCTAACGGTCCTTGAATGGCGAGAGGCCATACATCTGGCTCGTCAACTTGGACATCCAGCTTTGCCCCCCTAGCCAATCCCTTTGCCCACAAAATCACGTCAGAATCTGCCACGGATAACCACCAGTGGTCGTCAGCAAGACGAATCCCAACAGGATCGTTTACCAGTTTTCCGTGTTCATCGGCCAAAGGTAGGTAAATACAGCGATCGTTAGCGACGCCCGAGACGGCTCTGGGTGTCATCCATTGTACGAGTTCGGTGGCGTCAGGGCCCTTAATACTAACTTGGCGTTCAACACCGACGTCCCACACCTGAACGGCACTACACAGATGCCAGTAGTCACTCTCAAGCGACTCGAATTCTGTTGCCAACAACATGTGGTTATAGACCGTAAACGCCTTCGCGCCATTAGCCACAGCACGTGACATAAAAGGGGATTTGCGTAAACGCCTGGATACTGCCAGATAAGGTGATTGCGTCATGATCTCGAACCGCGTAGGTGAAGCGGCTGCGATAGTAGCCCGAAGCGCAGGCTCTCAGCTGTTCTAAAAACGTCAGTCGATGACGCTTTCGACTCTTACACCCATTTGTGGGAACGGAATCTCAATACCGGCCTCATCAAAGCCCTGTTTTATGCGTTCGTGCAGATCAAAATGCAACGGCCAATAATCAGCTGATGCCACCCACGGCCTGACCGCAATATTGATTGATGAATCTGCCAACGCTAATACGCCAATTTGCACCGGTTTATAAGCCTCCAAAACACGTACATCACTCTCGACAATGTCTCTGAGTAATTGCTTAACCTGACTCAGATCGCTGGAATACGCCACGCAAATAACCATATCTAATCGACGGGATGACGACGTCGAATAATTCACGATAGCGCTGCCCATAATGATCGAATTTGGGACCGTGATAGTTCGACGATCGGGCGTGACCAATGTTGTGCTGAACACCGTGATTTTATCAACGCTACCTGAGACCCCACCCGCTTCGATGTAATCGCCGACTTTACAAGGACGAAACGACACCAACAAAACCCCAGAGGCAAAATTAGATAGCGAGCCTTGTAATGCGAGGCCAATGGCCAAACCAGCAGCACCAATAACCGCAATAAACTGAGCAGTGGGAATTCCCAGCTGCGCCAGTGCCGCAATGCTAACGAGCAATAGCAGCAGCATGTACATTATGTTGGAGACAAATCCGCCGACGGTAGGGTCAATGGAGCGCTGAGTCATCACAGCGCCTGCCACATTTACCAGCCTACGGGCAATCCATTTACCGATAAAAAATATAGCGGCGGCGGCGAGAACTTTGAATCCGTACTCAAGCGCTATCGTTGGCCAATCTTCTAGGTATTGAAGCCAATTCATCGGTACATCACTCCAAGCGTGAGGGTTTAATCCACTACCGTACTCATGGCCACAAACGTAGATGTATGGGCAACATGGGGTAATGCAGACAGTTTCTCCCCTAATACTAGTCTAAATGCGTTGATGTCAGATGTTCGTATTTTCACCAAGTAGTCGAACGGCCCCGCGATAAGATGCATTTGCTCAATTTCAGGTATTTTGCGAGCAGCATCATTGAAGGCCTCAAGAGCGCTGAGCTTGGTATCCGTGAGTTTCATTTCAACGAATGCGATATGACCGAGACCGAGCTTTTCGCTATCGACGATGGCTCGGTAGCCTAGTATGTAACCGTCAGACTCGAGTCTTTTTACCCTTGCAGCACACGGAGTTTTAGTTAAACCTACTCGTGAAGCTAATTCGGTGAGCGTGATACGGCCATCAGTTTGTAAGATGGCAATGATAGAACGGTCGAACTGATCGAGCATACGGCTACTCCTTTATCCACAGCTCCTCTAGCATACCCGTCTGAAGGTAAACTATAGCGAGACACTCGTTACAACTCGACCAATGGACTATGAAACCCGTCTCAGCCAACGCAAAACGCCTATTAATTGCCGGAGCCACACACATAGATGATGTTGCTAGAGCACAAACGCCATTAATAAAGCACGCGTCAAACGTCGTCAGTTGGACTCAACACATTGGTGGAGTTGCGGCAAACGCTGCATGTTCAGCAGCTAGAGCCTTAACCCCCGCCCACAATGCCAACATCGAATTTTTAGCAGCGGTTGGCGATGACGCGATTGCCTCTCAATTAGTCAGCACACTGGAGACGTCGGGTATCACGACACGCTTCAAACGTTTTGCGAACACACCCACTGGCCGTTACAGCGCTGTCATGGGACACGACGGAGAGCTTTTTATAGGTCTTTCAGATGTCTCACTGGCAGAACGCCTCGAGCACACCGCGGTTGAGGAACTGAGCAGCTGGGACAACGCAACTGCTATTTTGCTAGACGCAAACCTCTCACAAGAGTGCCTGACAGGCATCGCTCTGCAGGCAAAACAAGCGTGTGTCTTAATAGCAGCGATGAGCGTCTCACCTGTTAAGACCCAACGTTTAGTGGTTAGCGCACCGCACATCGATCTGTTGTTCTGCAACCGTCGAGAAGCTCACGCCATGATCCCTCATGCCACAGAGGGTGCAAGCCTTATAAGTTTGGCTGACGGGCTAAGTCATCTTGGTTTTTCTCGTTTTGTACTCACCGACGGACAAGCTCCTGTCATGGTTCAGGACGGTGCTATTCGAGAGCAACTCAGCGTGAAGCACATAGACTGTACACATCATGTAAACGGTGCAGGCGATGCCCTAGCTGGCGCAACGTTTGCGGCCTGGGCAACCGGTACGAACTTGGTGGAATCGGTACAGATGTTTGGGCTCAAAGCATCGAACCAAGTCGTGACCGGTGAATACCTCCCCGCACGCATCGGCAATCCCGCCACTCGCTGATCGTGTGTAAAATTGAATCCATCAAGACTTAGATGAACACTATGAATAAGACGGTTTTACAGATAAGCCCAGAAGTGCAAAGCGCCTTAGAAGAAGGACGTGGCGTGGTCGCTCTTGAAAGCACCATCATCACGCATGGTATGCCCTACCCGCAAAACCGCGACACCGCCCAACAGGTGGAACAAGCGGTACGTGATGCAGGTGCGGTACCCGCAACCATCGCCGTACTCGATGGTCAAATTACAGTGGGCTTGAGTGCTGAACAGCTTGAATCCCTATCCACTACTAAGTCGGCAATGAAACTGTCTCGTGCTGATCTTGCTATGGCTGTATCAAAACGCGCAATGGGATCCACAACCGTGGCTGCAACCATGATCGCCGCCGACTTAGCGGGCATTCGCGTATTTGCCACGGGTGGTATTGGTGGCGTACATCAAGGCGCCGAGGACAGCTTTGATATTTCAGCCGACTTACACGAACTCTCACGCACGAAAGTAACGGTGATTTGTGCCGGTGCGAAAGCCATTCTTGATTTACCGAAAACCCTAGAAGTTCTAGAAACGCTAGGCGTACCGGTATTGACCTATCAACAAGATGACCTGCCGGCTTTTTGGTCTCGTGATAGCGGCATAGATTCGCCATTAAGAGTCGATACCGTGAACGACATTGTCGAATTCATGCAGGCCCGCGATGCACTCAACATTGATGGCGGCGTTTTAATCGCTAACCCCGTACCTGCGACTCATGAAATTCCACGCCATGAAATGGCGACCTTCATTGAACAAGCGATTCAAGAATCTCAACAAGCAGGCATCAAAGGCAAGTCTGTTACACCGTGGTTGCTGGGACGAATTGTAGAACTCAGTGACGGTAAGAGCCTGATATGCAATCAGGCGCTTATAACCAACAATGCTCGGTTAGCGGGTGAACTAGCCTGTTCGTTATAATAACGCCTTATTAAAATGCTGCAGTGCGGCACCGCTATCGATAGCGTGTCGCACCGTATCAGCAGCCGCCTCTAAGGTGTCATTGACCCCTCGGGCAAGCAAGATGACAGCACCCGCATAAACCAATGAATCGCGGGTGTATCCAGCCTCGCCTGCCAAAGCTTGTAAGCCCTGCTCTGATGCATAGCTGGCTAATTCGCCTGCAAACGGATTCTCAGGTGCTTTAACAGATCGAACCGTATCGTTTCGCAGGCTCGTAGGCAACGGCACTGCACGTTCGGTACGTTCAATGCCCACCATGGACGGCTCGATATCTACTTGCGTCAGACTGACACCGTCATCACTGGTGAAAAAGCGGGCGGCCTGCGTTAGCGACGGCACAACTCCACCTTCCACACCTCTGACCATGATAGAGCTTGCGTAACCGCCTTCAGCAGCCAACGCAGCATAGACCGGCGGATACGGCTTATGAACAAAACCTGTAATCAGATGAGATGCCACTGTGGGTTGAATAGCATTAGCTGCCACTTCAATGGTAGTTAGGCAGGGCCGCTTTACAATACGCGTGCGCAAGTCCACCAGATTGGCAAGCTTGGGCGCGAGCACATCTTGAGAGACGTAAGACCAACCTTGCTCATCGTCCTCCAAGGCTTGGGCGACATCGCTCATGCTCTGAGGAAGGCGATAACCTGAGGCCTGTAAGACGCGCTGATGGGTTGCGCCAAACTTTGGTCCCATGGAGGCCAATCCATGCGTTAAAACACGCAAGCCGCACGCAGCAAGCACAGCCGGTAGAAAAGGCGCGGCAGGTGTTCCCCTTAGGTAGCCATCGTAGGGGTCAACGATGGTCAGTAAGTGCTCTACCTGAACTGGTTGTGGAGACAGACCGCTATTGATGGCCGCAAGAATGCCTGCTAGCTCATCATCGGTTTCACGCTTCATTCGCAGAGCGATCAAAAAGATGCCTGCTTGCACTTCATCGGCACGCCCATCAAGAATTATTTGCATAGCGCGGGTGGCATCCTCGCGCGTCAAATCCTTACTTAATGTGGGACCAGTGGCAATGCGCTGAAGCACATCGCGCATAAATTCTTCGTCTGTCATAAGCTATAGCTATCTGGGCAGTAAACGCTGTCATGTTTGCCCTCCCATAGTAACGGAACACCCATGATTCTCGGACAAAAGCTTACACAGAGAAAGCGATCACACCGTTTTCCCGCTTTTTTGGACCTACAGGACAAAACGGTTGTACTGATTGGTGGTGGCGACAGAGCGGCTAGCAAAGCGGGTCGCCTTGTTGCTGGCGGTGCCAAGCTGACTGTTATTGCAGAAAATCTCTGCCAAGCGTTTGCCCCCTTAGCTAACGATGAATCGTTGAAGCACGAGCCGCGCACCTCTAACAGTGATGACTTCAATAACGTGGCATTGGTAGTCGTTGCCACTGAAGACTCAGATCAAAATACAGTTATAGCGAAACAGGCTCACGCAGCTGGTGCTTGGGTCAATGTTGCCAATCAACCTGATATGAGCAGTTTTCTTATTCCGTCACTTATCGATCGTTCCCCGTTGCTTGTGGCTATTTCAAGCGGTGCGACCTCCCCTGTTCTGGCTCGACTACTGACTTCGCGCATAGATGCTTTTCTACCGCACACCTATAGCGACTTAGGTAAATTGGCAGACACCTATCGAGAGAAGATAAAACAGCACGTGGGTGATTGGCGGCAACGCCGACGCTTCTGGGAGAAACTGCTCAACGGGCGGGTGGGTGAACTTATACTCCAAGGACGAATAGACTCGGCTGAGCAAGCAATGGAGAACGCCATCCAGGAGCACGATCAGCATTCACTCAGCGGCGAAGTATATTTAGTTGGAGCAGGCCCAGGCGATCCAGATCTATTAAGTTTTCGAGCGCTACGACTGATGCAGCAATGCGACATCGTTTTATTCGACCGGTTAGTATCAGAGCCGATCATGCGCTTGGTTAATTCAGATGCTGAACGGGTTTATGTGGGCAAACGACGCAACGAGCATGCTGTTCCTCAAGAGTCTATAAACGGCTTACTAGTCACCTATGCAAAGCAAGGAAAACGCGTACTACGTTTGAAAGGCGGTGACCCCTTTATCTTTGGACGTGGTGGCGAAGAAATAGAAACACTGGCAGAGCAAGGTGTCTCATTTCAGGTGGTACCGGGAATTACCGCTGCGGCAGGTTGTGCCAGCTACGCAGGCATTCCATTAACGCACCGTGATCACGCGCAAGCCTGTTTGTTTGTGACTGGGCATTTGAAAGACGGCTCCGTTGATCTGGACTGGCCAGCATTGGCCCGCCCTCATCAAACCGTTGTTATTTATATGGGCTTAATGGGACTACCCGTTATATGCCAAAAACTCATTGAGCACGGCTTAGCTGAAGAGCACCCTATTGCCCTGATTGCCGAAGGCACTCGACAAAGCCAACAAGTGCTAACTGCTACGTTAGGCACACTACCTGAGCTTGTTAACTCACACATTATTAAGCCCCCAACGCTAATCATTGTGGGAGACGTTGTGACGCTTCGAGAAAAACTGGCTTGGTTTGAAACACGCTCTTAATGCTTATTGAGCTTTGTTTAGCTCACTCGCGATGCACGTTATTTAAATACCCATTATGCAAACTCATAAGCTCATTCAACTAGATGCATTAAAACCTAACGTGCCGCAACGATTTGATGTGGATGGCAAAGGGATTTTACTGTGTCGTGTGCAAGACTCTGTGCACGCCGTACAAGATATGTGCACCCATGAGGATGTATCACTCTCACTTGGCGTGCTGTGTGAACACCGATTGCGGTGCCCACTACACGGTAGTGAATTTGATATACGCACCGGCCAGGTGCTTGATGAGCCTGCTGATGAAAACCTAAAAACCTACGACGTCAGCATTGAAAACGGTTGGGTTTTGCTGGACGTATAAGCCCACTGTCTCAGCGAAAAATCGCTGACACAGTCGTACTACCGAGGGTTAATACTACTAAAGCCCCGACCTTCGGCAACAAGCCTTTGCAGTAGAGGTGCTGGCTGCCAGAAGAAATCATCTTGCTCCGCAAACAACTCAATATCTTTGAGCACTTTCGCTAATCCGATATCATCAGCGGTGTGCATCGGACCGCCACGCCATCTAGGAAAACCATAGCCGTATAGCAACACCACATCGACATCCAGAGGACGAGTCGCTATCCCCTCTTCAACCACTCTTGCTGCCTCGTTAATCATGGCAGCCATATAACGGCGAACAATTTCCTCATCGCTAAATAAACGAGGAGTAATACCCGCTTCTACTCGAGCCTGCACAACGATGGCTTCCACGGCGGGGTCTTCGATACCGCGACGACTACCTTTCGGATATAAGTAATACCCAGAACCCGTTTTTTGACCTAAACGCCCGAGGTTGTAAAGATCATCGGCAAAGATAGGATGACGTTCCCGAGGGTGCGAGAGAGGTGCTCGGCGTTCACGCGTAGCAAACCCGATATCCAAACCAGCAAGGTCAGATACCGCGTAGGGCCCCATAGCAAAACCATAAGCTGTCAGCGCTTTATCTATTTGATACGGGCTTGCACCATCAAGCACCATGTGATCAGCAGCAGAACGATAGTGGGTCAAAATACGGTTACCAATAAAGCCATCGCACACGCCGGCTTTTACCGCCGTTTTACCCAAACGCTTTGCGAGCGCAAATGCAGTAGCTACCAACTCTGGCCGAGTTTGTTTCGCCACGACCACTTCCAGCAATTTCATGATGTGAGCTGGCGAGAAGAAATGCAGACCCAGAACCGATTCAGGTCTATTGGTAAAAGCCGCTATTTCGTCGATATCTAAGTAGGACGTGTTACTGGCCAATATCGCTGTTGGCTTTGCGATCGCATCCAGCGCTTCAAATACATTGCGCTTGACCTCCATGCTTTCGAACACCGCCTCTATGATGAGATCGGCCTCCGCTAAGCTGCGGTAGTCGGTTTGCGTTACCAACTGCGTGGTCATTATCGTGTCCCGTTTTGAGGCGGTCAGTTTGCCGCGCTTTACAGCTCCAGCTAGATTGCCTGCGATAGTTTCCCGAGCTTTTTGTAAGGCTTCATCATTGCGCTCTATGAGCGTGACATGAAAACCACTTAACAAAGCACTCGTGGCAATACCTGCCCCCATCGTGCCGCCACCCACAACGCCTATCGTCGATACGGGCAATGGATGCACACCAGCAAGTTCTGGCAAACCAGCCACTTTACGCTCTGCAAAAAACGCGTGTATCAGACCAGCTCGCTGAGGTGTGTCCATTAACTCGTTGAATAGACGTCGCTCCTGCTGAACACCTTTTTTAAAATCAAGGTGAGTACTAAGCTGGACAGCTTCGAGTGCTTTCAGCGCTGCAACTTCGCCTTTGGCGGATATCGTTAGTTTGGTTCGCCACTCACCCATTTCTTGCTCAGTGGTGGTCGGTGAAGCGCGTTCACTTGTGCGTCTGATCAAGGAGTCTTGCGTGTGGCTATCGCTAAAATCGCCGTTTAATATTTCGTGGGCAAATTCGACACCTGCCTTAGCCATATCGGCATTGGAGACTACTTTATCGATTAGACCCGTACGCAGCGCATCATCAGACAACACTGATTGGCCGGACGTGATCATAGTAAGCGCTGTCGGTACACCAACCAGTCGCGGCAAACGTTGCGTACCTGTGGCACCTGGAATTAGTCCAAGCTTAACTTCGGGCATACCCAATTGAGTGCCTTTACACGCAACTCGGTAATGCGCGCCCATGGCCACTTCCAAACCACCCCCTAAGGCAGCACCGTGTATCGCTGCAACAACGGGCTTATCGCATGCCTCTACTCTGTTGATGACATCAGGCAAGCTCGGCGCTAACGTAGGCAACCCAAATTCAGCAATATCAGCACCGCCAAGAAACAAGCGTCCGTCACCTATCAGCACAGCAATACGCGCATTGTCATCTCTATCGAAGCGCGCTATGCACGTGTGCAATCCCTCTCGAACCGCTTGAGATAATGCATTGACAGGTGGGTTACTGACAGTAATGAGGGCAATACCCTGTTGGCACTCGTAAGTTACCGGATCGCTCAAGAATTAATCTCCTTTTGTATAGGCATAACAGGGGTGCCTGTGCACAATAAAACCCCCGCGCACAGTATCAGATATAACAGGAGGAGCGCTTACGAGTACACAATGTTTAACCTATTGATGTATCCCAAAAACTGGCTTCGATTTTGTTTCCATCAGGATCAATAATGAAGCCGCCGTAATAGGGCTCGCCATATATTGGACGAGGGCCAGGCGCGCCATCATCAACACCACCAGCCGCTAACGATGCGGCGTGGAATTCATGCACAGCCGCTTTAGAACTAGCAAAAAATCCAATATGTACACCGTTGCCCACACTCGCCTTTTCATCGTCATGCGGCAGTGCAATCCAAAATTCTGGATACATTTTTCCATAGGCTACAGCGATGCCCTCTATCACTTCTAACTTCTTGATGCCCAAAGGCGCCAATGCGGCATCGTAAAACTTAACAGCCCGATCAAGATTATTGGTGCCCAACGATACGTGCGACAAAATACTGGGATTGTCTTCAGACATACATACTCCTAGTTGCAAGATAGAGGTCGGTTTATGAGCTAGACGATTTTTCGATTGTACGAACGCTCGTACACACTATGCAAACATTGCATGCTTACGTTGAGACAGGTAGTTTGAGTACTTTGATAGCGAATGCCTGCTCTACAGCAACATCGGCAAGGCTCGCATAACGACCTGTTTCTCCGAAATGACCTGAATGCATGTTGGTCTTTAGCAGCAATAGCTGCTCATCAGTTCGCAGGTGGCGATGCTTAGCGACCC
Organism: uncultured Granulosicoccus sp.; assembly: GCA_937991945.1. GTDB lineage: Bacteria > Pseudomonadota > Gammaproteobacteria > Granulosicoccales > Granulosicoccaceae > Granulosicoccus. Next base: position 30,914 of record CALKLO010000025.1, read on the forward strand.
ACTTCGCAGGTTCCCAGTAGGTCACCCGAGGATCAGACACCCCAGCTGTCACAAACATTGGTGGGTATTGACGGGGCTGTACATTGTCGTAGGGCGAATAGCTCACGATGTCCTTGAACGCCTGCTCACTCTCTATGGGGTTTCCCCACTGCGACCACTCACCGGGAGTTAGCGGTAGGCTATCGTCAAGCATGGTGTTTAGGACATCAACAAACGGGACATCAGCAATCGCTGCACCCCATAAATCACTATCGCGGTTTAAGGCTGCGCCTACTAATAATCCTCCAGCAGAGCCACCTGCAATGACAATATTGCCGCGAGCAGTAAAGTGTTGGGCGACTAAGTATTCACCCACAGCAATTAGGTCATCAACGCTTTTAGGTTTTCCACCGAAGCGTGCCGCCTCATACCAAGCGCGCCCTTTCTCCTGCCCACCACGCACATGGGCAATCGCATAGATAAACCCGCGATCAACAAGCGATAGTCGGTTAGTGCCAAAATCAGCAGGCGTTGATGAGCCGTAAGCGCCATAGCCCGTCAGCCAACAGGGAGCCGAACCATCCAGCGGTGTATCTTTGTGATACAGCATAGTGATAGGTACCAATTCGCCATCACTGGACTCGACGTAGCGTCGCGCAACAACGTAATCGCAAGCGTTGTGACCACTCGGGATAAGATCTTCTTTGAGTAGTGCTCTCTCACCTGAAACCATAGAATAACTAAAGGTTTGAGAAGGCGTCGCCGGTGACTCATAACCAAAGTGAAAGGTTGTTTCTGAATACTCAAGTAATGGTTCTAAACTTAACGCAAAGGCCTCTTCCGTAAAATCGATGCGCTGTACTGCCTGCGAATCGTTAGCTTGAAAACAAATACGTGGCAGCGCCTGCTCGCGCTCCATCCACATCACCCAACCTTCATAGGCGTAGTGATCAAGTACCATGCGACCCGCTTGATAGGGCAACCAGTCTACCCAATGCTTGCGAGAAGGCGTATCGCACGGGGTTTGCATAATTTTAAAATCCAACGCATTGTCAGCGTTGGTTCTAATCAAAAATCGATCGCCTTGGTGCTCAACACTGTATTCAATATCGTCAGCGCGAGGTTCGACAATACGTAGCTCTCCGGTCAGGTCATCGGTTGAAAGCATCCATACTTCACTTTGATCATTGGTATCCGTTGAAATAAAAACGTACTTACCTGACAAGCTCGTCCACACCGAACAATAGAATCGTGCATCGTCTTCTTCAAAGATTAAGACATCTGTTGCCGAATCAGAACCTAACTCATGGCGATACACCTGGCTGGGTCTGTGATCCTCATTTAACCTTGTATAAAATAAATACTGAGCATCTCCCCACGCTAGTGATTCAACGTTAGAAATTTCGTCCTCGTCTTTACCTGTTGCTACATTACGAATAAATGCCGTGTAGCGTTCTGCACCCGTGACATCAGCACTCCAAGCAAGGTGTGTATGGCTAGGACTGTACTCGACATCACCGGGATCAAAATAATCACGGCCATCAGCTTCAATATTAAAGTTGATAAGCAAACTTGCACTCGTTTCACTAAATGATGCATCGCGTGGGTAGCGCCAGTAACTTGAATGCTCATCATCGCCCTGGTATCGCGCAACGTAACTCCATGGGCCGTCGTTATCTGGCAAAGAGATATCGTCAGCTTGAATGCGACCTTTCATCTCCTCAAGCAGTGTTTTTTGTAGAGACTGCGTGTCGGCCATGGCCGCGTTGCACCATGCGTTCTCACTATCTAAGTAAGCCTTTATATCAGTAGGTAGTAATGACGGATCATCTACACAGGCCAGCCAGTTTTCAGCTTTAAGCCATGCGTAATCGTCATGGATAGAAATACCATGTACGTGTTGATGAACCGGGATACGTTTCGCGATAGGTGGTTTCATGTAAGAACCAGTGCGTCGCCTACCAGATGATGCAAACTGGTGACTTGCACGTCAGAGAGATTATGATGCGGTAAGACCGATGTCAGCTGTGTTTTACAAATGGCACAGATAGCCACAAGGTGAGTCACTTGGTCGGATGAAACAACGGCTTGTAATGCTTGCGCGCGAGGTAGGGCACCTTTGATGCGAACATCCATTAAGTCATCGGTAAGAAGGCCTCCCCCGCCACCACAACAAAAGGTAGCTTGCCCGGTAGTGTCCGCACTCATATCAACAAGCTTAGGGACACTAGCTGCGAGCAGTGCACGGGGTATCTTAAATTGCCCGCCATCAATATCGCCCATACCGGCACCACGAGCAACATTGCATGAGTCGTGGTAAGTCACAACCACGTCAGCATTACGACTTGGGTCTAGTTGAATAATACCTTGCGTAAGCAGTTGGTGAGTCACCTCGCAAATATGTTCTGCTCGCGGATGCTCTGGTGATAAAAATTCCATTGGCCCGACGAGCGTATCGAGGAAACTGTAAGCAACGCGCCAAGCATGCCCACATTCACCAATCACAATTCGCTTAACACCTAAGCCCATCGCTGCATGGCGAATGCGCAAAGCAATATCGCGCATGTGATCATGCTGCCCAGTAAACAAAGCAAAGTTTGCAGCCTCAGATGCCTCAGAGCTAAACGTCCATCGGATACCTGCCTGATGCAACACTTTTGCATAGCCAATCAACCCGTCGACATGCGGCTCAGCAAAAAAATCGGCAGACGGTGTTACCACCAACATATCAGCGCCTTCATCGTCTAAAGGCAAACGAACCGCCACGCCTGTGTCCTCTAGAATGTCTTCTTCCAAACTTTGAAGTACATCGGCCAATGCTCGCGGCTTCATGCCTAAGTTGTTACCAATACTGTGAACTTTACCTATGATTTCTTGGGAGTACTGCTGGCCCAAACCAATGCTGGCTAGCACTTCCCTGCCCGCCATGGTGACCTCAGAGGTATCAATGCCCTTTGGGCAAAACACCGTACAGCGACGACACTCTGAGCATTGATGGAAATAGGTATACCAGTCTTGCAGTAATGATTTGTCTAAATTGCGTGCACCCACTAGCCACGGAAATAATCGTCCTGCCCACGTAAAGTAGCGTCGGTACACTGAGCGCAGCAGATCTTGTCTTGCCACCGGCATATTCTTCGGATCATGTGTGCCTAAAAAGTAATGACACTTGTCGGTGCACGCCCCACATTTTGTGCAGGTATCCATGAATACGCGCAGCCCACGTCGCGCCTTAAGCAATTGCCCTAAGCGCGCTATGGCCTTGTCATGCCAGTCATCGACTAAGGTGCCCGGCAGCCCTAGAGATTCTTGTATGTCAGCAGTCGCTTTTGCCGTTTGACTCGCAGCGCTGGCACCTTCCTGAATCAAGGGTATGACTCGATAGCGCCCCACCACTTGCGGGGTATCAACTACCGTGTTGTCGTTAGACAGCTTCATTGAGAAGGTTTGCCCTTAGAAGATGATCTAGCCGATGTATCACGCTCGTTAAGCGTTGGGCTAAATACGATACCCACACCGTGCAACAATTTACTAATAGGAAAAACGAAAAACAGCAGCAGCACTAACACGAGATGAACGACTAACACCACACCATCGGGCAAAGCTTGCCATTGCAGTGTTAACGCGCCACGTAAAAACTCACCAACACCGAATGTGTCTACTGGCCACAAACGCTTTAACGCGACCCCAGACAAACCAATACTGATGAGCAGTAGCAAGTGCAAGTAATCGCTTGGTGTGGATATATAGCGATAGCGATCAACCACGATGCGTCTGATAAGCAACACGCACAACCCTAGCAACATAGCCAGTGCCGCCCAGCCACTCCACACAATAAAAGGCAGTAAACTTGAAGGGATGCTAGCGAAAAAAAATCGCACATGCATAATCAACACGAACAACAAGCCATAGTGAAAAAACACACTGGCAAGCCAGGTGACTCTATTGGCTTTGGCCAAGGCGCGAAATAATACAATCTCTGCCAGCAAGCGAACCACAACACCATAGCGCGTGCGCGGTGCAGGCGTTAACGGTATGGGCAAAGGTGATGGTGTACTGGCCCATTGATACAACTTGAAACACGTTCCTAGTAGTGCCCACGCCACAATGACGGTTAACGCAAGCCCTAACAGGAGATCAAACACAGCCAGTCGGTTTAGGTAGCCCTGCATATCGACACGCCTGCTTGGCTGGGCCTCGAGGAAACAGTTCGTATAGATACTTACTGTTGCCTTTTTCTTGGCCGTAGCGCTTGCCTATTTGCTTGGTCAATATGCGAATGGCAGGTGCTATCTCGTAATTTTCGTAATATTCTTGTAAAAACGATATCACTTCCCAGTGCGCATCATCGAGGACAATGTCATCGGCAACAGCCAGCTCCAACGCTAGCTCGCGTGTCCAGTCACCCCTATTTTTTAGGTAACCCTCGTGATCCGTATCTACCGAGTCGATCAATGCGCTCATAGCTTGTGCTTTTTTTAATTGGCGAGCTTGAGGAGTACGTCGACCAATTCGTCAGAGGTACCCAAGTAGTCAGTAATACGTATATCCATGTCTGGATACTGCACTTGCTTGATAGCGACTTGCTCTGGAATGTCGTCAGCGACATGGGTTCCACGGGCAAGAAAATAAGGCACTACGCTTACGCTTGTGGCACCTTTTTGTATACATTTTTCAATACCGTCAGGAATATAGGGCTCACATAATTCCAGAAAAGCATGCTCAACAATGGGGACATCCGCAGATGCCTTAGCTGCCAAACGCTCAGTGAGCCGGCCAATTTCAAGGTTCGATTCAGCCCGTCGGCTACCGTGGGCTACTAACAAAATAGATTTCATACTGCGTCTCCTTTTTTCATTCGCGCTACGGCTTCATCACGCAGTTCAGAGACTGCATTTGCATGGCCGTCGAAACCTTCATACGTAGCAAAACGATGTGTGTGCGGCGCCATTTCTGAATAACCAGACGCTGTCATGTGTCCGACAGAGCAAGTCTTCATAAAATCGTGCACACCCAACGGGGAGTGAGTTCGTGCCGCACCTGATGTCGGTAACACGCAGTTGGGCCCCATCATGTAGTTGGCAATAGAGCCTGCCGCATGTTCACCGAGTAAAATTTCACTCGCATTACGGATATGCGCTAGATGCTCATACGGTGTTTTTGACAACACTTGGCAATGCTCAGGTGCGTAGTCGTTGATGAAGGCGTAGGCAGCTTCAGGGCTATCCGCTAAAACAATGCCACCACGTTGACCGCTCAACACGGTGGACGAGTACCCTGCCAGCTTTTCATTTTGTTGATCCCAGTAATCTGGGATAGCTTTGCGAACCGCCTCCGCGATGTCGCGGCTCCAGGTCACCAAGAATGAACTGCTGTCTGGACCGTGTTCCGACTCAATAGTCATATCTAAGGCGGCGATTAACGGGTTGGCCGTTTCATCGGCAAGAATGATGGTTTCACTGGGACCCGCTGGCAGACCTGGGTCTATTCGACCAACCAGTTTGCGTTTTGCCGCGACCAGCCAAGGGTTGCCTGGGCCGACAATTTTAAAGCACCGTGGCACGGTCGCGGTGCCGTAAGCCACAGCCGCCACTGCTTGCGCACCACCTGCTTTGAAAACGCGCTCGACCCCGGCAAGCCTTGCTGCAACCAACGTGGCAGGGTCGACGTCACCATCAGCTCCCGGTGGGGTCAAAATAATGGGCTCTGGCACCCCTGCAACCGATGCAGGAATAGCCGTCATTAGTGTTACTGAAGGGAACGAGCCTTTGCCGCGTGGTGAATAGCATGCAACGGAATCTATTGGCGTTGCGCGCTCGCCCACCAAAACACCTGGCCGGATTTCTTTCATCCACATTTCAGGCGGCAACTGAGCTTCGTGGAAACGACGAATATTGTCGGCTGAATATTCTAAGGTTTCGATCATGGCCCGATCAACCTTATCAAACGCCTTGTCTATGTCCTGCCGGGTTGCCGCGATGGCATCAGCGGTTAAGGACTTAGCGCCATCAAACTCTCGAGCAAATCGAGCTAGCGCTTCATCGCCTTCTGCGCGAACTGCCGCAATGATGGGTTCAACGCCTGCCAGAAAAGTGTCTAGGTCATCTTCGGCACGGCTTAATAGCTGCTCGTACTCATGATCCGCGAGTTTGGATAATTCGTGAAGGGCAACCTCAGGGTATTGACGATTCGACATAGCTAACCATTTAATGATGAAAACCGGGGGCTGTTTACACATAGCCCTAGAATCTGTGCGGTCTAACCCTCGCCGCTGACAGAATCGAGCCTCAAGTATACCTTTTCGTGCACTTGCCCCCCAGCAAAGCCAACCATTGCTGCAACAAAGCTCTGTCGCCAAATTTTCACAGCAAATCAGCGTGCTAACATCGAGACACACAGTCAACTCAATCGGTTCTTTAGCCGATAACAGACTTACGAACACTTAATCAGGTCCAACGTGCAAAACTCTTCACAATCAGCCGCGGCCCAGCCCGGCTCAGTCCAGCATACCGATAGCTACTACGCGGCCTCCGCAAACAGCGCTCCAGAGCGCGAATCGCTGAAAGAGTCCATAGAAGCCGATGTTTGCGTGATTGGTGGCGGTTTTAGCGGCTTATCAGCAGCACTGCACCTTAGCGCGCAAGGTCGCCATGTGACGCTGCTAGAGGGAGCCCGAATTGGCTGGGGCGCATCTGGCCGAAATGGTGGCCAGCTGATCCACGGACTCAATGCCAGCTTAGAGACCGTAGGCAAGCGCTACGGACAAGAAGCCGCCAATTTTATTGGCAGCCTGGTTCAAGAAGGCGCCGGCGTCATTCGCCAGTTTGTACAAGAACACAATATAGAGTGCGACATTAAACAGCGCAGCATTTTCGCAGCCTTCAATGCTCGTCAAATACGCGACTTAGAACAAAAGCAAATTTTGTGGCGAAAGCACGGCATGGACGACCATGAAATGCTCGATAAAAATAGCATTCGAGATCACATCGGCTCTGATGCGTATTTAGGTGGCATGTTGGATCATTCCGGCGGGCATATTCACCCGCTCAATTTAGCGCTTGGCGAGGCAGCAGCCTTAGAAAAGCTGGGCGGAAAAATTTATGAACAATCGCGCGTCACTCGGGTTGACTCTATAGAAACCAAACCGGTTGTCATCACTGACACTGGCGAGGTTCGTTGTAAAACGTTGGTAGTGTGTGGCAACGCGTATCTAGGCAAGAGCATTCCCATGCTCGAACCGCGGGTTATGCCCGTGTCCACCCAAGTTATGGCAACCGAACCTCTATCCGATGAACTAGCCAATTCCCTGTTACCCAGTGATAGCTCCGTGGAGGATGTTCGCTACATTCTTGACTACTATCGCCTGTCTGCCGACAAGCGCATGTTGTGGGGCGGTGGCACGGTTTACGGGGGTAGTGAGCCTTCAGATATCATCGCTAAACTGCGACCCAATATGGAAAAGATATTCCCCGAGTTGCAAGGGGTAGAAATATCTCATGCGTGGAGCGGCAATTTTGCATTAACGTTTACGCGTGTGCCGTTGCTAGGCAAGCTGGGGCCCGACTCCTACTACGCTATGGGCTACAGTGGACATGGCGTGACTGGCACCCATTTATTCGGCAAGTTGCTTGCAGAAGCGGTAGGTGGCGACAGTTCTCGTTTTGATCGATTTGCAGCGCTTCCTTGGTACCCTTTTCCAGGTGGCCAACGATTCAGAGCGCCCTACTCCACCGTTGGTTCTTGGTGGTATGGCCTACGGGACACTCTTGGAGTATAGATAGTGACTACAACTACATCACCCTCGCGAGTACGTCTTGGTGTCCTGCAAGCAGGTCGTGTACCCGAAGAGATGTCCGGCGAGCATGCGGACTACGATCAATTGTTTGTCAACCTGTTAGGCGAAAACGAATTTGATTACCATCATTGGGCAGTGCTTGATGGCGACCTCCCCGACAGCATTGACGATGCAGATGCATGGTTAATAACCGGATCTCGATTCGGCGCTTATGAAGACCATGATTGGATTCCACCCTTGGAGGATTTTATTCGCGATGTTTATGCATCAGACAAACCCATGGTAGGTATCTGTTTTGGTCATCAAATTATTGCTCAGGCGCTGGGTGGCAAAGTAGAAAAATTCAATGGTGGTTGGTCCGTTGGTCGTGTGGAATACTCGCTCGATAAAAACGTCTTTGGCGAACACAGTGCCGATGCCGCGAATCAAACGGCACTCCTTGCTTTCCACCAAGATCAAGTTGTGCAAGCTCCTGAAGAGGCGACAACCGTGGGCAGTACTGATTTTTGCAAACACGCCGCCCTGCTCTACGGAAATCGTATGCTGACCATCCAGCCGCACCCAGAATTTTATTCGGAGTTCATTGGCGGACTACTGGTGGCCCGTCGCGATTTATTACCCAGCGATGTTAGAGACACCGCAGCTGCCACTTTGCATGACACTATTGTGCGCGAACCCATCGCGGCAACACTGCGCAACTTCCTAAAGCGGGAAAGCGCCTAGACTTACAACACCCATAACTTAACGCTAACTAGCTGTGCGAAAAAACTATGAGTACTAACTCGAAGTGGATGGAGCAACTTCCGGAAGCCTTTCATACCTGGCTAGACGGTCGACGAGTTGATGATGTGGAGTGTGTCGTTGCCGACCTTGCAGGCACGTCGCGTGGCAAAGCCATGCCGGCGAGAAAGTTTGCCCGTGCCGATGCTATGTATCTGCCCACCTCTATTTTCTATCAAACCATAACGGGTGAGTACGTTGACCTTGAAGACATGGAAGATCAATGGACTGAATCTGATTTAGTCTTAACGCCTGATTTTTCTGCAGCAACTGCTGTTCCATGGTCGGACGATGTGACACTGCAAGTGGTTCACGACATCCACAATCAAGATGGCAGCCCAGTAGGTGTGGCGCCACGAAACGTACTCAAACGCGTTGTAAACGAATACTTAAAGGAAGGTTGGCGCCCCGTGGTTGCCCCTGAGTTGGAGTTCTATTTAACTAAACCGAATATCGACCCTAACCTGCCTGTCGAGCCACCTATCGGTCGTACCGGCAGACAAGGCATTGCCAAGCAAGCCTATTCTATGAGTGCCGTGGAAGAGTACGGGCCAGTCATTGACGATATCTATGACTTTGCCGAAGCTCAAGGGTTTGAAATAGACACCATCATTCAGGAAGGTGGCGCTGGCCAAATTGAAATCAACTTGCAACACGGTGACCCGATACATTTGGCGGACCAAGTCTTTTTTTACAAGAGACTCATTCGCGAAGCAGCGCTGCGCAACAACTGCTTTGCAACCTTCATGGCCAAGCCAATGGAAGAACAGCCTGGCAGTGCAATGCACATTCATCAAAGTGTCATTCGCACCTCAGATGGTAAGAATTTATTCAACACTGACGAAGACAAACCAACCGAACTTTTCTACGGTTTTCTGGCAGGTCAACAAGCACTAACTCCAGACATCCTGTGCATTTTGGCTCCCTATGTGAATTCCTACCGACGATTCCGTCGCGATGACTCAGCACCTATCAACCTCGAATGGGGTTTTGATAACAGAACTACAGGCATTCGCGTGCCGTTGTCGAGCCCTGAAAGTCGTCGTGTCGAAAATCGCGTTGTGGGTATGGACGTTAATCCGTATCTTGCTATTGCAGCTAGCTTGGCCTGTGGACTCATCGGTATGCGTAACAAGATGAAACCACGCGATGAAGTCAAGAGTGACGCCTACTCCCTACCGCATGATCTGCCTATTGACCTACCTAGGGCGTTAGATTTATTTAACGAGAGCCCTGAACTCAACGAACTATTGGGTAACGACTTTTGCAAACTCTATAGCGCCGTTAAACGCCAGGAATCAGATGCGTTTCTACAAGTCATCAGCCCTTGGGAACGAGAACACTTACTGTTAAACGTGTAGGAAAGGCGACTTAACGATTGTTCACATGAAGCTACTACACGCTAACGATAAACACGGACAACACGCCTCCTCTTGGTATGAGGCGACCTGCCCTACGCCAAGTCGCGCCTCTTTGGGAAGGAACGTCACCCATGATGTTTGTGTCATTGGTGCAGGCTTCACCGGACTATCAGCGGCCTTACATGTAGCCGGTGGTGGCAAGTCAGTAGCCGTAGTAGATGCTCATCGTGTGGGATGGGGAGCATCGGGGCGCAACGGTGGGCAACTAGGCAGTGGGTTCAACCAAAACCAGCAAGAACTAGAAGCCGCTTTGGGAGCGAACAAAGCAAGACAACTGTGGAAAATTTGTGAAGACGCCAAGCAACTGGTGCATACACTTTGTCAGCAACATCACATAGACATTGAATACAAGTCTGGCATCGTAAGCGCCCAACACAAAGCTAAGTTTGTTTCAGCAGCTCATGACTATTGCCAGTTCATGAACAAGCAATACCACTATGACGAGCTAGAAGCACTCAGCCGTGATGCACTCAATGAACGTGTGCGCAGTGACGATTATTTTGGTGGCGCAATCGATCATGGGGCCGGGCATATCCACCCGTTAAAATTAGCCACGGGGATGGCAGCCGCTGCTGAAAAAGCCGGCGCGCATATCTACGAGAAAAGCGAAGTCATTAGAATAGATGCGCTAACAGGCTCAAACGGCTATCGTGTGGTAACAACACAAGGCAGTGTCTTGTGTGAAAAAATCGTGTTGGCAACCAATGGCTACTTGGATGATTTAAAGCCTGTCGTTAACCATTGGATTATGCCTATCAACAACTTCATTGTTGTCACAGAACCGTTGGGAGATCTAGCAGCCGAACTCCTACCCGGTGACGATGCCGTTGCTGACTCCAGATTTGTCGTTAATTATTATCGTCGTGTTGATAATGATCGGTTGCTATTTGGCGGCGGTGAAAATTATTCCTATCGCTTCCCACAATCTATTGACGGCATCGTTAGAAAAGCTATGCTGGGCGTTTTCCCAGAACTCGCTAACACCGCTATTGACTACTCGTGGGGGGGCACACTTGCAATTACACGTAGCAGATTACCATACGCAAATACACTCTCCGAAGGCTTCTACACAGCCGGAGGATTTTCCGGGCACGGCGTCGCGTTAGCCGGGTTGTATGGCCAAGCAATAGCGCAACATATCGAGGGTGATACTGAGCGTTTCGACTTACTGAGCAGCCTACCGACCAAACCTTTTCCAGGTGGAAAATCATCGCGACCCGCACTCTTGGCCTTAGCTATGACCGGCTACTCTTGGCTAGACAAATTATAGCCAAGCTCCAAAATCGCCCTCCCCTAGCCCGAAGAGCTGCAATTTAAAGCGGGAATATTACCCATTTGGCGTTTAATTCCCAATGTTTTGTGACAGGCTCCCCCAAACCTGCTCCACTAAGGGCTAAAATGCCGGATGGATGTACTCTTACGGAAAAGCCAGTGATTGCAAAAACTGATCTCTTTATACTCGTCGTCTCAGCCTCGCTACTTGCTACCGGCATTTTCCGCTGGCAAAGCAATATGTCTGCGATGGCGGCTAATTCTTCACAAGCTCGAACCAACAGCGCAACCGTGCCTGTCAGCGCACCTAACCGAACAGCAGTCGTCAGCGTTATAGCCGACAACAGCAACTCAGCTATAAGCACTATTACCTCGGTTACCAGCGTTCAAACATCGGGAAGCGTTAATAACTCTTCCGCTGGGCAAGTCGTTGTTAGGTCGTCCAACTCGCAATCGAACACAGTTGTTCCTATTGTCGTCACTGATCCTCCGGTAGACACCCGCCCCCTATACGGATCTTACATTGTGGTCTCTGGTGACTACTTATCCAAAATCGCGCAAAACTACGGCACAACAGTCAGAGCTTTGCAGGAAATTAATGGCATCAACGGTACGTTGATTGATGTAGGCCAGCTCATTCAATACCCACTCCCGGCAAACTAAACACAGACTCCCTCCATGACAGCATTGGCATTCGGTAAGCTTTTCGCTGGAAAAACCGTGGTTATTACGGGCGCGGGCAATGGTATCGGTAGAGCCGCTGCCATGGCCTATCACCAAGCGGGGGCCACGGTCATTGCCCACTTAGGCAGAAGTCACGCCTACTGGGCCGATATACCCGATGACATCATTGCTTGGACGGGTGACTTTACCGTCCCTGCAGAGCAAACCGCTTTTATCAATTTTGTACACTCAGTCACCCAACATGTTGACGTCTTAGTCAACAACGCAGGCACCATGTTTGGACGCTTTCCGGCGGACACCATCACTGACGAGCAATACGACAATATTGTTGAGCTAAACCAGCACGCTGTAGTAAAAATCACACGCGGCCTTTTACCGTTGCTAAAGCGTACGTCATGCGCGGCTATCGTCAACACCGTATCTATCTCGGCCTCCACCGGCGGTAGTCCCGGATCATCTATCTACTCTGCCAGCAAAGCGTTTATAAGCACCTACTCCAAGGGGCTTGCTCGTGAGCTTGCACCAGATGGTATCCGAGTTAATGCAGTGTCCCCAGGTGTCATCAACACTGACTTTCACAGTCGCTACTCTAGCGCCGAAAAGCTGGAAGCCACTCGACAACAAATTCCCTTACAACGACTTGGCACCGCTGAAGACTGCGCACCGACGTTTCTATTTTTATCATCAGTGGAGTTGTCTGGTTACATCACAGGCCAGGTTATTGAGATAAACGGCGGACAGCGTTAGATCTCGGCTTCACCCATTCTGAACTCTGCTAGCGTTTGATGTTTATGACGTTTTGTTTAATACAAAACCAAAAACCGACAAAGGTAATAGCGCCAGAACAGGTAATGAGTACAAGCATCCAGGCATCCCCAGACGGTAATAAATAACCCGACAGTAGGGTGAGTAAAACACCAAATGCCGTTTGTGCACTGCCTGCAAGTCCCGATGCGGAGGCCGCATAACTTGGCCGAATACTCATGGCTAAGCTAAACATACTAGGCAGCGACATACCATTACTAAACGCCAAAATAAGCATCGGCAGAAACAAGCCTATCGGATGACTTGATGAGCGCAGGACCCAAAAAAGAACGATGCCCAAAACAAACGGGGCTAAACCCCATAGGATCATTCGGTGTACGCCGAGTTTTTCGGACAACCGACCTGCCGTGAAGTTGCCGGATAAGTAACCAATAGCAACCATTGAAAACCACACACCGTAAGACGATGCGCTCATACCCCTACTTTCTATAGCAACGTAGGGAGCGCCTGATAAAAACGCGTAGTAAACACCGACCGAGCCGGTTTGCATTAACGCACATGCTAGAAAGCCTGGGTCTTTCAACAAGACGGCTGATGCGCTTAGAAAAGAGGTTTTAGCCGGTTTAGTTTGCTGCGAGTTTTCTGGGCGTAAACCTGCCATTGTTTCGTATTGAAATTTGTAGGCTGCAAGCACCAACACACAACCCAGCACAGCCAAACCACTGTACATATACCGCCACGTGTAGGTATCAGTAATCCACCCACCAACGGCTGGACCAAACAGTGGAGCCACCATCATGGCCGTTGTCATGTAACCGATCATGCTGGCAGCTTTGTCTTGAGAGTAGATATCTCTAACAATGGTGCGCGGTAAAAACACACACGCCGCCACACCGACACCTTGCACAAAACGCCCAAGCAACAGCCACTCAATAGAGCTTGCTAAGGCACAAATAACACTGCCCAACACAAAGATGGACAGGTTAATTAACATGATGGGACGACGACCATATTGATCGGCCAGAGGTCCCATAATCAGTTGCGATAATAGGTTCGCAAACAAAAATACCGTGAGCACCAACTGAGCCGTCTCGAAGTCCGTCGACAACTCGAGCATGACAACGCCTGTGGCTGGAAGCACGCCATTGAGCGCCATAGGGCCAATCGCTGAGATGGCAATCAACAGCAGCAACAAAGGCAGGCCTAATTTATTCAAAGTGCTTCTAAACCCGATGGGTCATGCGAGTATGTCGACTTAACAATTGTTCCGCCATCTGCAAGTGCAGGCGCTCGACCATCTTGCCGTTTATCTTAAGTACGCCCACTCCTTGGTTTTCACTCAGGGAAAAGGCATCGACGATGGCTTTAGCCTCTAAGATTGCATCGTTTGACGCAGAATAGTGTTCATTGGCGGCTGCTATCTGCACGGGGTGTATCAAGGTTTTACCGTGCATACCCATCGCAGCACCCTGCTGGCACTCCTGTAAAAAACCAGACGAATCAGCAAAGTCGTTGTAGACACCATCAAACATGGCCAATGAATGTGCGTGTGCGACGGCTAGCAATTGCATTATCCAAGGAACAAGGTAAGTCCGATCAGAGCTCACTCGCATATTCGCACTGCGCGCAAGATCATTGTTACCCAAAATAAAGGCCGTTAAGCGAGCTCCGGAGTGTGCGGCTATATCCTGCGCATTAAGCAGTGCCTGCACGGATTCCATCATGGCCCAAATTTGAATATGCTCCGCCCCTGGCATGCTGTCTAACGCGGTGCTCAGCTTAAGAACATCCTGCAATGAATCCGCTTTTGGCAAAACAACAGCCTGTGGCAATGCGTTAGCAACAGCGGCCAAGTCAGCTTCATACCACGGTGTGTCGGCGGCGTTTATTCTCAATGCCTTTACACGGTATCCGTAATCAACATCTGTGAACGTTGATACAGCCTTAGCGCGAGCACTGGCCTTGTCTTCAGGGCCGACTGAATCTTCCAGATCTACAATGATGGCATCAGCGGCCAGACTGGGACCTTTATCTAAAGCGCGTTGATTGCTGGCAGGCATATACAGAATAGAACGACAGTCTTTAGCCGAGAATTTATTCATTAAGCATCTACTTTTTATGACGTCTTGATTGAGCAAAGAAATACATCAGACCACCCACTAACAATCCCCAAAAGGCTCCACCGACGCCCATAAATGCCAAACCAGAACCTGCAAACAAAAAGGTTATTGCTGCGGACTCTCTTTGATCAACATCGGACAATGCCGCATAGATAGCGGCGGAAAACGAACCCAACAGTGCCAGCCCTGCAATGGCCTCTATGAGTATGCTCGGCACCAAAGTAATCAGTAAAACTGCAACACCTGCCGTGAGGCCGAGTATTAAATAAGCGATGCCAGCAACCACTGCAGCCCAATAGCGTCTAGCAGGGTTTTCATGGGCATCTGGGCTGCACATCATGGCGGCAGTGATAGCAGCTAGATTAATACCATGCGCTCCAAAGGGTGCCGTTAAAAGCGAAAACACCCCAGTATTCATAATCAGTGGACCCGCTTTAGGGTTAAACCCTGAGGCGCGAAGTACAGCAACACCTGGAACGTTTTGTGACGCCATGGTGACGACAAACAATGGAATGCCAATACTGATGAGCGCTTGTGGTTCAAACACCGGCTGTATCCAGATGATGTGAGGTATCAAGCTGGCTTTAAACTGCTCGCCAAAATCAGCAGGAACTCCCAAGGTCCAAATCACAATAGGCACCAACACTAACAACGCGGCAGGAACCGCAAAGTATCGATTGATTCGCCCGACTAACCACCACGTCAATATGAGAGGCGCAGCCAACCAAGCATCAGCAGCCAGGGCATGAATGGGCGCCATACACAGGCTTAACAAAACCCCCGCCAACATCGCGTTAGCAAGACTTGTGGGAATTGCTTCTATTAACCGACCTAGAGGCCTAAACCAACCCGCAATAATCAGCAACAAAGAGCTGACAATAAACGCACCGACCGCTTCATTGACACTATTAAGGGTGTTGGCTGATACAACGAGCAACGCTGCACCGGGTGTGGACCAAGCAACGCCGATAGGCATACGGTACTTCAGGGCTAATAAAATGCCTGAGACGCCCATACCAATGGTCAGTACGATCAAACCTGAAGTGGCTTCCGCCTCATTGGCGCCAGCAGCTCGCAGTCCTTGCAAAATAACAGCAAATGAACTGGTGAATCCGACAATAGCGGCCAACAGACCGGTACCGATAGCTTGCGGCGATAGATCGTGGATTCTTGGCGTATGAGTGGCTGTTTTTTCAGCCTCGGCAGGTGGGTCTATCAAAATAAAAAGCCTGAATTAGGTTCAGTGACCGCAACTGCATAGTTAGTGAAGTTCGGTACAGGTAGAATAACTCTTTTACAGTCCAAACTGATACAGAACCAACTGACTATGCATCTGTTATTAATCGGTAGTGGTGGGCGTGAACACGCAATGGCGTGGAAACTAGCCCAGTCCGAAAAAGTGACCCGCGTGAGCGTTGCACCAGGCAATCCTGGCATGCAGCTCGAGAATAAAGTCGAATGCCTTGCCATCGACTCTATGGATACCGAGGCACTGCTGCGTTTCGCGCAAACCCAAGACGTTCATCTCACTATCGTGGGACCAGAGGCCCCTTTGGTGGCCGGTATTGTCGACACATTCACCGATAACGGTTTACGCATTTTCGGCCCGCGGGCTGCACCTGCGCAACTAGAAGGCAGTAAAGCGTTTGCCAAAGATTTTATGGCAAAGCACAACATCCCGACGGCTTCTTACGCCACGTTCAATACCGTTGAACCCGCCATAGCCTTCATTGAAGAACACGGCGCGCCCATTGTCATCAAAGCTGACGGATTAGCCGCTGGCAAAGGCGTAGTTGTCGCACTGAGTGTTGATGAGGCCTGTGATGCGGTTAAGTCCATGCTTGATGGACAGTTTGGCGATGCCTCAGCAAGCGTTGTTATCGAGCAATTCTTAGACGGTGAAGAAGCCAGCTTTATAGCCGTTGTGTCTGGCCGGGAATGCATACCGTTGGCCACCAGCCAAGATCACAAGGCCCGTGATGAAGGCGACAAAGGTCCGAATACCGGTGGCATGGGCGCCTACTCTCCGGCGCCAGTCGTAACCGACTCTGTGCATAACCATGTGGTTGCCGACATCTTGCAACCCACTATCGATGCATTGGCTGATGACGGCATGCCGTTTACAGGCTTTTTGTATGTCGGGTTAATGATTAACGACAAGGGGCAAGCTCGTGTTGTTGAATACAATGTACGTTTGGGTGACCCTGAAACTCAGCCACTCATGATGCGTATGGACAGTGAGCTGTTGGATCTACTGGATCATGCTGTTAACAGCACCTTACCGGCAGCAAAGGTCAAATGGCACCCGGGTAGTGCAATCGGAGTTGTATTAGCCGCAGGCGAGTATCCAGCCGGCAGTAGCAAAGGAAAACCGATTACCGGAATTGACGACGCCGATGCATTGGGATGCAAGGTGTTTCATGCAGGAACAATGCACGATGGGAATCAGCTTGTCACCGCTGGAGGCCGAGTTTTATGCGTAACGGCTGTTAGCGAATCGCTACAATCAGCGAAAACCTTGGCAGAGAAAGGTGCTGCGACTATTCACTGGGAAGGTTGCCGATATCGCTCGGACATCGGTTTTAAAGCTATTGATCGCTAGCACCGAAAAAACAGGTGCTAACGAGCAATAAATCTAGAGCTCTTACTTAAAGGGCTTTAGCGCTTCATTGAATCGAAGAATTCGTTATTAGTCTTCGTTTGCTGCAAACGACCTAACAAGAATTCAACCGCTTCGATTTCATCCATGGAGTGAATGAATTTTCGAAGTATCCAGGTCTTTTGTAGCTCTTCAGGATCCATCATCAGTTCTTCACGGCGTGTGCCAGAACGGTTGATGTTGATCGCTGGGAAAACACGCTTTTCAGCGATGCGACGATCGAGGTGCAATTCCATGTTGCCAGTACCTTTGAATTCCTCATAGATAACTTCATCCATTTTGGAACCGGTATCGACAAGGGCCGTTGCGATGATAGTTAAGCTACCGCCCTCTTCTACATTTCGTGCAGCACCGAAGAATCGCTTAGGACGATGTAATGCATTAGCGTCAACACCACCGGTCAGTACTTTGCCCGATGAAGGCACAACGGTGTTGTAGGCTCTAGCCAGACGCGTGATGGAATCAAGCAAGATGACAACATCTTTCTTGTGCTCAACCAAACGCTTAGCTTTTTCTATAACCATCTCAGCCACTTGAACGTGCCGAGCTGCTGGCTCATCAAAGGTACTGGAAATGACATCGCCTTGAACCATGCGTTGCATTTCGGTGACCTCTTCCGGCCGCTCGTCAATAAGCAGCACGATGAGATGTGATTCTGGAGAATTCGCCGCAATACTTTGTGCGATATTTTGCAGCATCAATGTCTTACCCGCTTTCGGCGGTGACACGATGAGCCCACGTTGTCCTTTGCCAATCGGTGCAGCAAAGTCAATTATGCGGGCTGTGATGTCCTCCGTACTGCCATTGCCTCGCTCCATCGTGAAGCGCTCATTGGCATGAAGTGGCGTCAGGTTTTCAAACAAAACCTTATGCTTTGCTTCCTCAGGCGGACTGAAATTGATTTCGTCGACCTTGAGTAGAGCAAAGTACCGCTCACCCTCTTTGGGCGGACGTATTTTGCCGAACACCGAGTCTCCAGTACGCAGCGCAAAGCGCCGTACCTGACTGGGTGAAACGTAGATGTCATCCGGCCCTGCTAAGTAGGAGCTGTCAGAGGAGCGAAGGAAGCCAAAGCCATCTTGGAGTATTTCGAGTACTCCTCCGCCGGTGATATCTTCACCTTTGCGGGATTGCGCTTTCAGGATCGAAAAGATCATATCCTGTTTGCGCTGCCTGGCAACACTTTCAACCCCTATCGACGTAGCAAGCTCGATGAGTTCAGTTGGATTTTTTTTCTTGAGATCGGTCAGGTTCATACACGTAGTGCGTGAGAAGGCGATAGACGCCGGAATCGGGGGATGGCTACAAAAAAGTAGCGGATCAGTATGGAATTGAGAATTTGGTCAGTGGAGCTTGAGTTACGTGGCGCGCGCTTGAGAGGTAGCGGGCTGCATGACGTTATGTGTTGAACTTAGCATGAATGAAAACGCTGAGTCCAGAAAATTTACATCATTGATGCGATTCAAAGCAAAATATCGACCAGAAAGGGGCACTAGTAAAGGCCTACAAGCAGTTAAATGCTGAATATACATAAGCTGTGAGAGGTATATCACTTCTCACAGCTACGTTCGAGCGGCTGCTAAGCCTTACGCGTTTTCATCCAAAAATTCAGTCAGTTGGGCTTTGTTAAGGCCACCGATCTTGGTGCTTTCTACACTTCCATTCTTAAAAAGCATTAATGTTGGGATGCTACGAATGCCGTACTTAGGCGGCGTGTTGGGATTCTCGTCTATATTCATCTTAACGATTTTTACTTTTCCAACGTACGAAGGGGCGACATCTTCTAGTACAGGTGTGATTGCTTTACACGGTCCGCACCACTCTGCCCAGTAGTCCACTAGCACAGGCACATCTGAATTAAGAACTTCTTCTTCGAAGGTCGCATCCGTAATAGGAGTAATATGGTCGCTCATCTGAACCTCAGTGTTTATCGTTTAAGCCACTAGTGCTGGAAATACAACATTAGGGGCTGTGAGTAATTTTCGCTTATCTATAACGTTTTACGGTATGTACTGACAACGCTCTAATCAAGCGTACGAGCAAGAAAAGACAGTAACGTTCATTTAATCGCTGCAAAAACCACCGAAAAGGTGGCCGAGTGGTCGATTTAACTAACCAGTCCTAACAAAACCGGTGAACTAACACGACTTGTACCGCAAACAACGAGCCCGTAAAGGGCCTCTACTTTATCAGATCGCATGGCCCAGATTGCATGACTAATACACCCAAAGACGAAACATCCGACTCTTCTGCCAAGAATGCGGTTGCGACAACCTTTCGCGAACTGAATCTTCCAGAACCCTTGCTCAAAGCAACGGATGAACTGGGCTTTAGCAACTGCACAGAAATCCAAGGCCTCTCACTTCCCGTCATTGCACGAGGCAGTGACATAGCCGCACAGGCACAAACCGGAACCGGCAAAACGGCCGCTTTTTTGTTAGGTAGCTTTGCCCGCCTGCTCAATCACGAACCTTCAGAACGCCGCAAGGATCAACCTCGCATGTTGGTCATTGCACCCACCCGCGAACTGGCCATGCAAATAAAGAAAGATGCGGACTCGCTGGGCAAGTACACCGATTTGAAATGCTCGGTGGTTTATGGCGGTATCGATTATGACAAACAACGAAAGGAACTCGCTGCTGGCGTCGATGTGCTTATCGGCACCCCAGGGCGGCTGATCGACTACTTCAAGCAAAAAGTGTTTGATTTACAAAAACTAGAAATCTGCGTGCTGGACGAAGCCGATCGCATGTTCGACCTAGGCTTCATCGCAGATATCCGATTTTTACTTCGACGCATGCCTCCTCCTGGAGAGCGTCGCAGCATGTTGTTTTCCGCCACCTTGTCGCATCGAGTCATGGAATTGGCGTACGAGCACATGGATAACCCTGAGCCCATCAAAACAGAAACCACAGGCGTTACGGCTGAAGGTGTCAGTCAATCGTTATATCAACCCGCCAGTGATGAAAAAATCCCTCTGTTGTTAGGCCTGCTGGGAACCCTAAAGCCGCCTAGAGCCATTGTTTTCGTCAATACAAAGCGTGCAGCGGAAAAAATTGAAGGGTTTTTACTCGGCAACGATGTTGCCTGCGGAACACTCTCAGGCGATGTTCGCCAAAGTAAACGACAACGCATCCTTGCAGACTTTACGGCTGGAAACCTGCCTGTGCTCATTGCAACCGATGTCGCTGCCCGCGGTCTACACATTGATGATGTGACCCATGTATTCAACTACGACCTTCCGCAACAAGCCGAAGATTATGTTCACCGTATTGGTCGAACTGCTCGTGCTGGAACCCAAGGTGTTGCAGTGAGTTTTGCTTGCGAAAATTACTCGTTTTCACTGCCTGAAATTCAGCAATACATCGGTCAAAGTATTCCGCTAGAAATGATTACGGACGAACTACTCGTTACGCCTAAGCCGGCAAAACGCGTAGAGCGTGACCGCGCTAGCAGCGGACCTCCGGGTAAGAACCCTCGCGGATCAAACCGTAACCGGCCTAAACCGTCACCTAAAAGTTCGAACCCATCGCCAAAGCCTGCATCAAGTGACAGCGCAGCTGCTAGCGATGCGCCAAAACCTAAGAAACGCAGACGCCGCAGCAAGCCTGCGGGTGATGGTGGTGAGAATGCGTCAAATAACAATCAAACGACTGACAATTCTTCCAATAACAAACCGAAACCTACTGAATAAGCGGTAATTTCGTCATTATTGTGGCCTTTGCAGGCAAAAGCAGTAGACTGATCTTAGCGGCAACACCTTCTGCCATCGCCAATGGCAGGCATATGCGCATTTTTGTTGCAGCATGGTTCATTGACGAGGTCAGAAAATGTCTACAGGTACAGTTAAGTGGTTTAACGAAGCAAAAGGATTTGGCTTCTTGGCTCAGGACAACGGCGGTGCAGATGTATTCGTGCACTTCTCGGCAATAAAGTCAGAAGGCTTTAAGACTCTCAATGAAGGTCAGAAAGTGACTTTCGACGTTGAAGATGGCGCAAAAGGCCCGCAGGCAACTAGCGTCGTTCCTGAATAAACCTCTTCAGGCGGCAGGGTTCGGCAATAGCGAACCTATTCCGAACTAACCCTACATCTAACTTTCTAGCAGGCGAGCACTCTTAGCTTAGAGCCTCGATTGCTTTATTTGGATAAAAATACAGCTGTGTTACGACTTGTAACTGCTGTAGGTGGCTCCTTGGCCTATAATTCGCTGTGTAACCAACGATAAGTTGATAGCAGCGACTCCTTATCTTAACCATACAAATTTGTCGGTAGCTCAAATGGATTTACAACAAGCCCGTAGTAACATGATCGAGCAGCAGGTACGCCCTTGGGACGTACTAGATCAGCGTGTTCTTGATGTACTTGCAGAGATTCCAAGAGAAGCGTTTGTTGACGAACAGCATCGCGGCGTTGCCTACAGTGATTTCCCCCTGCCTATTGGCCATGGGCAGCATATGCTTAAGCCGACCGTTGAAGGCCGCTTACTACAAGCCCTGCTTCTCGAAGTCACCGATTCTGTTTTGGAAATTGGCACCGGCAGCGGTTTTATAACGGCCTGTCTTGCACGGCTATCAGCTCAGGTTGAAAGCATTGAAATCATCCCAGCCCTTGCTGAAGCCGCTGCAGCTCGAATTTCGGCGCGCGGTATCAGCAATGTCACGGTACTGCAACAAGACGCTACTGCCTCTTGGGATGCCAAAGACGGGTATGACGCCATTGCATTTTCAGGTGCGGTGCCATCCATACCTGACTATTACAAGAACAAACTGAACGTGGGTGGTCGCCTTTTTGCTTTTATTGGCGAAAGTACACAACCTGCGATGGAAGCTGTGCTCATCACACGTATAAGAGACACTGAATGGAGTCGCGAGAGCTTGTTCGAGACTTCAGTAGACCCATTAATCAACTTCGATTCCGAATCACCTAGCTTCGTATTCTGACAATCATTATGGAAAAAACATCGGTAACTTCTTTTCCAACCGCTCGATTTCATCGGCTTAGCATTTGTGCAGCGGTGGTAGCCAGTTCGCTACTCATAGGCAATACACACGCCGCAGATTTACGAGAAGTATACGAACAGGCTAAGACCTACGACGCCGAATATCGTCGGGCTAAATTTGATCAAGACGCCGCTATAGAGCGGGTGCCATTGGCTAAATCTGCCTTCAAGCCACAACTCACCTTTGGCGCTGAAGCTGGAATCGTTTCTCAAAGCAACGACGGCGATGGTTCTTATCAAGACACAGCCTTAAGCCTTTCGCTGTCTCAATCGATTTATAACCGCTCTGACAAGAAACTCATTGATCAAGCGAAAATTGGTGTTCTGCAAGCAGACGCGCAGTATGCGGCTATCGGGCAAACGCTTATTTTGCGCGTGGCTACCGCCTACTTCGATGTTCTGCGAGCACAAGCGACTCTGGAGTTTAGCCAATCTGAGCTCCAAGCCATCAGCCGACAAAAAGAACAAGCAGAAAGACGATTTGACGTCGGGCTTGTTCCCATCACAGACGTACGGTCTGCTCAGGCACAATTCGACTTAGCGACGGCTCAGGAAATTGCAGCGTCTAACCAGTTATCTACTGCTCGTGAAGCACTGCTGCTAATCAGTGGTTTAAATACTAATAACTTGGCAACGCTTGCTAGCGACTTACCGCTGACGCCCCCACAGCCTGCCGACATCGACCAATGGGTCAAAATAGCTAAAGAACAAAACCTAGAATTGGTTATTGCACGGCTTGCATCAGAAAGCAGCAATACACAAATCGATATTGAACGAGCTAACAAAAGGCCCACTCTCGATTTAGTGGGCACGGCTGCAACCACGACTACCGGTCAACTGGGACGCAATGACGTAGACCGCGGCGAGATATCACTGCAGTTTAGTCTTCCCATTCTCACTGGCGGGCGTGTTAGTGCTTTGGTAGCGCAGGCACGAGCGCAAGCACAAGCGGCCTCTGAAGATTTAATTGCACAGGAACGTGCGACTACCCAACAAACCCGCGACGGTTACCGCGGTGTCGAAGCGTCAATTAGTCTGGCCAATGCGCTTCGTCAGGCACTGGTATCGACGCAAAAATCTGCCGAAGCCACTGAAGCGGGTTTTCGAGCGGGTACGCGCACCTCTGTAGAAGTATTGCAAGCCTTACGTGACACATACAGCGCTCGCTCCGACTATGCAGGCGCCCGTTACGATTACATTATTAACTCTCTGAATTTGAAAGCTGCATCCGGTACATTAAGCGAAGACGATATTTTCGGTATCAATCGTTTTCTGGTTACCGAAGAAACTAACTAATAAACTGTGTATTGATGGTTGGTGCAACAACAGCCCGCAAATAAACCGACCCAGCCCGTTGCTAGCAAATTTCGCTGGCAAAGCTACGTAGCCCCTAGGTTTTGGCCAACCTGGCTGGGGTTCGGTTTTTTCTATTTAATGACCCGCCTGCCCTTCCCTCTTGTGATGAAAGTGGGGCGCGGCATGGGTGCGCTCATGTATCGCTTGCTAGCGAGCCGAAGACGCATCACTCAAATCAATATAAAACTCGCCTTCCCTGATTATTCACAAACTGAATGCGATTCACTAGCTCGCTCAGCCTTTGCTCATTTGGGCATGGCTACCGCAGAAACTGCATGGATTTGGTTTCGACAAGTAGATGGTATTAGCGATGTGAAATTCGTGGGTGCGGAGCACGTTGACAACGCTCTAGCTGCCGGCAAAGGCGTCATTTTGCTGCAAGCTCATTTCACCGTGCTCGAACTGTGTGGTGCACTGGTGGGCGGTCGCTGGCCTGTGTCAGCCGTATACGATCCGCCAAAAAACCCTCTGTTTGCAGACTATTTGTACGCGCAACGCTCAAGGCATTTAAGCGGTCTTATCGACAATCGTGGTATCCGCGAAATGGTTCGCTGCCTACGACGAGGAGAAATGGTCTGGTACTCCCCCGATCAAAGCGTATCGACCAATCACGGCGGCATTGTGACTCGCTACTTTGATCAGCCTGCGTTAACCACTAGCGGTACTGCCAGAATATTAAAAATGACCGGGGCAACCATTATCCCCTTTGTGCCAACACGCTCTGACGACGGTACTCGCTATACGCTCTCCTTTGGAGAGCCACTAAAGCTCGATAGCACTGACCCACTTGAGGCTACGCAACAAGTGAACGACCTCCTAGAGGCTCAGGTACGCACTCAACCCGAACAATACCTGTGGGCACACAAACGCTTTAAACAGCCCTCTGCTGACCATGCCAACCCGTATAGGTAGCATCGCGCCCCCACCTGGGCTGTATCGATTCCTAATTCGGTTAGTCAGCCCTGTTCTCTTAGGTTATACGGTTTGGCGATCGTACAAAGATGGTGGCACTCGATACTTCCGTGAGCGCCTCGGTCTCTATAGCCAGCAAGCAACGAACAAAACTAACCCTCAGCGACTATGGGTACATGCCGCATCGGTAGGTGAAGTAATTACCGTGCTACCTCTGGTTGAATCATGGCTTGCGCGCAGCGCAGGCGACGTGCTGTTCACCACCGGTACGCCAACAGGTGCCGCTGTACTTGCACAACACAATTTAACCGGCGTGCAACATCAGTATTTACCCATTGATTTCCCCGGGGCCTGCCAACGTTTTATTCAGCGTGCGCAAATAAGCCAAGCATGGATAGTTGAAACTGAAATTTGGCCTTGGTTGTATTCAACTTGCGCACAGCATGGTGTATCGCTAAGTATCATCAATGGGCGTTTATCGAATAAAACCAGTAAACAAGCCGATGGGGTATTAGCCAGTAGTTATCGACAGGCTTTGAGCCCTGTGCGAATTTTGGCGCGATCTAACGACGACAAAGAACGATTTATACGCTTAGGTGCCAATCCGGACAATGTAGAGGTAGCTGGAGACCTGAAGTATTCCAGCAACACTGACACCACGAAAACACACAGCATTATTGAGCGTCCTTATGTTCTGGCCGCATCAACACACGCCGATGAAGAAACACAAATTGCCATTGCTTGGATGCAAGCTAAATGCAACGACACACTGCTAGTGATCGCGCCACGCCACCCTGAGCGAGGCCCAGCAATTTACGAGCAATTAAATAAACATGGGTATTCAGTATTACTGCGCAGCAGCAATGAATCGCCCTTACCCAGCCATGATATTTACATTGCCGATACATTGGGTGAGCTGGCTGTTTTGTACCAGTATGCTAAAGGTGCTTTTGTTGGCGGCTCACTGATAGAGCGAGGCGGACACAACATTATGGAACCTGCCCGCGTAGCTTGCCCCACTATTGTTGGGCAGCATACGTTCAACTTTGACGTTATGGTCTTGCGTATGCAAAACGCCAATGCGCTAACCGTTGCAAAAACAGCAATCGACATTGCTGGATTTTTTGTTAGAGCCAGCAAGAATGATGATGAGCTTGCAGCGATGGCTATGAATGCAAAAAACATCAGCGACGCTGACACACAACACGCATTGGACATTTATCAGGGCTTACTGTTTTAACCCAACCAATGAATGCTTGCTGACAAAAGCTGCCTTTAGTTAGTGTTGTGCCATGTCATTAGACAACTTCGTCGCCCAATTTTTTTCTAAGATCTGAAAGCCATCTTTTAGCGTTTGCTGGAACGCATCTCCAGATTCAGCGCCTGCTTGCTTAGCAAGCTTGTCCAAAGAACGCTCTAGACGCTTGATATTTTGTTTGCACCAACCGCTATCGAGACTGTTTGGCACGGTACGAAACCGAGCTCGGTCAAAGTCTATTAGCGAGACTAACCCCGACTCATCTATCATTATATTGTGCGCATTCAAATCCGCGTGAAAAACACCCTGCGCGTGGAATGTTGCAATACTCTGCCCTACCGCTGCCCACAGATTCTCTTCTAGGGAATCGCCTCTTTGCAGATGTTCTGCCATTGTTAGACCTGCCAACCGGTGAGTCACTAAACTGGCTTGGTAGCTGTACCCGTTAACTTCAACACGACACGCGTAGGGTATCGGTGCGGGTAATTGCTTTTCTTTTAATAACGTTAAGAGCTCGTACTCACGTATTGCGCGTGTTCTGGATAGACCCGTGTAGCAGTAGCGTGCGGCGGTTATTTTTCTGATTAAACCGCCACGTCTGTAATGACGCAACACTAACGGTTGCTCATTCAACGTTAGGAAAAACGTATTGCCTCGACCCGCCCCTGCTAGGCCTGTAATTTTGCCTTGAGCTCGGAGTTTTTCTTCATCGAAAACGTCGACGTCGAAGCGCGGTGAACTGTCGCGAGCATAACGCCAGTAAACACCAGCTTTCGGGTCTACTTGGGTAATAGAACGCTTCAATGTTTTTTTCGCGCCCACCGACAAATCGACTCAGTTCTAAACCTTGCTGGAGGACTGCCCTTTAGCTTCCACTAGGCGATACACCGTACCGCAATATGAGCAAGTGGCTTCCGGTGAGTCGTCCAACGGTATGAATACGCGAGGGTGACTATTCCACAACGATGAATCAGGCGTTGGGCAGTGTAGAGGAAGCTCGTCTCGGGTGACTTCGACGAGAGACTGGGCATTCGGCTGTTGCATGAGCAAGCGGACCTGTATAAACGTTTAGACGGGTGTAGTGTACGTCAACCCACCCATCAATGATTGATTCGGGCGCTATCGGTTAAGTGCCACCCAGAATTCGTGATTTTATGTCTACAACCGTCTGCCTTAGGCGGTTTAACTCCTCATCGAGAGGAACAATTGAGCTGGCCTCCTGCAATGCTTGTCGGTGCAAACGTTCGCGCAGTGCCAGGTAGCAATCTCGCAGTGCCTGCGCCTCCTCCACGGGCATCAGAGAATGGGCTTCTACCACGGTTAATATTCGAATATTGTCAGTGAATTCAAGCAAATCTCGGTGTTTGCCGGAATACGCCAGAACAAGAAACTGCACAATAAATTCGATATCGGCCACCCCGCCAGCATCTTGCTTAAGATTAAAGCGATCCTCCAACGGGTTGCCAAGCGCTGAGCGCATACGCTCACGCATGCTCGCTACGGCTTCTCGCAGCTCCTCTTCAGAGCGCACCTGCGCTAACACGAGCGCACGAATATCCATAAAGCGTTGCTTTAACACGCCACTACCAAACACCATGCGTGTACGAATCAAGGCTTGGTGTTCCCAAGTCCAGGCATCGCCTGTCTGATAATTGGCGAAGGCCTCGATACCCGTCACTAGGACGCCCGACGTGCCGTTAGGTCGCAGTCGTAAATCAATTTCATAGAGCATACCGGCGGGTGTCGTGGTGCCCATAAAATGAACAAACTTTTGCGCTAAGCGTGCATAAAACATAGCGTTGTCAATTGGCTTTTCGCCATTGGTTTGTTGCTGCTCACCGGCGCTATCGTGAAGAAACACGAGATCTAGATCGGAAGAAAATCCCAATTCAAGCCCCCCTAACTTTCCGTAGGCAACCACGGCCACCGAACTAACGTGATGCTCCCCCTTTAATTGAAAACTTGGCTGACCGTGCTTTGCAACCAACGGTGCTTGTGTGAGCTGAATAACCGCTTCAATTAACGATTCGGCCAACCAGCTTAGCTGATCACTGACTTGCATAAGCGTTAACGTGCCATCGAGCTGAGCACACGCAATTCTCATTTCTCGCCCTTGTCGATAATGCCGTAGCGTATCCATCTGTATGTCTAAATCGGCATCACGAATTCTATCGACCTGTGCTTGAGTTTGACTGGCGACATCGCCTGCACTGAGATAAAGCTCTGAGCTTGGACCCACTAACAATTCGTCGATAACCATGGGTTGGCGCAAAACAAAATTTGCCAACCAACTACTTTGCGAAAACAAACGTACTAATCGGGCTAAGGCTTGAGGCTGATCGCTTAACACTTGCAAATACCCACTACGCCCAGCAACTGCACGCACTAAGGAGACACAACGGTTCAACGTTAAAGCCGCATCCTTTGTGTCTATAGCTAGACACATAATGAGCGGTGTAATTTTGGTAACACGATCCTGACTCGCAACGGTTAGGCGATGAAAAAATGCCCCTCGACTGATCGTGGCAATAACACTTAACAGCTCATCATTGCTTGAAAAACCGACCTCTTCAAGTGCCGCTTCACGCGCTGTATCAACTGACTCCTCGTCCCCTAGCAAACTCCAAAGAGCTTGCATGGTGGCTAAACGTTGCTCTTGAGGCGAAGCAGTATCATTACTCGGCTCTACCGCAGCTTCAGTTGATTCCACTTCAAACAAACCTGCAAAGCTTTCACTAACAGCGCGTTGATGCACGTCCAGTTTGGCTCGAAAACTATCCCAATCAGACTCACCCAGCATGCTGATCAAACGCAATTGATCGGCCGTATCGCTGGGCAAACTATGCAGTTGTTCATCACGCATCATTTGAATGGCGTTTTCGACCTTGCGTAAATAAGCATAAGCACCGAGCAAAGCATCCACTTCCTCGGGCACTAACATGCCATCGAGTGATAATTGTTTGAGCACAGTAACGATAGAGCGCTTACGTAAACGTTCATCTCGGCCACCGCGTACCAACTGAAAAGCTTGGCCTATAAATTCTACTTCGCGTATACCGCCTGAGCCCAGCTTAATGTTATCTACCATGCCTTTTTGCTTAACAGATACCGCTATTTTTTTCTTTAACTCTCGCAGTGAATCAAACGCGCTGTAATCTAAATAACGGCGATAGACAAATGGGGTAATCAATCCCATTAAGGCTTCAATATCGCTGGGGTCGCCTGTTATTGCTCGCGCCTTGATCATGGCATAGCGCTCCCATTCTCGAGCCTGCGTTAAATAGTAATTTTCCAAGCCATCGAAGTTCATCACTAACGGGCCACTCTCACCAAAGGGGCGAAGGCGTGTGTCGACGCGATAGGCAAAGCCATCCAGAGTTGGGCTGTTAAGTAGGCGGGTTAACATTTGTACCGAACGTCTGAAGAATTCAGAGTTATCGGTCACATGCCGACCGGCTTTGTCACCTGCTGTTTTACCTGCCTCGGGCCACAAACAAATAAGGTCTATATCAGACGATACATTTAACTCATAACCGCCTAATTTCCCCATGCCTAAGACTATGAGGCGCTGCTCTTTGCCGTCTGCGTTGCTTGGCATGCCAAAGCGCTCTACCAATGAATCGTAGACCCATTGATCTGCAGCGATAACACAGGCATCTGCCAATACAGAAAGATCTTTGAGCGTTTCGTAGAGCTGCGCTGTTTGTGTAAGGTCGCGCCAAAGGATTCGAAACATTTGTCGGTGCCGAAACTTGCGTAAAACGCTTTGTCGAATACTTTCAATTGTGCCCTTATCAGGCGATACATCACTAAGCTCATCAAGCTCATGCTGCAATAATGCGTTGAGCTCTGCGACCCAATCAGCTGGCGCGTCTGATGCTCTAGAGGCATTCAACTCACCACTTTGGACAAGCTGCGCCAACGCGTCTGGATACTGCGCAACCACACGCATCAAATACGGGCTGACAGCACACAAGGGCCTTAACCATGCGGCGATTAGGGGCTCTGCCAAAACATCAGCCGCTAAGCCTGCCTCCACCTCTGCAACCCGGTCGAGAAACACGGGAGTCAGTAAATCTATTGATATGTCACATTGCATGGAGGTTCTTTCACCTAAACAATCCGATTGCACTGAATCCTGCGCCCACTTTGGCAGGCATCGGGTATCATCGCTACATGAGTAACCAGCTTGAACTAGAACATATAAGCGTAGACCTTGATGGTACTCGCATCATCGACGATGTGTCATTTACCCTTGCGGCTGGCGATATCGGTTGCCTACTCGGACCCAGTGGTTGTGGCAAGACGACATTGCTACGCGTTATCGGTGGATTTGAGCCGCCTTCACAAGGACAACTCAACATAGCTGGTAAGACCGTTGCCACGGCTTCTGAGCAAGCAAGCCCTGAAGAAAGACGCGTCGGTATGGTCTTTCAGGATTTAGCCCTGTTCCCTCACATGAGTGTGCGAAAAAACGTCGCCTTTGGCATCATCAACCAATCTAAAAAGGCCGTTGAAGAACGTGTTGACGAGCTACTGGATTTGGTCGGTATGCAACGGTACGCCGACAGCTATCCACATCAACTCTCAGGCGGACAACAGCAACGCGTCGCCTTGATTAGAGCTATGGCCCCACGGCCACCCGTGTTGCTGCTAGACGAACCCTTTAGTAGCCAAGATACAGAGCGCCGAGTGCAACTAGCACACGAAGTTCGCGAAATATTAAAGCGCGACGGCATTACTGCGGTGTTGGTTACACACGATCAATTTGAAGCCTTCGCCATTGCTGATCATATTGGCGTAGTTGCTCAAGGCAAATTACGACAGTGGGACAACGCCTATAACCTGTACCACACCCCAGCTGATCGCTTCGTCGCCGATTTCGTCGGTGAAGGCGTCTTTTTGTGTGGCAACACGCTAGAAGACAACGTTATCCAGACCGAGCTTGGCATCATTCACGGCGAGCTTACTGCCGATGTCCCCTCGGGCACATTGATTGAGCTTTTAGTCAGGCCCGATGATATTTTGCACGATGACAATAGCCCTAACAAAGCCACGGTTATAGCCCGTGATTTTCGTGGTGCTGATCATCTCTACACACTGAAAATGCCTGGCAACACTCGTCTGCTCTGCCTAGCGCCTTCTCATCACAACCATGAAGTTGGCGAGCAATTTGGCATCCGCTTGCAGCTGGATCACCTAGTGGTGTTCGATAGAGAAAATGAGGACATGAGTACCCGGTAGTTGTTACCAACTGGGCCTAACGACTCAACTGATTGACGTGTTCGGCAATCGCTAAACACGATGTCAAACCCGGCGACTCAATTCCAAACAGGTTGATCAAGCCTGGAACACCATGGTCGCGCATCGATGTGATCATAAAGTCGTTATACGGCTCACCTTGCCACAAAAGTTTAGGCCTAATGCCTGAGTAATCGGGTGTTAAAGCGGCATCGGGCAGGCCTGGCCAGTATCGCCTAATGGCTTCATAAAATTTATCGGACCTACCCGGATCAACGGCATAGTTCTCGTGCTCTATCGCTTCAACGTCTGGGCCGAAGCGCGCCTGCCCTGCCAGATCAATCGTAATATGCACGCCTAAACCACCAGGTTCAGGCACCGGGTAAATCAAGCGCGAAAACGGCGCACGGCCTTGCAAACGAAAGTAATTGCCCTTGCTCAATAACGGCTCTGGACAATGCGTTGAGGACAGCTCCGATAATGAAGATGCCAACTGACAAGCACCATGCCCTGCAGTATTGATTACCCACTGACTGGTTAGTGACGCCGGCTCATCACCACCCGTCTCAATCTGGAAAAAACTACTGGACGCCACTCGTGATAATCGTCTAACGGGTGCTCGTAAAGCCAGCACAGCGCCATTAGCTTCTGCATCACCCAACAGTGAAACCATGAGCCCATGGCTGTCAATGATGCCCGTGGAGGGCGACAGCAAAGCAGCAACACACGCCAGTGAGGGTTCTAATGCCTGCGCTTGGGCCTGCGTCAGGTAGTGTAAATCAGTGACTCCATTGGCCACGGCGCGTTTGCGAATATCAGCTAGCTCTCGGGCTTGCGCATCGTTGGTCGCAACAATTAATTTACCTGAGCGTTTATGTCCAATGTGTCGTCGCTGGCAATACGCATAGAGCGCCTTACGACCTTCTACACAAAACTGCGCTTTCAAACTACCGGCCGGGTAATAGATACCTGCATGAATGACTTCAGAATTTCGCGCACTTGTCATTGAACCGTAGCTGGATTCTTGCTCCAGAATGAGTACATCGCGTCCACTTTGTGCAAGCTTTGCGGCTATGGCTAGTCCCACTACGCCCGCCCCAATCACCACACATTCGCAATCAGCCATCATAGGACGCTTGCTCTACGGCTCTTTAGCCAACGCTAGGTAGTTGGTGGTACTGAAGAACTCATCTCGCTCACGGTATTTGTCGACCAAGGCAACGCCACCTGGCGTGATTCGGTATAACGCGAAATTGCGTTCAGTAAAAAAGTACCAAAAATCTTGAAAGAAGGTCCGCGTATCGATGTTGCAACCACCGAACTCAAATTGCACAACCCGCGTGTTTGCTAGCGCCTCAACACTGCCATTTAAGGCATCCAGCTCATGACCTTCGATGTCTAATTTAAAGAGATCAATACGACGACTCCCTAAAGTTTCTTTCCAATAGTCATCGAAAATACGCGTGGAAATGGTTTCGCTGACATCAAAATCATTGCCGCGATGATCTAGACGTCTGCGCGTCAAACTCCCCAGACCAGAACCCGGTTTATCAGAGTACAGCGTGGCCTCTGAGACGCTAGATGACAAAGCAAATGGCTGCACGGTGACCTGAGAATCGTCGCTAAAACGACCCATAAGTATGTCTATATTGGTCTTGGAAGGCTCAAACATATGAACCTCGGCACCCGGATGAACCGTGCGAATGGCCCCCGTGTAATTGCCGACATTGCCGCCTACATCGATGGCCAAGGTTATATCGGTATTGTTGCCCATGAGTGAGCCCGCAGCCCGCAACTCATGCTCAACGCTACCAGAACCCCAACCTTTACCCTGACGACGAGCCGCTGCACGTTCAATTTTACCTAGAAGCTGATGATATATATTCAATCGGGTATCAAATTTATTGGCGCTACGAAGCTCTAGAGATTAGCAGAATCAGGAACTAGTCGGCTAATCGTGTATTTCCGGGCTCAACCCGAGAAACTCACTGGGTGCTATTCTTAGCGCCAAGCGAACACCAAAGACTGAGCTGCCTGCGCAGCCATTTTTTGTTAATTCACGTATTGCTTCCTAACCACATACCGACATCTGGAAAACTCATCTCCATGGATTTAACCTTAGCTCAATCAAAGCAAATCATTGAAAGCACATTGGCCGCACAAGCCAAAAACGGTTTCAAACCAATGGCCGTTGTCGTACTGGGTGTTGCTGGCACTATCAAGGCCAGTGAAAGCCAAGACGGCACTAGCCTTCTGCGTCCTAAAGTTGCTCACGGAAAAGCCTTTGGCGCTATCTCAATCGGCATTGGCTCAAGAGCCTTGTTCGAACGTGCCAAAAATGAGCCTTTCTTTATCCAAGCAGTCAACTCATTATGCGATGGCGCCCTAGTCCCCGTTCCAGGTGGTGTTCTAGTCCGAAACAGCGACGGTGAGTTAATCGGTGCGGTCGGCGTTACTGGCGATACATCAGACAATGATGAACTCTGCGCAGTTGCAGGTATTGAAGCTGCAGGATTAGTTGCCGATACTGGCGCGTAATTGTAGCGTTTTGCGTTAAACGATAGATTCCGTCTGCCAGCGTCTGGGCTGGCAGATGGACTACTGCACCGTGATTTTTCCGGTGGGTAGCGTAAAACTTACCTCTGTTCCCTTGTTCTCGATACTGCTCATTCGGATGTCCGACTGATGCAACTCCAGAATACTTTTTACTATCGACAAGCCTAGCCCAGCATTACCACTGCGGCCCTCGCCCACCGTGGTCTCAGGGTAGTGTCTAGTAAACACATGAGCAATTTTCTCTTCAGATATCCCTGAACCTGTGTCCCGAACGATGACATCAACACGTTCCTTGTGGGTACGTTTTAGCTCCACTTCTATAGCGCCACCTGATGGTGTAAAACGAAGTGCATTGGCTAGCAGATTCTCAAATACTCGCTGAATCAATGCGATGTCTGCTGTGATGTCAAACTGTTGCGAGTCATCGTTTTGCGGCTTTACGCGCAACGCGATATCAGCTTGTTGTGCCTCTAACGCAAATTGTTGCACGCAGTCAAACGTCAGCTCCAGTAATGAGAAGCGCTCTGTTTCCAACACCACACTGCCAGATGATAATTTTGAGAGTTCAAATAGCTGCATAACCAAGCGACGCAAACGCAGGGTTTGTTTGTGTGCTGTCTCTAGGTATTTTTTTCGATCCGCCGCATCTAACGTATCAGAGCGAAGCACTAGGGTCTCGAGATAGCTTTGCATCGTTGTCAGCGGCGTGCGCAAATCATGGGATATATTGGCAAAAAACTCACGACGATTTTTATCACTTAGTTGAAGATGTTGATACTGAGTCACTAACTGTGCAGCCATTGAATCGTAGGTAGCCGCCAACACATCTATTTCATCTCGTGGTCGTCCATTAGCACCGGCCCCTGAAAGGCGAGTTACAAAAGTTAAGTCTGTATCGCCAACTTCACCGCCACTTAATCGGTTGGGAAGTGTTTTTTGCCATTGCGTCGCTTTTTGGGTGAGCAGTCTTAGTCGCCTAGTGAGTAGAAAAAATACAGCGATGCCTGCTAACAAGGCAAATAGCAACGTACCTGCTAGCGTCAGCGTTAGATTTTTAATGCTGTAACTATCAGACAATGAATTTAATAAAGACTGATGGCGCTCGCCCGCTAACACCACATACACATACCCTAGCTGTTCAGATTGTTGACCAATAGAGGGCGTTGTAAATAAAGGCGCTACCGAAAAAATACTCTTACTACCAACACTTCTTGGGTTAGTGCCGAATATCGGGTACACAGAATTCGGATCAAGAAACTTGTTTATGGGGGCTAAGTCTACGATAGGGTTAAACTGTTGCGCTGCATTTGCACCGAGATCATTACTCAGAATGGGCTCAATCACGTTGCCTTGCATATCGAGCAAATAGACTTCTACGCTTGGATTAATAACAACGACGTGCTCAGTCAACTCAGCTAATGCATCAATGTTAGGTTGTCGATTAACGATCAACTCTGCATTTTCAGCCATGTACATGGCTATCGGGCTATTGAGTTGTTGGGTGAATTCCAGAAAGTAACTTCGGCTATTTTTGTGCGATACCCATAAGGTGGTTAGCCCTAACATGAGTAATATCAGCAAGAAAAATAACGATAGCCGAGCAAACAACGAAGAGGGAAACATAACGATGAACTAGGCCATTAGTTTGTAACCAACGCCCCATACAGTTTGTATGTACTCTGGTTTGGCTGGGTTCGATTCGATTTTGGATCGCAGTCGATTAATATGTGAATTCACCGTATGTAAGTAGCCGTCGTGTCGCGTACCCCATACTTTCTCAAGTAGTTCTGTGCGATTAAACACTTGACCAGGAGACTTTGCAAAGTGCAAAAGCAACTCAAATTCTCTGGCCGTAAGATTGACAGCTCTACCTGTTATTGAAACCGTATGACGCAAGGGATCTAAAACGATGCCGTTAACGGACACAACATCGGTTGCCACTAATCCTTGCAACGCATCGACACGTCTGAGCACCGCTTTAACACGGGCAATCAATTCATCAATGCTAAAGGGTTTGGTGATGTAATCATCAGCCCCCACATCCAATCCCAGTACACGTTCACTCTCCTCACTTCGAGCAGAGATAAGAATAATTGGCGTAGCCGGATTAGATTCCCTTACCTGTTTGCAGATATCTAAACCGTCAATTCTGGGTAGCGTTAGATCAAGAAGAATTAAGTCCCAGCTACCTTGCAGCGCAAGTGTCAAGCCCTTGATACCATCCGCTGTGTGCGTGATGGAATAATTCAAGTCGCCAAGGTGCAACATCACGATGTCAGCAATTTCTTGCTCATCCTCGACGAGAAGTATCGACTTTTTATTACACTCTTGGGCCATCACACTCAGAGTTCAAGGTTCGCGAATAGTTCATTGATATCTGACTCTGGTGTGACTCATATCACCAAAGGGGCACAATTGTTCGTACTTGTTGATACATCACTCAAAAAGCCGGGCTTGCAACGATGCAAACCCGGAACACTAGAACTGATTAGATTCAATACCTAACTACATTTACTCAAACGTCGATACAGATACTGTAGAGCTAGGTCCAGTTTCGCCATTGGCATCAACCGCACGTACTTCATATTCGTATTCAACACCTGCTCGTAGCGAATCATCGAAAAAGCTCAATGCGTCACGAGTATCAATCAATGTACCGTTTCGGTAGATGTCATAAGCGGTGACGATTGAATCAGAAGACGTTGCTCTGTCCCAGAATATTTCGATGCTGCTTGTAGAGTAAGCAACGCCATTCAAGCCTGTGATGGCGCTAGGAGCGCTTCCTTCACCTGTGCCATCGTCTAAACGAGTGACTGTTACGCGTGCCACAGGGTTCAACCAACGATGTACCACTGAGTTGATATCACTTGCCCCGCCTTCTGAATCAAAATCACCTAATACGTTACGGTGAATATGTACAAAGCCTTCAATCTCAGCTGGAATACCGTGTCCGCCAGTACCAGTACCTGATGCGACAACCGGTGGTGGTGCAGGAAAACCCGCCTCGCCTGGTGCACCGCTGCCTACTAGCTCATCATTGGCTTCTGTACCCGCATCATAGCCGTTGACGTTCCAGCTTCTTGTTGCAGGGTCGCCAGCACCTGGCAATGGAACTGAGTTGAGGCCTAAAAAGCCATCGTTCGTTGGTAATAACATGCTGGTTACTGACAATACTGAGTTGTCTGCATCACCTGAATCTTGGATAGTCACAGTTACAGACTGACCGGGGCCAACCAAACCATCACCTGTAGCCACAGATGCGCCGATGCTCTCTAGAAGAGCTGCCATAGGTGCAACGTTTCCGCCTTCAGCGATCGCTTGCAATTCAGCTGAGGCAGCTGTTCCAGAGCGAAACATTGCAACGCTAGGGGCGTGTGCACTGGCGATGACGGGTGTGAAGTAAATACCGCTAGTTAGGTTGGTTACTGTAACTTCATAGTCTGCAGCCATTGCTGAAGACATAGTGCCAAATAAAGCCAGTGCTACTGCAGCACTAGTTGATGTCAATCGGTTCATAACTAATTCCTGTATCTGTTAACGAAGTATTTTCAACCGAGAAAATGCGTTCTCGTATACTCAGAGACAGGTATTGGGATTAAGTTGTCACGAAAGTATCCCGAATTCAGGACAATTTCATATCAATTTTAATCCTGTGTTTTTTCATCGGCAACGATGCGCCAGCCCGCCGCTCGGTAAGCGTTAACCATGTCATCACGCACCGTGTGATGACCCGCTGATTTAAACGTTGCACTACTCGTGCGCCCCACTCGTTTGCCGAAATCTGGCCGACAACTCCACAACGATTCATCGTCAGCGGGGTGAGGTGGCACATAGGTACCCACGCCGTCATGCTTCCACGCCATGCAGCTTAAATGGATATCTTCGCCATTTTCCCAGGACATGGGCTGCTCTTGCCAGATGTATTTCAAATGCTCTTTTTTAAAAAACCAAGCATGGCCCACTAGATCGACGCGAGTCGTTTCATTATGGTGGTGACCATTCCAGCCAACCTTATTCTTGGACGAGTAACCGCCCTCAGCCGGAAGCAGAACACCGGAACCACCCAGTATTCCATCGATACCAGATGCATAGGTGTTCAAACAGTTTTTCAACCAATTGGGCTGCGGCAAAATGTCATCGTCGAACAAACAAATGTACGGCGTGCGTACCAAATTTGCGATTGCGAAACGCCCCCAAAATTTCCAGTTCGAGTTGGATACGATAACTCTATCCACAAGCTCCGATACATCTTCTAAAGGAACATCGCTGTCATTACACCAAACCCAGATTTCTGTCGGCGGTACGGTTTGTTTTTTTAACGCATCAATTTGCGCTGACAAGTATTCACCACGCTTATACACAGTGAGAATGGCGGTGATGCCTTCATCACGTACATCACCCAGCTCAGTACCCGCCTGCTTAAAGGCAAAAGTTGTTGCTGTACTAGAGCGCTTATTGAGTATCGCTGGCAAACGTACTGTCCATAGCGATCGAATTCGGGTGTTCCACCACCAGCGTATACCTTCTATAGGACCTCGTTTAGCCCGGCGTGCTCGGTCCCGACGCTTAGTATCAGTCATTAGCTTGCTACAGTGTCTGTTGCTTTACGTAATCGTTTACGCCACTCAGATAGTCGGGTGCCTTTGGCATACCGACCCTTTTCTGCATGTCGAATTCGGTATAAATTGCAAATATCGACAGCCTCCCCTTCGTATTCAATAACGCGCCTGAACACGGTATCTTCGTAGGTTTTGCGCCACTGCTCTGAAGGTTGTTGATAAATCGGTATGGAGCCGCAATAACCGACAGCACGCGCAACATCACCATGCACAATCTGAAAAGCTCCTTTGGCTTTGTGGATTGCATTACGTTTGAAAAGGCTTGTATCAACATCAATGGTGCCGCTTCCGTCCGCTGTTTGATTCAATAGCGGGTGCTCTGGAGGTAGCAAATCGGTTATGCCTTCGTAGCCCGGAAACACCATACCGGTACGTTTACCGTTTACTGCTACGGCTACCGAGTCAAGACAACCTTCATGAAATATTAAATCGCAATCGGCAAACCAAATCCAATCAGCGGTAGTCGCTAGCGATGCTCGGTTTCTACCGATAGCTCGACGAAACAATTCGCCCTTGGGCAGTACTTGCCAATCCCATGTGACGTTAGGCACGTTTAGCGCTGAAAAATGTGCGACTAGATTTCGCATCCCTTCGTCTTCTTCTGCATAAAACAAGGTGTAGGTCAGCTGACAATTTTTAGGCGGATAATTGACCAGTGAACTCAACTGAAATAACGAGAGGTGCGCGTAGTTCCAGCAGTGACTCACTATTTGCAAATGAATGGGGGCATCGGCAACACTAAGCTGATCAGGCCGAGGTGCCTTAGGCGCAAACCACGACAAGGGCAACAGTGAACCGACTACGCGATTGTAAAACTGGTTTCGTAGCCACAGCCCTGCATCACCACTCATTCGCCCAGAGCCTTAAGCACACGCTTTCTAAAGACGTTGATTTCCTTGGCAGCTTGTTTGTCACCGTTTTCCAGAGCAACCACTTCTCCTTGATCAAATGCGGCTTTAGCCTCTACTAACTGATCATCACCGGCTAGGGCTCGCCCCAGTACGCGCCAGGCGGCTGAGTAGTCTGGCTTTAGCGCTACGGCCTTTTGCAAATGACTCACAGCCTGTGCGAATTTCTCTTCGGCAAAATAAGCATTACCCAAGGTGTAGCGCAGCATTTCGCTATCTTGCCCTTTGGCAAGCATTGCTTCAAAGGTGTCTATTTGACTCATACAACTTAGGCCCTTCAGTCGTGCATTGGACGTCGTGCTATTAATCTGGCGTCAGCTTTACCGTCGCTATCCGGTTCTGGCTCGTGATATTCCAGTATATGTAGCCCCTTGAACAAGCTTAACAGCTCATTGGCGCAAAGCAGAAAATCAGGGTTGGATAATCCGTGTGTAAAGGTCTGGTAAAAAAGCACACCACCCGGCTTTAACGCCGCTTGTATCGCACCGCACAGCCCACGGTCCAAGAATTTCGAAACAACGATGACATCGAAACTGCTGGCACTGGGTGGTTTTTCCACAACATCGCGGACAGTGGCGTCAATCAATGATGCCGATTGCCGACTGTTGATTTCGGCTACGACCGTTTCGCTGATATCCCAAGCACTCACCGAGAAATTACGCGCCACTAGCCACTGCGCATTAGCTGCTCTTCCACACGCTAGATCCAGTGCGGTTAAATTCTCGCCCTTGGGTAGCCAGCGCTCGCCACGGCTTAACACGGCCGCAGGAGGTGGCAAAGGCTTGCCGGAATACGCGTAACGAGAGTTCCATTTACTGGCTATCTCATCGCTCATAGGCTGTCACCTATTGACGCCAGAATGTGGGAGTAAACAGAATCAGCAACGTGAAAATTTCAAGTCGTCCAAACAACATGGCAATGCTCAGCACCGACAATGAAAAATCACCCAGACTGGAATAATTTGCCGCCACCATACCAAGACCAGGGCCTAAATTATTCAAACAGGCGACCACCGCTGAAAATGCAGACTCTTGATCAAGCCCTGCTGCCATCAGCAGCAATAACATAATAGCTAACAGTGCTAGATAGCTTGCAAAGAACCCCCAAACCACATCGATCATGCGATTAGACATAGGTTGTTTATCAACCTTGACCTTTATCGTTGCATGAGGATGAAGCAGGCGTCGAATTTCGCGCTGCCCTTGTTTAAACAACAACAGCACACGAATCACTTTCATGCCGCCGCCTGTTGAACCGGTACACCCACCTGCAAAACTTGCGAACAACAATAGAACTGGCAGGAAGCCCGGCCAATTAAAGTATTCCTCAGAGGTAAACCCTGTGGTGGTTCCGATGGAGACGACATGAAATAGTCCGTCAACGAACGAGTCTTTCCATTCGGATGTACCACTGAGATACAAGTAACTACTGGTGATAATCGTCAAGGTCACAGCGATTAGAATGTACGTTCTAAACTCTTCATCTCGCCAATAGTGCATGAGATTGATTTGGCGGGCAGCCGTAAAATGCAAGGCAAAGTTAACACCTGAGATAAGCATAAACACGACAGCAATCATTTCTATCAGGGTACTGTCAAAGTATCCAATGCTGTTATCGTGGGTTGAAAAGCCGCCAATGGCCACTGTTGAGAAACTGTGCCCTACTGCATCAAAGGCGCTCATGCCTGCAGCCCAGTAGGCTAACGCACAGGTCACTGTTAATCCTAAGTAGATATACCACAAGGCTTTCGCTGTTCCGGCTATCCGCGGTGTCAGTTTGTCTTTGCTGATTCCAGGCGTTTCCGCGCGAAACAATTGTTGGCCACCAATACCGAGCATGGGCAAGACCGCGATGGCTAAAACGATGATTCCCATTCCACCCAGCCACTGCATTTGCTGTCGGTAAAAAAGGATGGAGCGCGGAAGTAAATCTAGTCCCACAATGATTGTCGCACCAGTCGTCGTAAGGCCCGACATGGACTCAAAAATTGCACCTGCCACTGACATATCGAGAGGGGTATAGAAATAGAAAGGCAGACTACCGAATATACCTAGTACCGCCCAAAACAAAACAACGACTAAAAAGCCATCGCGTAATCTTAATTGTCCCACGTGATCTTTAACAGGTAGGAACAACAAAAGCCCCGTACCTATGGTGGATATGAACGCACCTATAAACGGTGTAATCGCATTCCATTGATCACCAGATATCAGACCCACCATAAAAGGTGTGAACAGCGTAAAACTGAACAAGGTCAGCAGGATCCCGACAACCCTCTGTACCACTTTTACCTGAATAGGAATCGCAGACATAATGGATTAAACGAACGTTATTCCAACTTGGAATAATTTTTCCACGTCGGCTATTTGTTTTTTGTTGGTTATTAGCACGATTAGGTGATCCTCAGGTTCTATGACGAGATCATGGTGCGCAACCATAACTTCTTGCCCCCTTACCACGACACCAATGCTAGCGCTTGATGGCAATTTGATATCGCCTATGGCTCGTCCTACTAACACGGATGTATCTTGATCACCGTGGGCAATACCTTCGAGGGCTTCAGCCGAACCTCGTCGCAAAGAGTGCACAGCGACAACATCTCCTCGTCGGATCAAGGTCAGCAAAGCACCAATGGTAATTTGCTGTGGCGATATGGCCACATCGATTATATCTCGCTCAACCAAGTCCACATAGGCCGGACGATTGATCAAGGACATAATTTTACGAGCGCCCATTCGTTTAGCCAACATAGCTGAAAGAATGTTGGCTTCATCGTCGTTAGTGAGTGCGCAAAAAACATCCATTTCTTGAATGTTTTCATTGATGAGTATTTCTTGATTGGCGGCATCTCCATGCAGCACCATAGCTGAGTGCAGAGTAGAGGCAAGTACGTCAGCCCGCTCCTCTTTTGCCTCAATGATTTTAACTTGGTACAGATTTTCCAGTTTGCGCGCTAACAACAAACCGATGTTACCGCCACCTGCAATCATGACTCGCTTGCACGGCATATCTTCATGATGGAACTGCTGCATAACCGTACCAGTGTAGGTACGAATACCCATAAAGAACACGATGTCTTCTTCTAGTACCACCGTTGGGCCGTCCGGGATGATGACTTCTTCACCACGATAAATTGCCATGACGCGTGTTTCGATATCACCCAGTAGCCCGGTAAGATCAGATAATTTTCTACCGGCCATCGGTGCGCCTGCTTGCACCTCAACGCCCACTAAACGAACCCTACCGTGTGCAAAGTCAACTACCTGAATTGCACCTGGATGTTCAATAATGCGCTGGACATGTTCTGTCACTAATTGCTCAGGACTGATGATGACGTCAATAGGAATATTGTCGTTATCAAACAGATTTTTTTCCCGCATGTATTCCATGGATCGAATTCGCGCGATTTTCGCAGGCGTTCGAAACAAGGTGTAGGCAATCTGTATAGCGACGATATTGGTTTCGTCAGAATCCGTGGCCGCTATGATCATGTCGGCATCTTCCGCACCAGCTTTTCTCAGCACTTCAGGATAGGACGCTGGACCTTTGACTGTCCGCAAATCAGAGTTATTTTCTAATTCTTCAAGTATCGCGCCGTTGGTATCGACCACCGTAACCTCGTTGTCTTCCAACACGAGACTACGCGCAACGGTCAGTCCAACTTGGCCTGCGCCTAAAACAATGATTTTCATGTATTAAAAACCGACGAGCTAATCGTTGATAGCACTAAAGCCCAATGCGCTAGTTTATTCACGTGCTTTGTCCAAGTCTATGTCCAGACTGCGCAGCTTCCTATACAAATGCGTACGCTCCATTCCGACGTGCTTGGCAAGGTCGCCAATATTACCTTGAGATTCGGCTAGGCAACGTAACAAATATTGCCGTTCAAAGTCGGCCCTAGCCTCTCGAAGTGGCAAATCATGCCGCAGCGCAAGGGTCGTATCGTTGCTAGGAACAATACCGAGAACTCGATTGATTTCAGGCACTTCAATTTCAGCAGGACCGCCAAGCAACAAAATGCGTTGAACCAGATTTTTTAATTCCAGCAAATTACCGGGCCACTCAAGATTTCTCAAACGGTTTTGAGCCGCCACACTAAAGTGCCGATAGGCTAAGCCTTCTTCTTCGACATGCCAGTCCACTAAGCCCTCTAGCAAGGCTGGGATGTCTTCTG
The DNA here is from genome assembly GCA_937991945.1 of uncultured Granulosicoccus sp. Classification (GTDB taxonomy): domain Bacteria; phylum Pseudomonadota; class Gammaproteobacteria; order Granulosicoccales; family Granulosicoccaceae; genus Granulosicoccus. The sequence goes on from CALKLO010000025.1 coordinate 74,413, forward strand.
GGTGTTCGCGTAAAGGTTTGATTGTGAGTGTCTCATTACTGAGCAATCTGGCAAGCGATGCATCTAGCATGCCTTGGTGCACGGCAATCGAAAGCTCACTGCGAGACGATGCTACTAATCGACAACGAAAAGGCACTCGGGTTTGTCCACCTACACGCAAAAAACCTTGCTGTTCAATTGCTTGGCGTACACATTGTTGGGCGCTTTGCGGCAACTGCTCGACATCGGTAAGAAACAGTGTCCCACCCGAAGCCGACTCAAGATAACCCTGACTGATTACGCCATTGTTTTCGTCACCGTACAATTCTTTATGCGCATTGACTGATGACAAGCTGTCACAGCGTAGCTGAATAAAACGGCCAGACAATTCAGGGTTCTTATCGTGGGCATGTTGTGCAAAAAGCACGCGACCGCTACCCGACTCCCCAACGAGTAATAGGGAATCTGTACGGCTCGAGTGAGCCACTAACTGCTCGCGCAAGCTTTTAATGTAATCGCTAACGCCAGCTACCAAGGGTAATCGTCGAGCCACAGGGGCGAGGGTTTTGGTTGCACCACCCTCACCGGCAGGCACATGCTCCGTCAGTGCCTTCTCAACTGTCAGTAGCAACTTAGCCAGTGACAGAGGCTTTTCGATAAAGTCCACGGCACCGTGCCGTGTCGCTTCGACGGCCGTCTCAACCGTACCGTGCCCTGATATCATAATGACAGGGAACTCAAGCACACCAGAGCTTTTCCACGTTTTCAGTAAGCTGACACCGTCCATGTCAGGCATCCAGATATCCAGCAACACCAAGTCAGGTTTACATTCGGAAACGTACGCTTGTGCAGCGGCAGCGGTATCCGCGGTGGATACCGCGTAGCCTTCGTCTTCTAGGATCTCTTGCAACAAACCACGAATATCTGGCTCGTCATCGACAACTAAAATGGCGCGCTCACTCATGCAGCATCTCCTCGAAGTTGCAATGTAGAAGGATAAGGCAAACTGATGATCACAACCGCTCCTCCGTCAGGACGATTTTCAGCCCGTATTTTGCCATTGTGCTCTTCAACAATTTTTTTAACGATAGCCAAGCCTAAGCCTGTTCCCTTCGGTTTGGAAGTGACATAAGGTTCAAACAATCTGTCCATTAATTCCATAGGGAACCCAGGGCCGTTATCCTCAGCAACTACTTCAAGGACATTTTGTAGAGTACCTTTCTTAAAGTAGGTACTGATGTGGACAGTCTGAAGCATTTGCCCTTGCTGTGCTTCCAAAGAGTTTTTCACCAAATTATGTATGAGTTGGCGCATGCGAGGAACATCCACCGGAATCTTCGGTGCATTATGATCCAGCGTTAATTCGATTCGCACAGAACTATCTGGGTCTGTATACAACTCTGCAATGTCTTGCATCAGCGTGCTGATAGAGGTCTGTGTCAGCGTCAGATTGGGCGTGGACGCATATTCAGCGAACGCATTCACCATGGACTTGAGCGAATCTACTTGGTTTTCAATCGTATGCGTCAAACGATCAAGTAGATCAAGATCGTTGCCCTCGAGCTTATGACTAAACTTCTGACGAAGTCGCTCAGCAGAGAGTTGAATAGGGGTTAATGGGTTTTTAATTTCGTGAGCTAGGCGCCGTGCAACCTCGCTCCATGCGGCATCTCGTTGAGCGCTGATAATCGTTGTCATGTCATCAATAACGATAACTCTACCTGTCAACCCACCCGCCGCATCGAGGAGCACAGTGCCACGACAAAACAAAAATCGTCGGCCACTTTGGTCAAACACTTCAATCTCAGCAGACCACTCTTGTATACCTGCAGCTTCAAGCGGCTGCGCTACTTGTTCACAAAACTGCGACACCACACTGTTGTCCTGCGCATCGTATCTTAGCGTTTGCCCTTGACGTTGTCGCAGCGCGCTACCCAATATGGTTACAGCTGCTGGATTACTGGTCAGGACTTGATCGTTTGCATCAAGCGTAATTACGCCTGATGATATTTGCCCTAATACCGCTTGAAGCCGAGTACGCTCTCGCTCAACCTCTAGCTGACTTTGGTCTGCCTTTTGTCGACTCTGCTCAAGCTGCAACGTCATATAGTTAAACGATTGAACTAAAAACCCTAGCTCATCATTTTTGCTGCGCTTGTATATTCGCGTGGAATAATTGCCTTCCGCCACACTGCGCGTACCTTCGACCAGATCATGTATTGGCACCATCATGCGTCGTGCTGCATACAGAGCAAACCATACAGCCATCATGACCGATAACAACAACGCTAATGACAAGGTCAACATAGAGCTGAGCATGAGTGGTTGTCGTAAGAACACTAACTGCCGGTACTGCTGATAACTCGACTGAACACTCTCGGCTAAATCTGATGATCTGGATGCTATCGGGTACAACGCTTGTAGCACTGAATTCTCAACCGTTGCATCTTCTGAAAATACCGGTGTCACAACACGGATGTATAACTCCCCTCCCCCGATAGGATCGACACCGACATAGGACAAACCTTGTTGCGCACGAGAGACTAAATCGTTCTCTGGACGATTTGGCTGCACAGATATGCTGTCAAATAATCCGGTAGATGCAACGATTCTGTTGTTAGGCCCAATCAACGTCATCTCGGAGGCTTCGGTTTCTGCACTGAGCGTGTTTAACGCCATGACAGATACCGATTCACTCACACCCACAAGCTGCTGAGCCACGTTAATCGTGTCGCGTTGCAAGGTTCGCATTTGCAAACCTAACGACTCTCGACTCAACTCCAATGCATCGTCTAGCGCCTGCTCTATTTCCAAATCGAAGTAACTGTTGATATTGGCACGTAAGAACCGGATTGAAAAACCGTACACCAACGTGACTGGAACCAAGGCTAGCAACACCGACAAGATAACCAGCTTAACCGTAAGACGAGAGCCGGCTATTCGTGCTCGAAACTCTCGCACCAATCGTAGACCATTGAGAATAATGAGAATGGCGATAAACGTTAATGCAAGTCCATTACCGAGCAACAACCAATGGTAATACTGCCCGAAGCGATCCAATTGCAAACCGATAGTGCCTAGAACATAAAGCGATGCAATAAGAACTAAAAACAACAGAGCCATGAAGATGGCACTGGTTAATGTTCGGTTTCTGAGCGCTGCTAGTTGACCAACCACAAGAGCTCCTTGCTAGCGAGTCGCCAGCTGCTTGTAATAACCGGTTGCAATGGCAAGGGCAATGATCGCGAATCTAGGCGAAAATCTAATGCGGCGAACACGTCGTCTTCACTCAGTTCGTCACTGAGTGATTCATCCACTAAAAACGAGGTCGAATGATTGACCTCTAGTGGCAAACGTTGAATGTCTCCCAGACCTCGTAAGGCTGCAGACAACGATCGATAATTTTTATTAGATTTAGTATCAAGCGACTTTACACGGTAGTGCCGGGTTAATTCGTAGTACGTCAGGCTGAAGCGGCGTTCTATCGTGTTGAGTTTTTTATCAAACCAATACGCGGTTGGTTCAAAAAAACGCAGAGTAAGAACAAACACCAATGGCACGCCATTGTCTAGACCCGCTTTGATTGTTACCGGCAGGTCAATGTATGCCTTGGCATCCAGATATAAGCGCCCACGATCCTGAATCAGGCTGACATCGGCCACGCTAATGCTGCCGCCATTGCCATAGGCGTCTGATAAACCCCGAGCGGAGAGTCCTACCAAGACTAAGAAAACAACCAGTGTCAAAAGAGGCACTAACAGGACCGCCATGGCCCATCGCCGCTTTTCGACACTGGGATTCACCTTACGCCCTTCACGATAGGCGCATAGAAAAATCCATCCATGCCGTTATCACCCGGCAACAGTTGTTGCGTTTCAACCACCAAGGAGGCATCGGGAGTTCTCGCTAAAAACGCCTGTACTTGTTCTTCATTTTCTTTTTTCAATATAGAACAGGTTGCATACAACAACACACCCTGGTCAGACAGCGTACGCCACAACTCATCCAGTAGCTGTGCTTGTATTGCTACCAACGGTGCGATGTCTGTTGGTCGCCGCAGCAGCTTGATATCCGGGTGTCGACGAATAACACCGGTACCTGAGCAAGGCGCATCCAACAAAATCGCATCAAACGGCTTTTGATCCCACCAATCATCTAGCTGGCGTGCATCAGCTGCTTTGAGCACAACATCGTTGTCCAAATTGAGTCGAGTCAGAGTCTCTTGAACACGCGTCAAACGATCAGGGTCTTGATCAAGAGCCGTGACGTGCGTGAAATGTTTCAGCTCAAGAATATGTGCTGTTTTTCCTCCTGGCGCTGAACACGCATCGAGCAGTCGGCCTCCGGCTGGGATGTATTCCATCAATTTTTGTGCACACATTTGAGCAGCGCCGTCCTGCACACTGACATCGCCCTCAGCAAATCCTGGCAGTTGATGCACTGGCGCTGGCTGCGTTAATTGCAACGCTTCAGGAGCACCTTCAACGACAACAGCTGCCATAGTCTGCTGCACTAAACGCTCTAGGTACGCCTCCGTGCTCTGGCGCTGCGTGTTAACGCGCAAAGTCATGGGACCCTGCGTGTTATTTTGCGCACAAATAGCCTGCCACTGATCGGGCCAGTCTGCTTTGAACCGCTCTAGCAACCATTGCGGATGGTTATGACGCTGTGAATCGTTAAGCTGGGATTCGAGTTCTTCAACACGCCGTTGATAATTTCGTAAAACGGCATTAACCAACCCTTTAGCCCACGGTTTTTTCAATCGCTTGACTAACTTTACACATTCATCGACGGCTGCATGTTCAGCGGTTGATGTATGTCGAAGTTGAAGCACGCCCAACTGAAGTAACAAGTAAATATCTTGGTCTTTCTTTTTAAGCCGCTTGTCCATCAATTGATCGACTAGCCCTTCGAGCTCTGCCGAGTAACGCGCAAAACCATAGCACCATGCTTGTAGCTGTGATCGTTCAGACTCAGCGACTCTGGCTTGCGCAATCGGCAGCAATCGCGTTAGTGAGCCACCACGGGTTTGCAGTTCCAGCATCAGCTGAATACAAACTAGGCGAATATTTTCTGTGCCTTGTGCGTTCATATTATGAAAAGCGTTGCCCGATTAGTGAGTGAGCTTGAGAGAAGGCTGACGCCTCTTGAGCTTTTTTACCAGGCCACTGAAGCACCTGTAAATCGAGATAGCCATCACCGGTTTTAACACGCACGGCGTCATTGAGCACAGCGACAATTGTTCCACTGGTGGCCGTATCGTCGTCGGTGGTTTGAGCATCGTTAACTCTTTGGCTTTGCCAGATTCTGACGCGTTGCTCGCACAACTGGCCCTCCGCAACAGGCCATGGATTAAACGCTCTTACACATCGATGCAATTGCTCCGATGTTTGGCTAAAATCTAAATGGGCTTCAGCTTTACTGAGTTTCTCTGCGTAAGTGATGCCCTCTTCCGGCTGCACCTGTGCGGCGAGTTCGCCCTTGCAACGCAACGGCAAGGTTTCGAGCAATGCGCTAGCACCTAAGGCTGCAAGCTTGTCATGCAGCAAAGCCACCGTGTCATCGTCGCCAATCGGGAGGCTTTTACGCAGCAGTACATCGCCGGTATCCAAGCCCTTGTCCATTTGCATGATGCACACACCTGTTTCGGTGTCACCGGCAAGAATGGCCCTGTGAATAGGGGCAGCGCCCCGCCAGCGCGGCAGCAAGGAGCCATGGATATTTAGGCAGCCTAATGCGGGCAATTCTAGAACAGACGTCGGCAAAATCAGACCATAAGCCGCCACGACCAATACATCCGCATTCAAACTAGCCACCTCAGCCACAGCCGCCTCGTCGCGCAAACTCAATGGCTGCAATACAGGCACACCGGCCTCTAAGGCGCGCATTTTGACAGCACTTGGCGTTACTTTGCGTCCACGACCCGCAGGGCGATCAGGCTGGGTCAATACACCGACCACCTCATGATCACTGGCCAGTAACGCATCCAAAGCGACCGCTGCAAATTCTGGCGTGCCGGCAAACGCTATTTTCAACTGCTGGCAATTCATGGATACATGTGACTCATTTGTGTTGCGGATATCGTGTAGGGGCAATGGGCAATGGAGGCTCAACCGTTACGGACGATCAGGCAGCTCATCAAGATCTGCTCCGTCACGAATCCAACGTTCCAGACGCTTACGAATCCTATTGCGCTTCAGAGGCGACAAATAATCGACAAACAGTTTTCCGTTTAAATGATCAATTTCGTGCTGTATGCACACTGACAACAGGCCATCTGCTTCCAATTCAAAGGGATTTCCTTCCCGATCTATGGCAGCAACCTTGATTTGTTCCGACCGTTTAACCGTTTCATAGACGCCAGGTATCGATAAACACCCTTCCTGCATCTCACCAACCCCCTCGGATAACAGTATTTCAGGGTTAATGAAGGTCATAGGCGTGTCATTTTCCTCAGAAACATCAATGACAACGACCCGCTGGTGAATATTGACCTGCGTAGCCGCCAACCCTATTCCAGGGGCCGCATACATGGTCTCCAGCATCTGATCGATCAATGAAACCATCTTCCCATCAACGTTATCTACTGGGGCAGCGTTGCGCCTCAGTTGAGAATCCGGGTAATAAAGAATATCTAGCAACGACACAGTTAGCCCCAAGCGATTTCGATTGCAGAATTCTAACAGGGACGGACAAGGCATCCCGTTTGCATATCAAGGTTTCTTCAGCTCCGCCGATTGTTTGGTGGATAACAGCTATTCAACCTGGGAGAGTTCCCGAACATGGCTCTAAATATGACTGCACCAACTGCCAAGCTAGCCATGGCTTTGTGTCTGCCCGCTATTCTCGCAGCCTGCTCTACTATCTCAGACCCGATTTCGGGCGTGATGGCCGTTCAGCCTCAGGTAATCGATCGATACGATGAAAATGGGTACACAGGTGAAATACTGCCTGCCAACCAATCCAGGGCGTTCATTGACCCTTCAAACATCAGAAAAGACGCACCGGTTGAATATACGGTCGTCCGTGGCGATACGCTGTGGGATATTGCCGGTCGTTACTTGAACGAGCCATGGAAATGGTCAGAGATTTGGGAAGCTAACCCACAAATTCAAAACCCCCACCTCATCTATCCTGGAGACAGGGTTGAGCTGGAATACATCAATGGCCGTGCCTCCATTTTGCTAACGCAAGGCGGAATCTCAGCCACTGGGGAACCGCGAATGGCCGGTGCCAATGAACCCATGAAATTTGATGAAAACGGTAATCCTATGCCGATGTTCACCAATTCACGGATTCGCGTATCTCCGACTATTCGTTACGAATCACTGGACGAGGCGATTCCGACAATTCCTGGAGACTCCATACAACAATTTCTGGTTCACCCACTGGTGGTCGGTGCGAAAACGCTAGCTCAGGCGCCCTACGTGGTTGCCAATGACGATGACCGACTCGTGGTGGCCAAAGGCTCCAATGTGTACGTGCGTGGCCAGATGAACAACCGCCAGACCGACTACGGGATCTACCGAAAGAGCAACGAGCTTCGCGATACGGTCAACGGCAGACTCTATGGCTACGAGTTAACTCACGTGGCCGACGCGAAGCTCCAAAATTTGGGCGACCCTTCAACCCTGACAATTACCGACAACAAAATGGAAACCATTGCTGGTGACATTCTGTTAGCGAGCAGCAAAGGCAGCGTTACCCACCAATATGTGCCTAGAATTCCTGAGCTCAAAGGTGAAGGCAGAGTCATTTCTCTCGTAAACGCGATATCTCAATCAGGTCGTGACCAGGTCATTGTCCTCAATATGGGTACTAGTTCAAATATTAAAGCTGGCGACGTTCTGGCGATTGAGACACGCGGCAAAATGATTACAGATGATCGGGCAAAACCCGGATACGACCAAGTTTCCCTGCCAAATCAACGTACTGGCGTGGTAATGGTATTCAAGACGTTTGACGAGGTAAGCTATGCACTTGTCATGGAATCGACACGCCCGGTAAGAAAAGACGACATCATTACCGGTATCTAACAACGCTCGGAACTACGAAAGTGGCTGCGGGCCTAACCGCAGTCACTATCATGGATGATACAAATACCGCCACAGCCACTTGGCTGACATTTACGCTCGCTCACCCCAAATCAACTAAGCTGTGCAAAATTTTGCGCGAATCGATACCTACTCCTAGGCTCGTTCGCAGCATCATAGAGCAGCATCTAGCCGGCCAAAGCAATGATTTAAGCCTGGCTCTCCAAGAGTACGTTTCCGACAGTGAGCTGCAGGCTCTGCACTCAATCGCCACTCGCGAATCCGTCCGCCAGGCACTCGAATGGGAAGCTTTTGCTCCATCAAATCACATCATTGGCCTGGATCACCCTGCCTACCCTGCGCAGCTCAGAGACACTGATTTCGCACCGCCTGTGCTCTATGCACAAGGCTCCATAAGCGCACTAGATCGCCCGTTGATAGCCGTTGTAGGTTCTCGCAAGGCCAGCCATGGGGCGCTGACGCATACGCGACACCTCTGCCGCGAGCTTGCAAGCATGGACATTGGCATTGTCAGTGGACTTGCATTAGGAATCGATGCTGCGGCACACGAGGGCGCTCTTGAGGTTGACGGCGTAACGATCGCTGTCGCCGCTACTGAGCCGAACAGGGTGTATCCCAAACGTCATGCAGCCCTTGCGGCACGCATTATCGCCTCTGGCGGCCTCATTCTTACGGAATATCCCTTGGGAAGCGTTACGCGCCCTTGGTTTTTTCCCCAACGTAACCGAATTATTAGCGGATTGAGTTTGGGCGTATTGGTGGCGGAAGCCAGCCTGCCTAGTGGCACGTTAACGACAGCCACCCATGCCATGAACCAAGGCCGAGAAGTCATGGCCGTACCCGGCTCGATTCACAACCTGCAAGCACGAGGTTGTCATGCCCTTATCAAGCAGGGCGCAGCCTTGGTAGAATCCACCCCGGACATCTTGGATACGTTGGCTCAACCTCTACAACGTAGCCTAGACGCCAGTAAATCGCACCCAAAACAGGCTAAACACGGTGTCAGCCACCCACCAAAAACTGTGCAAACCAAGGCAAACCCCTTTGCAAAATCGTTAAGTGACACCGACAAATGGTTACTCAATTGCTTAGACAGTCAATCGGCCAGCATCGACGATTTAATGACACTTGCACAAAAAGACTCACAAGCGATTACAATCTCGGCGCTTAACACCGCACTCGGGTGGTTAGAGATCAAAGGGCTAATCACAGCCGAAACAGGTGGTCGGTATGCGCGTTGCTAGCAAGGAATTACACAGGCGCGTTGACAAAGCGCTGCCAAGCGACGAGTCTATTAGTCGATTCAACTCACACTTTTGGATGGTGGCGGGCTTCCTGACACCACAATCACTACGGCATTCATGAGCAAAAATCTGGTCATCGTAGAGTCTCCCGCTAAGGGCAAGACTATCGAGAAGTATCTCGGCAAGGACTATAAGGTGCTCGCATCTTATGGTCATGTCCGTGATCTTCTCCCCAAGGAAGGCGCTGTCGATCCAGACAACGACTTTGCCATGAAGTACCAAATGATTGAGCGTAACGAGAAACACGTTAACGCCATAAAGAAGGCACTTAAAAAAGCCGACTGCCTACTTCTCGCAACGGATCCGGATCGCGAGGGGGAAGCTATCAGCTGGCATCTAGTCGAGCATCTTCGAGAAGAAGGCTTTCTTGAAGGTAAAGAGGTGCAGCGAGTGGTTTTCCATGAAATCACTAAACGCGCCGTCCAAGAGGCGGTCGATAATCCTCGTGAGCTGGGTTACGATTTGGTCAACGCTCAACAAGCCCGTCGAGCTCTGGACTATCTGGTCGGCTTTAACCTGTCGCCGCTCTTGTGGCGCAAAATTAGGCGTGGTTTGTCAGCTGGACGAGTGCAATCCCCAGCATTGCGCATGATTTGCGAGCGGGAAAATGAAATCGAAGCCTTTATTCCGCAAGAATATTGGAGTGTGTTGGCAGAGATGCAAAAAGACACACAACCGTTCACAGCGCGACTATCGCTGCTCAACGGCGATAGAGTAAAGCAGTTCACCATCAACAATGGCGAGCAGGCTAACGGCACGCGCGACATGCTGATGGGGCACGCAGGCGGATCCCTAACCGCGATAAAAGTTGAAAAGAAGCAACGGAAGCGTAACCCGACGGCACCATTCACCACGTCTACGCTGCAGCAAGAAGCCTCTCGTAAACTCGGCTTTGGCGCACAACGCACCATGCGTACTGCTCAAAAATTGTATGAAGGCATAAAAATTGGCGAAGAAGGCCCAACCGGTCTCATCACCTATATGCGTACTGACTCAATCACTCTGTCTCAAGAGTGCCTCGATGAATTGCGCGAACTCATACCGATGCGTTATGGCAAAGATTATCTGCCTGACGAAATCAACGTTTACAAAAACAAATCTAAAAACGCTCAGGAAGCTCACGAAGCCGTTCGACCTACCTCAGTCATGCGCGCGCCCGAAGAGATCAAATCATTTTTAGAAGAAGACCAATACAAGTTGTACAACTTGATCTGGAAGCGAACCGTTGCCAGCCAAATGATTTTCGCAACCATTGACCAAGTTGCTGTGGACTTTGCTTGCGGTGAAGGCAACAAATTTCGCGCAACCGGCTCAACAGTGAACTTCCCAGGCTTCATGACGGTTTATCGCGAAGATGAAGACGACAAGAAAAAGTCCGAAGACGATGAAAAGATATTGCCTGAGCTTAAAGAAGGCGATGTTGTTCCGTTGCAAGATATCAAGCTGACTCAGCATTTTACTGAACCTCCTCCACGCTTCTCAGAAGCAAGCCTTGTTAAGACGCTGGAAGAATATGGCATTGGTCGTCCATCGACCTATGCATCAATCATTTCGACGTTGCAGTCACGTGAATATGTAGAAATTGAAAGCAGACGCTTCTTCCCTACCGATACAGGTCGCGTTGTTGCCACGTTCTTAGCGAAACATTTCGATAAGTACGTTGACTATGATTTCACAGCTAACCTAGAAGATGAACTAGATGCCGTGTCACGTGGTGAGAAAGAATGGGTGCCATTGTTAGCTGATTTCTGGAAACCCTTTAAGGATCAGGTTGACGACAAGCTAGAGAACGTCTCAAAGGACGAAGCCATACAGGCTCGCGAATTGGGCATTCATGAGGAAAGCGGCAAACCGATCACGGTGCGCATTGGTCAATACGGTGCCTTCGTACAAATTGGTACCCGTGACGACGAAGACAAACCTAAGTTTGCAGGCCTTCGTCCTGGCCAGCGCATGAACACAATCACGCTTGAAGATGCCTTACAGCTTTTCACCTTGCCAAGAGCCTTGGGCGAGACCGCCGAAGGCGAGAAAATCACTGCAAACATTGGCCGCTTTGGCCCGTATATTAAATACGATGCCAAATTCGTTTCGCTTAAAGAAGATGACCCGTATACGGTCACACTAGAGCGCGCTCTAGAGATTGTTGCCGAAAAGAAAGTCGCTGATGCTAACAAGCTGGTTAAAGCGTTTGATGGCACTGATGTTCAAATTCTTAATGGCCGATGGGGTGCTTACATCACCGACGGCAATAAGAACGCAAAAATCCCTAAAGAGATGAAGGAAGACCCCAAGGCCATCGACCTTGAGACCTGCCTAAAACTGCTGGAAGAAGCTCCTGAACGCAAAGGGCGCGGCAAGAAAAAAGCCGCAGCTAAAGCTGATGCTAAGAAAAAGCCGGCAGCCAAAAAGAAGACTAAAAAGAAAAAGTCGAAAAAGAAAAGTGCGGCTAGCAAAAAAACTGCAGCGAAGAAAAAGGCCACTGCCAAGAAGACCGCTTCCAAAAAGAAAGCGACTGTCACGGCGAAGCAGGATTGAGTGAAAATATAATCACAGCCGTAGAGGCGCTTCGTACCGGTGGGGTTATCGCCTACCCCACCGAAGCGGTCTATGGTCTTGGCTGTGATCCTCACAAGGAAACCTCGCTGCAACGCATTCTCGACATTAAGCATCGAGAAGCGCACAAAGGCTTTATTCTGATTGCCTCCAATCAAGAACAGCTTGAACCTTTCTTAGCACCCATCAACACTGAATGGCAGCAACAACTGGATGCGGTTTGGCCAGGCCCTGTCACTTTTGTTATACCTGCAGCAAACACTGTCAGCGCACTGCTCAGCGGTCAGCGCGACACGCTTGCAGTACGCGTCAGTAGCCACCCAATGGTCGTTACACTGTGTGATGCGTATGGCGGTGCCATTGTGTCCACGAGCGCAAACCGTTCAGGCCAGCCAGCACTGCAAACAGGGCGTGATGTCAGAACCGTATTTGGTGATAGCTTAGACGCCGTAGTAGATGCAGATGTCGGTACTCTGGCCTCCCCCACGCGCATCATTGACATTAGAACTGGCCAGCAACTTCGTTAAAACTCGTACCTGAGACGCTATGCATGACCAACCAATACAGCTTCCTTGATGACTACAGCGAAGGTTGCCACCCTGATATTTTAGCGGCGTTAACCCAGTCTAATTTGGTGCAAAACACCGCCTACGGTGCTGACTCGCATTCGAATAACGCGCGTCGACTCATACGAGAAGCACTGCAAACTCAAGACACACCTGTCTATTTCGTAGCCGGTGGTACGCTTGCCAATATCATTATTGTATCCAGCTGTCTTCGCTCGCATGAAGCGGTTATTGCAGCGAAAACTGGGCATATTGTCGTCCGAGAAACCGGGGCCATAGAGGCCACGGGACATAAGATCATCACAATACCTACCGATGATGGGAAACTTACCCCAGACCAAATAACAGCTACGCTTGCAAGCAATGCGCACTACCCGCACATGGCTCGCCCTAAATTAGTTTATATATCGAATGCCACTGAGCTTGGCACGGTGTACACCAAACAGGAAGTCACCGACCTGTCTGCCTGTTGTCGATCAAACAACCTATGGTTGATGATGGACGGCGCTCGACTGGGCGCCGCATTAACCGCACCGACAAGTGATCTTACGCTTAGCGATGTTGCTCGTTTAACCGATATATTTTGGATAGGTGGTACAAAAGCCGGCGCTTTAATTGGTGAGGCTATTATCATCCCCAACACACAACTTGCCGATGACTTTGCTTTCCATATAAAACAGCGAGGCGCTTTATTAGCTAAGGGTCGCTTGCTAGGCATACAGTTTGAAGCGTTGTTTTCCAACGACCTGTTTTTCAAACTCAGTGAATCAGCCAATGCCATGGCACAGCAACTATCGACAGCATTTATCGCAAATGGACATCAACTCGCAGCCGACACACAAAGCAATCAAGTCTTTCCTATTTTGCCTAACTCGCTAATCGATACGCTAAAAGAGCGCTTTGATTTTTACGTGTGGGAGCCTGTCAGCGAGACACATTCTGTTATTCGGATGGTGACATCATGGGCTACAGACTCAAACCAGGTTGACGCATTTATACAGGCGCTTGAGACCTCTGGAAGATAAGTTGTATGCGCGCCATTCAATTGCGAAGTCGGTAGAATGGAGCCTGAGTGGTTTTCGACTCGACTGACTGTGCCCACAATTTATGACTACAGACTCCTCCAAACAAAGCGATAGCAGCGCAGTTAACAGCGATGCTGTCTATGCGTTTCTAACGCAGTTCCATGATTCGTTGTGCAAGCAGCTAGAGGCGCTAGATGGAAAAGCCCATTTTGTAGACGATCACTGGGTGAGAAAAGAAGGCGGCGGCGGTCTAACTCGCATTCTCACAAATGGGGCGCTGTTTGAAAAAGCAGGCGTTGCGTTTTCAAAAGTACAAGGCTCAACCTTGCCACCTTCTGCCTCAGCTCACCGACCAGAGCTTGCAGGTAGAGCATGGGAGGCTATGGGCGTCTCCCTGGTGTTGCATCCGTTAAACCCGTTTATACCAACAACCCATGCCAACATCCGTTTTTTCCGTGCAGACAAAGACGGTGAAGATCCTGTTTGGTGGTTCGGCGGTGGATTTGATTTGACACCCTACTACGGTTTCGACGAAGACTGTAAACACTGGCATCAAACAGCTCATGATGCAGTCGCACCGTTTGGTGACTCACTGCACGAACGTTTTAAAACATGGTGTGATGATTACTTCTATTTGAAACACAGAGACGAAGCACGTGGCATCGGTGGCTTATTTTATGATGACTTCAACGGCGATGGCTTTGATCACGCCTTTGGACTTATGCGTTCTGTCGCTGAGCACATCTACCCAGCCTACGCCCCAATTGTCGAAAGGCGTAGAGACATGCCCTACACACAAGCACAGCGTGATTTTCAATTGTATCGACGCGGTCGGTACGTAGAATTTAATTTGGTCTTTGATAGAGGCACGCTGTTTGGTCTGCAATCGGGTGGCAGGACAGAATCCATCCTAATGTCATTGCCACCACATGTTAGCTGGCACTACAACTTCAAACCTGAGCCTGGCTCACCGGAAGAAGCGTTGACGACAACGTACCTACCTGCACGCGACTGGCTCGCTGACTAAGTCATTCGGACCAACTCATGAAAATGCTCTTTAGACTGCTCTGGTTGATACTCACCCAGTCCTTTCGCAGCCGTTCCAATATATTAGGGCCCGTGCAGACAACGGTGCGTGTGTACCCCAATGATCTTGATATATTTCTACATGTAAACAACGGCGTCTATCTGACCTATGCCGATTTAGGCCGAACCGATTTAATGCTGCGCTCAAACGTGTTTCACCTTATTCGCAAGCAAGGTTGGTATCCGGTTGTGGCAGCTGAGACTATCCAATTTAAGCGCTCGTTAACATTAGGCCAGCGCTTCACTATCAGCACCAAAATTTTAGGTTGGGATGAGCGATCAATTTATTTGGAACAACGGTTCGAGCAAAACAATAAATGGGTAGCCACAGCACTTATCGATGCTCGGTTCTTAGCGAAAAAAGGTGGCAAAGTCACACCCAAAGAAGTCTATGAGTTGATCGGCTATACAGACCCCGCGCCTGTATTACCAGACTACGTCAAGCTGTGGCAGAAGTCGGTTAGCCTTAGCCGCGATTTACCAGCAAAGCCCCCAACAACACCAACACCAGACCAATAATACGCGTTGGAGATAAGCTCTTAACAGGCAAACCAAATGCGCCTACGTGATCCGCAATAGCAGCGCCGAACAATTGCCCACCCACTAGACAAACGAAAAACAAAGCAGCGCCTAGAATAGGCGCAAAGTATGCGCCACCGGCAACGATACCCACGCCAATAACGCCGCCTAAAACTGACCACCAAGGCAATGTACTCAATACCTGCGGACGAAGGCTTCCACCCGCGAAAGGCAACAGTGCCAACAAGCAACACAGCGTTATGAACACTGAGAATGCGGCGGTCGCAATCGGCGAGCCTATGGTTTTACTCACGGCCGCATTGATCACTGGCTGTTGTGCGAAAACAGCTCCTAGCAATATCGTAAAACCAACGGCTATCCAAGGCATGTGAAATTCCTATACAAACACGTACGGTACAGCGAGCGTGTTGAACAACTCGCAGGAAAAATCGTTTGTCTCAAACGCACTACATAGGAATGGGGTAATCAAGATAGATATCGTGTATCCCCTTCACTAACTCCTCACTGAGTGTAATGTCAGTTGCCGCTAAGTTAGTTTCTAGCTGCTCGATAGTTGTCGCACCAATGATGGCTGAGGTCATAAAAGGACGAGACAAACAAAACGCTAATGCCAAGTGCGATGGATGCATGCCATGTTCTCGAGCTAAGGACACATAACGCTCACAAATTGGAGCACTCTTGTCTGTATAACGACCACCCAACTTGTCGTTCATGGATCGTCGTGAACCCTCCGGGATTTTTCCATCGCTGTATTTACCGGTCAGCATTCCAGCCGCTAACGGTGAGAATGAGAGCAGCCCCATATTTTCATGGTGCGACAGCTCTGCAAGATCCAAATCAAACAAGCGATTCATCAAGTTGTATTCGTTTTGCGTACTAACAACTCTGGGTAAATTTTCTTGCTCAGCAATGGATAAGTACTGTGCACTACCCCAGCAACTTTCATTGGATAGTCCTATGTGCAAAATACGTCCTGCTTTGACTTCAGCATCCAACGCCAAAAGCACTTCGTGGATATTATCCTTAACCTTTTGAGTCTCTTGCTTCGTGGCATCAAACGTCCAGTTTTGCCTAAAGTGATAACTGCCTCGGTTAGGCCAATGCAATTGATATAAATCAATGCGATCTGTTTGCATGCGCTTCAGGCTGCGCTCCACCGATATACGAATTTTTTCTGCGGTGATATCTTGGCCACCGTACATCCACGCTTTACCGTTGCCCGTGACTTTCGTCGCTAGTACAACTTCATCGCGACGACCAGAATCGGCAACCCATTGACCGATAATTGCTTCAGTGTCACCTAAGGTTTTTTCCGACATGGGTGTAGTCGGATACATCTCGGCGGTGTCAATGAAATTAACACCGTGATCTAGGGCGCAAGCTATTTGCTCAGAGGCTTGTGCATAGGTATTTTGCGTCCCCCAAGTCATGCTGCCTAAGCACAGCTCGCTGACATAGGTGTCGGTTCTGCCTAGCTGACGTTTCTTCATGATCGAGCCCAATCCATGTATGCGGTTCTGGCAAGTGTCGCTATCGGTCCAATCTCGTAGCGTGTGCCTTCAAAGGCTGTGACAGGCGTGACCTTGGCGATATTGCCCGTTAAAAAGACCTCATCGGCTTGATGGAAGTCGGCATACGTTAGGCAGCTTTCGTGCACGCTTACGCCAGCCTCTCTCAACAATCCCATAATGCGTTGCCGAGTGATGCCATTTAAAAACGTACCGTTGGGCACGGGTGTGAAGACTTCACCATCGCGAACCATAAAAACGTTACTGGTAGCAGACTCCGCTACATTACCCAGCGGATCGCATACCAAGGCGTTAGAGAAACCTTTGGCAACGGCTTCACGCACCATTCGAGCGTTATTCGGGTACAGGCAGGCTGCCTTGGCATCCACGGTTGCAACATCGAGCGTGGGCCGGGTGAATTGGGTTGTCGCCAGAGTCGCTGTCGCCTCAATTGACGGCATAGGAATTTCTTGCAAGCACAAACAAAAATCTGTGGAGTCGGGATCCGCACTGATAAACCCGTCTCCATAACCCGTCGACCAGTACATAGGACGAATATAGACCGCAGCGGCGTCATCAAACTGCTTGAGTCCTTCGTGAACGTGCTCAATGATGTCTTGCGCACTCAACGTAGGGTTCATGCCTAATGAGAGCGCAGATCGATTCACACGAGCGCAATGAGGTTCTAAATCAGGGGACACGCCGTCAAAGCGCCGGGCACCATCAAAAACCAAAGTGCCTAACCACGTGCCGTGATCGGCAGAGCGCATTATCGGTACGCTGCCCTGCTGCCAACGTCCGTCGTGGAAAGTTAATATTGAAGGAGAAGACACGGTAGATGATCCGGCGGCTTGAGTAAGCCTCAATGCTACCGCATCGGGTTAGGGCATGACGATCCTGTCGCCAGCCTTTATGCCATTTTCTTCAAACCAGCCTTGATTGACCTCAAGCGCAAACATGGCGATATTTTTAGAATCGAACAACTGCCCTGGCCCAACATCCATCAAATGGATCTCATTAATGATCATGTCTTTCGAGATGTACGCAATGGATAGTGGAATCAGGGTATTTCTCATTGTGAACGTGAGGGGACGTTCTGCTGGATAGACAAACAACATGCCGGCATCGTCCGCCATCTGTTGTCGGTAGCTTAAGCCCATGTAGCGTTGTTGGCTTGTCGTCGCTAGCTCAACCGTTAAAGGCACATCGTTAATTTGTAGCAAGATGCTTGGCAGAGTTAATTGAGAGTCATTCGCGGCGACCTCTTTCACTGGTGTAAAGAATAAACAAAGCGTCGCTACAAACGCTATCAGCGAACTGGTCAAACGCCACGCTAGATGGCTTCCCATGGCTCTAGGTCTTATTGATGCAACCGGAACAATTCGTTGCCCTCTGCTTGTGTATAGCGGTGACTTCATTAGAGATACCTCTTATGCGCGTTCGGTTTTAGCCAATATTTCATGCAGACGCGGAAAAATCAGCTGAGTTTGAGGTCTGATACCTTCCCAAATTAAAAACGCTTCAGCAGCCTGCTCAACCAACATACCCAACCCATTACAGGCGGTTGCACGATGACGCTTACCCCATTGCATAAACACCGTATCCAAACTGGCGTAGGTCATATCGTAAGCTAACGTATTCTCGCTGATCACGTTGGGAGGTATATCCGGCATTCCACCATCAGCGCTGGGGGTAGTCGCGTTTATAATGATGTCATAGGGTTCAGCCAATTCAAGCGCATCGTAACCACCTGCGCTTAAAGTACCTAAATCACTGAATATAGTGGCTAAATCTGATGCTTTGCTAGCGGTTCTATTGGCGATATGAAAATGCGAAGGCTTAGTCGCAAGCAAGGGTTCGACGACCCCACGAGCGGCACCACCAGCCCCCAACAATAAAATACGTTTAGCGTTCAGCGCTCGAGAATGGTTGTTTTGAATATCCGCAACCAAACCCGCACCATCGGTGCTGTGCCCCACGCGCTTTCCGTCTTGCTGCATGTGAATGGTGTTGACCGAACCCGCGCGCATGGCAAGGGGTACTACGTCATCGCAAACGCCTACCGCTTGCTCTTTAAACGGCGCTGTAACATTGCAACCTTTCGCACCAGCGGCTTGGAAATCCAAAACCACTTGTTCAAAGCTTTCAGGGCTAGCCTCAGTGCGCGTGTAATGAATGTCCCGCAGCGTTTGATCGCCAAATAAATGATGAACAACTGGGGACAGACTGTGGGCAATAGGTTGCCCAATTACGGTGTAGCGATTTGTCATTATTTTTTAGGGTAAACCACAGAGCCTTCAGGCACGCCATGTTGTCTAAAGTAATATTTGAGCTCGTTCAAACGTCTTTGAGTCAAGCCTTCGCTGGCATCCACATTGCCGTCTGCGCTGATGGTCATCTCGAAAGTCCCTTCCCCGCAATCGCGGAAAACCGTCAGCATGGCCGTCAGATCTGTCACGCTTTGACCGCGCAGGGCTGGATCGTCATGTCTGAATAAAATGGGCACAAGCTCCGTATTAATCTCAGGATCTACGCACTGATCAGGAATAGATAGCGCTACATCGATCGCGTGAGTCGGTGGCTTAGGCTCAGTAATACCCAGCATCTCTCTTAGCAGCCGAGCATTTTTCTCCGCGGGAGTCTCATCCTCAGGGTCCTCATCCTCGTCTTCCTGGGTGAGTCTATTTTCGTCAGCAAATGCTTCTGCTTTTGCGGTCCCATCTTCTACTTCAACATCTTCCTCAAGGCCTGGCAATATAGCGTTTTCGTCCTGCTCTTCCCGGTCTTTTGGCTCTTCCAATTCTTTAAATACGGTGTCTTTTTTTGTCAGCTTGTCGCCTGCACGGTTAGCCAGTTTAGGGCCTTTGACAGCGTGTTTCGGTTTACGGCCCTTGGCGCGTAATTTGGCGGCGTTTGATCGTTCTATTTCCGCTTTAGATTCTGCCGAGTGCACAGGTGCGAAAATTTCGTCATAGAAGACGGTTAACAGCACCCAAACAAGCACAGAAACAAGAGCACAACCAATAATGACTAGCAGTAGACTTGAGCCGGTCGAGTGTCTTCTTGACATTAATTAGTCACCTAAATGCGAAAACGGAAAATTTGAGTGGTGTCTGTCGGAAAATCGACCGTAGAAACAACGAACGGTTTAACCTTGATCTCTTAGGACTCAAAGCATAATAGCTCGCTAAGACCAAGGTTGCTCGCGGATAAACCTAAATATGAGAAAGGTACCCCCAGAGCACATTGAACTGGCGCACGAAGACTCAAACTTTACACAGTTTCACAGACTAAATAGGAAATAGACAACATGAGCAATCAAGCCGTGTTTGGCGTCAGAGCCCCTTACCCGGGAAACCGACCCCGACGTATGCGCAAGGACGCCTTTAGCCGACGTCTAATGCAAGAAAATCAGCTGACAGCAGACATGCTGATTCAACCCTATTTTGTTATCGAGGGCGAGAATAAGCGCCAGCCCATCCCGTCAATGCCTGGCGTTGAACGATTAAGCATCGATCTGCTGACTCGCTCCGCAGAAGCCCTATTTGCGCTTGGCGTGCCCGCAGTCGTGCTATTTCCAGTCACTGATGACTCAGCGAAAACGGACGATTGCAGCGGTGCTTGGGATAGCAACGGCTTAGTCCAACGCGCTATTCGCGCCCTACGAGAAGCTGTACCCGAAATGGGCATCATTACAGACGTCGCACTAGACCCATACTCTCCACACGGTCACGACGGGCTAATGGACGACGATGGTTACATCATGAACGATGAAACTGTAGATGCATTGGTTATGCAGGCTTTGTCACACGCAGAGGCCGGTGCGCAAGTTGTCGCACCCTCTGACATGATGGATGGACGCATAGGGGCTATTCGCGAGTGCCTAGAAGCCGCTGATTATCGTCATACCCGCATACTCAGTTACGCTGCAAAATACGCATCTAGCTTTTATGGCCCGTTTAGAGAAGCTGTCGGCGCAGCTGAAGCCTTAGGTAAAGCGGATAAAAAATCCTACCAAATCGACCCGTGTAACAGTAACGAAGCGATGCACGAAATTGCGGCTGATTTGCAAGAAGGTGCGGACATGATCATGGTTAAACCCGGCCTACCCTACCTCGATATCGTTAGGCGCGCGAAAGAGACTTTTGCCGTTCCAACCTATGCCTATCATGTTAGCGGCGAGTACGCGATGATCAAGGCCGCTGCAGCTCAGGGCTGGATTGACGAACAAGCGGTGGTGCTTGAAAGCATGATGGCGTTTCGCCGAGCAGGATGCGATGGCGTGCTTACCTACTACGCCCACGACGTAGCCACTTGGCTCAAAGCAGACTAACCACAAATCGGCATTCCCGACAACTCGAAGCCGGTCTGTCATTGTGGACCGGCTCAATTTTTGCTGCCTTCAATTCACCACAACAGATGCATCATTGCCACGTGTTCAGACATCATTCAATTAGTTTAGTATGCGCAGGCCTGCTGGTTTGTCTGTCCAGCCCTGCAGCTGCCAATTTAGGCGATCAATGGTACGTTGGAGGCGGTTACGCTAACGCTCTGCTGTCACCTGCTGCTACCGACGCTACCGTCTCCCTCGAAGAAGAAATCGGCACTGGCGCGACGGTATTTTTCGGTCGTGATTTCGACGAAAGAAGCAGCGCTCAAGTCCAGATTTACTCATTTGGCGATGCCATTTTCAGCGATGAAACCGTCGCTAGCTATGCAGCAGCAGATCTTTCCCTACTCTTCCGTTTTTACGATTCTCGGGACAACAAGCGTGGAGTCACGTTTGGAACCTCATTCTATGGCCGTTTCGGCATGGGTTATCTCGATCGTGAAACCGAATTACCCTTGGACACGAGTTCAGAGCCCGGCGTCTACTTTGGTATTGGCGCAGGCTTAGAGACCTACTTCACCAACACCTTCGGTATTCGTGGCGAAATTATGTACCACGAAGCAGATGTTGCCTCTGGAAATATTTCACTTGTCGCACGCTTTGGCGGCAGGCGCTCTCGTAACTTCGCACCGGCAGTTGTTCTGAGCCCGACTTTCCCAACACCACAATCTAATGTTCCGAGCGCGGAAACGATTAGCACGGCCCCTGCACAGAGGCCTCAAGCTGCTCCAATTAGCACGCCACAACCACGGCCTACAAACCAGAACAATCAACTCCCTGAGGTGGCCATTATGGTGCCTGCAGACGAGCAATCTAACCGTTTTGAGCGCGACAACAGGGTACCGACGCCCACAACGCCTAGCGCACAGCTACCCATTACGAGAGTAGATTCGGATAGAGACGGTGTCTTAGACGATATTGATCGCTGCAAAGGTACAAAAGCTTACTCTTCAGTTAACTCTGCAGGGTGTTCACCGTTAAATCAAATCGCACAAAATTTGCGCTTCTTTGACGACTCCCCCCTACCGCTCGAAAGTGCAGAGCCTGCTTTAGCAGCCTTGGCAATTATGCTGCGAAGCGATGCGAACAAAATGATCGAAATCGCGGCCCATACAGATACCGCAGGTGATCGACAGAAAAAATCATTACTGACCAAACAACGTTTGTTGGCTATCGGGATTTATTTGGTACAGCGTGGCGTCAGCCAAGATAGACTAGTACTTCGATCATATGGCAGCACACGTCCAATAGCTGACAACGGCAGTAAGGCTGGGCAACGTGCTAACAACCGAATAGAGATCACTGAAAGATTCTGAACGCAAACGCTGACGAACTTCACCATAACGCGCAAGCGTTACAGCGAGTCCTGAAAGATAGGTTGTTCTGGGCGAGCCTGCTAGCAGGACCAGCATGCTGGGTGGCCCTCTACCTTGTTGGCACGCCAACAAGGCAGCAACCTCTTATCATTAACGTGTTTGTGATGAGTGCCATCGTCTACCCACTATTGGAAGAGATGGTCTTTAGAGGTGGTATTCAGGGCTTCTTACTAAACCGGCCAGGCTTTGCTAAATCACTGTGCGGCATCAGCATTGCCTGCCTGATTACATCCCTTTTATTCGCAGCAGCTCACCTGCTAAGGCAACCCCCTCTGTGGGCGGCCGCTATTTTTCTGCCGTCACTAGTCTTCGGTTGGGCAAGAGAGCGTCATAAAACTCTGTTCTCACCTATCGCTTTGCACATGAGCTACAACGCAGGCTTTGTTGGTATTTTTTACAACGGCTAACGATGCGCGCCGTTTAGTGGCGCGCACGGCTTATAGCTTAGTGGCGGAAATGCCTAACACCTGTAAACACCATAGCCATATCATGTTCATTAGCAGCAGCAATAACTTCGTCGTCATTGCGTGATCCACCCGGTTGTATAACAGCTGCGATACCCGCTTGAGCGGCGTTATCGATACCATCTCTAAACGGGAAAAATGCATCTGAGGCCATCACAGCACCAGTGACTTGCAGATTCTCATCTGACGCTTTTATACCTGCGATTCGGGCTGAGTAAACCCGACTCATTTGCCCAGCTCCCACACCGACAGTGGCAGAGTCGCGACCATAAACAATGGCATTGGATTTAACAAACTTTGCAACCCGCCATGTAAACAGTAAATCTCTAAGCTGTGCTTCCGTGGGGTGTTTTTTCGTCACCACTGTTAACGCATCTGCTTGTACGTTTAATACGTCATCGTCTTGCACAAGCAGACCACCGGATACAGGCTTGTATTGCTTACCCACTGACGATGCATCAGCGTGCAGTGATCGGCAATCTAGAACGCGTATGTTCGGCTTGGCGGCTAGTACGGCTAGGGCTTCTGTCGTTACACCTGGAGACACAATTACTTCGACGAACTGTCGCGACACGATCTCTGCTGCAACCGCTGCGTCTAACACCTGATTGAACGCAATGATGCCGCCAAATGCCGATGTTGGATCTGTGAGATACGCTTTGTTGTAGGCTTCCAGCTGTGAGCTTGCGATAGCAACCCCACAAGGGTTAGCGTGCTTAACAATGACGCAAGCTGGATCATCAAATTGACGAACGCAGGCCAATGCGGCATCGGCATCCATAACATTGTTGTAAGACAATGCTTTGCCTTGCTTTAACGTTGCCGCAGCGATAGTGCCGTCTCCTGCCGTTGCGGTTCGATAGAACGCTGCACGCTGGTGAGGATTCTCACCATAACGCAACGTACTATTGAGTTGGTACTGCGAGTTTAGAGTACGAGAAAATTCGCTTGGGTTATCGTGAGAATGCTCGCCTACGCGTTGACCAAAGTAGTTGGCAATCATGCCGTCGTACTGCGACGTATGCTCAAAAGCCTTAACGGCCAAATCAAAACGCAAGGCCTGCTTTTGTTCTTCAGTACTTGCTAACGATTCGATAACCCTTGCGTAGTCCGAAGGATCAGTAACAACGGTAACCGATGCGTGATTTTTAGCAGCGGAACGAACCATCGCCGGACCACCAATATCAATGTTCTCAATAGCATCTTCGAAGGAGACGTTCTCCTTAGCGACAGTTGCAGCAAACGGATACAGATTAACAACCACATAATCGATTGGCGCAATGCCTCGCTCAATCATGATGTCGTTATCGATACCACGCCTGCCTAGAATTCCACCGTGAACCGTGGGATGCAGCGTTTTAACCCTGCCCGCCATCATTTCTTGTGCACCGGTATGTTCAGCAACATCAGTCACTGACAAGCCTGCTTCACGAAGTGCTGTAGCCGTGCCTCCCGTCGACAGTAGTTGAACACCAGCAACAGACAACGCCTTTGCTAGTTCCACCACACCGCTTTTGTCAGAAACACTGAGCAAAGCACACGCTTTAGCCAAATTAGTCACTTTCAGTCGTACCCCATATCAGCTAGCTTGTTACGCAGATTGCCACGACTTATGCCGAGCCATTTTGTTGCCTTACTCTGATTGCCGCCACATTCTTGCATGACACTTTCAATGAGAGCATGTTCGGCTTGACGCATCACCAAATGATAAACATTGGAAGGCTCTTCTCCGTCCAGTAAATCAAAGTATCGTCGAAGCTCATGTTGCACACAGTTTGCAATGGCTGTATTCGCAGGTTTAACCGACAAGTCTGTATCGACTCGATTGGCTTTTTTGATTGCATCGCTAGCCATCGTTTTTTTAAGCATGGCTGCAGACGAATATTTTGCTGTGTCGTTTTTCACAGAAGTCACAAGCTTTCTACTCCTTGTGAAAGCTCTTTAAGCTGTTGCATATTTACTCTAAGTTGTATAGCCGTTAGCACGTTACGCCGCCTCCTGAAATGCGTCAGGGTTCGTAAAAAATGCCTCGACCATGTTGAGTTGATCTGTTGGATCTTCTATCTTGTTGACACACTCGCGAAAACTCGCGGCGTGACGTAAACCTTTACAAAACCACGCTATGTGTTTGCGCGAAATACGCACTCCCCGATAGTCTCCATACAACTGATGGCAGCCAATCAGGTAATTAAGCAAGGCTTGGCCTATTTCTTCGTTTCTAGGGCGACTAGGAATGACTTGTCCATTGAGAGCCGCGTTTACCTCTCTAAAAACCCACGGATTACCCTGAGCTGCACGGCCTATCATGACCCCCGCTGCTCCAGTACGCGACAAGACCGCCAATGCATCTTCACCCGTGTGAATATCGCCATTAGCAATAACCGGAATATCAACGGCATCGACAATAGCTGCAATGGTGTCGTATTCAGCATTGCCTTTAAATCGATCACTGCGAGTCCGACCGTGGACCGCTAAACAGGCAATTCCCTCACTTTGAGCAAGCTTGGCAATCTCAACACCGTTGCGTGACTCAGGCGTTGGGCCTGTTCGAATTTTTAGGGTAACCGGCACATCTACACTTGCCACAACCGCCTGCAAGATTGCGCGCACTTGTGCAGGGTCTGCTAGTAGAGCGGAGCCTGCCATGCGATTACAGACCTTTTTTGCAGGGCACCCCATATTGATATCGATGATCTGGGCGCCATGCTGAACGTTAAGTCTCGCAGCTTCGGCCATTGCGGCAGGCTCTGCACCTGCAATTTGAACAGCATGCGGCAAGCCATTGTTTGCACGAACAATACGATGGCGAGTTTTAGCCGTAGCGTAGAGTAAGGTGTCGCTGGAAATCATCTCTGATGCCGCATAGCCGACACCTTCGCGAGCGCATAAATCTCTAAAGGGTCGGTCCGTAACGCCAGCCATTGGAGCGAGAAACACAGGGGTTTTTACAACGTGTTCTCCTATCTCAATCATGTCGGCTTGGAATCAAATGCGGCCGTATATCCTAATACAGATCAAACTTTAAAAATACCGTATGGGGCTACAGCAGTAGAGGAATATTATTAGCGCAGCTACTTGACTTTATGGAAGTCAAGTTCAAATGAGATTGCGGTATTACCTGGATCTTGCACAGCTAATCCAATGTCCAAACGTTTTTGTGCATCTAGCACGTCACCCTCTTGCCAACCTCTCTGATACTCGCTAGGCAAAAAACGATTAGTAACAACTAAACGTCCTGCCATATCGCTTAGGCGAATCTCTAGAACCGGATAAGGCTGGCCAAAACTAGCCTCATTTACAATACCAAACCGTATGACCAGGGCGCTCTCGATTGTTGGGTGGGACACGACGGATCTCTCAACCGCTCTTAGCGCACTCAGATTGTAACGAGGCGGCAATTGACACGATAAGGTCTCGCACATTGACTCAAGTGCCGGACGCACATAACTGTTATTCAGCAATTGGGTGCGTTCACGATAAGCGTAGAGAGAGCCTGCGAGAACCAATACGATAAAAAACAAAAAGCTTCGCATGAACCACGGATTCGACGCGGCCGGCTCAGCAGGCACCTCAAGGTCGCGATCAACGCCTGTGTAGGTTCGAGTATCAACCGCTTGGTCGTAGTTGGACAAATCCTCATCAAAGGAGTCATTGACCTTGCTTTGCTGAGCCTCAGAACGCTTGAACGGAATTTCCGCTACCGGCGGCTCTGGATCTTGATATTCAAATATTAACGGCTCTAGTTGAGTATCGTCCGTGATGAAACCGATATCGTTACCTATATCGATACCCTCACCCAAACCAAGGTTGGAACGACCTCGCATCGTGGAGCGAGCATCTACGGTGACATCTTGTGCAAACAACGTATCGTTAAATGTTTCGTCATCGTTGTCGGAAAAATCATCAAAATGAAATCGAGGCGTATCACGGGTATTGTCTAGAAACTGGACGTCTGGAAGCCCGGCATCTGTTGAAAACAGATCAAAGTCAGAATACGTGACATCCAGTGAACCCGTATCGTTAGCAAGACCAGCTAGTAAGGCCGAACTAACATCGTGTGGCGCATCTGGAGCGTTGGTTTGGTTGTTAGAGCCATAAGCAGGCGTAGCACCCGTCAGATTGTGCAAAATGGCTGCCTGAGTATCAGACAAGCTGAAATCGCCTTGGTCGCTGAGATCGCGTAAGTTTGCTAAGGCATCGAATACGCTGAGGCATTCTCCACATCGGACTCGCGTATCGGAACTCGATAGTAGATCCAGCGAGACTTCGAATACCGTCTGACAATTGGAGCAGCAGGTTTGAGGCGTTAGACCCTCATTTGCACGCGCGCCACTGTGCTGACTGCGCGCCTCCGTGGCTCTGGGTACCCGGGTGTTCCGCAAGCCAGACGCTGCAGAGCCTTGTTTACCTGAGCGCTGAATTTTTCCGGGTTTTCCCATGCGTTTTTCAGCGTCGGACGGCTGTCAACAATGCCCATCCATCTTGAAGCTGATTTGGAGCAAATTCGAAGTTGTTATTGTAGCGCAAGCGCAATGGCTCCATCTGCTCTTCTAATATTCCCGATAACACCAATGCACCGCCAGGCTTAACAAACCCAGCCAAATTATCGGCCAATGCCATTAACGGCTTAAACAATATGTTCGCCATCAGTACATCAACCTGCTGAGAATCGAGAATTTCTGGCTGCCCCACATGAATACTGGGCAATACACCGTTTTGCTCTGCGTTGGTTTTGGTGGCCAGAATGGCTTGTTCGTCGATATCAACAGCCCAGGCTTCGTTGGCACCCAGCATGAGAGCGGCGATAGCCAGCACTCCAGAACCACATCCAAAATCAATGACGCTGAGCCCTTGGAACGGAGTGAGGGAGCTCGTAGTCTTGTCTCCCATCCATGCAAGGCATTGCGCGGTAGTAGCGTGTGTGCCTGTACCAAAGGCCAGACCTGGGTCTAATCGAATGGTTACCGCTTCTGGGTCTGGCACGGGTTGCTGTGTTGGGCAAATCCACAGACTTTGACCAAACTGCATGGGCTGGAAGCTGTCCATCCAGGCGCGCTCCCACTCGCGATCCCCCAACTTGCTCATCCGATGAACAGGCACTGATATGCCGTTGAGTGCTGCAGACAGATATAAGGCGTCCTGAACCTCTGAAGGGATAGAATCTTGGGCAAAGAGGCCTACCAATGTGACCTCTTTCCATAACCGTACTTCGCCAGGAACCGGCTCTAGGACGGCATGGGCGATATCGTCGTCATCTTCGCTGTCGCGCAAAGTAACGGATAGCGCGCCCGCACCAAACAACCATTCTTCAAACGCTTCAACGTCTTTTTGGTTGCTTTGTATCTCTACTTCTAGCCAATCATCACTCACAAAGTTAGCTCAGTCCGAGTTTCTTTTCTAAATAATGGATGTTTGTACCACCTTCCTGAAACGATGGATCGTTGAAAATATCCATGTGCAACGGGATGTTGGTCTTAATTCCATCAATGAAAACCTCACTCAATGCACCGCGCATTCGTGCAGATGCAGATTCGCGGGTATTACCAAACACTACCAACTTAGCGATCATTGAATCGTAATGTGGTGGCACGGTGTAGCCGTTGTAGATGTGAGTTTCTACGCGCACACCAAGACCACCTGCTGCATGGTACTGCTTGATGGTGCCGGGTGATGGCATGAACGTGACTGGATCTTCTGCGTTAATGCGACATTCAAACGCATGGCCGTTAATTCGAATATCACTTTGCTTCCAACGAAGAACTCTCTCCTCAGCCGCAAAAATTTGTTCTTTAATGATATCGATACCCGTAATCATTTCGGTTACAGGGTGTTCGACCTGAACACGAGTGTTCATTTCAATAAAGTAGAAATTGCCATTTTCGTAAAGAAACTCAAACGTTCCGGCGCCGCGATATCCTAGACGTTTACACGCATCAACACAGCGCTGGCCCATGTCAGCACGTGTCGCTTCATCAATTCCTGGAGCCGGCGCTTCTTCAACTACTTTTTGGTGACGGCGCTGCATGGAGCAATCACGCTCACCTAAGTGAATAGCATTACCGTGCTCATCGCAAATAACCTGAAACTCTATATGCCGAGGCGTTTCAAGAAATTTTTCCATATAAACAACGGGATTACCGAAAGCCGTACCGGCTTCGTTTTGAGTCATTGCGATGGATTCTTCTAAATCATCATCTGAACGCACGACTCGCATGCCGCGTCCACCACCACCACCGGCAGCTTTTATGATGATCGGGTAGCCAATGCCATTAGCCAGTTTCTTGTTAACGGTTATGTCGTCGCCCAATGGACCATCACTGCCAGGTACGCAAGGAACTCCAGCCGCTTTCATTTCAGCAATAGCACTAACCTTATCGCCCATTAAACGAATGACTTCTGCCGTGGGTCCGATAAATTTAAAACCACTGGTTTCAACACGCTCAGCAAAATCGGCGTTTTCTGCCAAAAATCCGTATCCCGGATGAATGGCATCTGCGCGCGTAATTTCAGCGGCACTAATAATCGCAGGTACGTTCAGGTAACTTTTAGCAGAAGGCGGAGGACCGATACATACCGCTTCATCAGCTAGACGCACGTGCTTTAAGTCCCGATCAGCCGTAGAATATACAGCAACGGTTTTAATACCGAGGTCTCTGCAGCATCGCATGATGCGCAAGGCAATTTCACCGCGATTGGCGATCAGTATTTTTTTTAGTGGGGCAACCATATCGAGTCCCCCGCTTAGTCAATGACGATTAATGGTTCGCCGAATTCTACCGGCTGACCATCTTCAACGAGAATCGCCCGGATTGTTCCGCTAATTTCCGCCTCGATCTGATTCATTATCTTCATCGCTTCAATAATGCAGATAGTGTCGCCTTTGTTGACGCTCTGCCCGACTTCTGCAAACGGCTTTGTCGTCGGCGAAGAAGACCGGTAAAAGGTACCAACCATAGGTGACTCCATAAGAGTACCCGGCGGCATAAGTGTCTCGTTGTCAGCTGCTGATGGTGCGCTAGCCGGAGCTGCGGCCGTAGGCGCAGCGGCAGCCATTGGGGCTACTGCCATTGGGGCGGCATAAGTAACGCCGGTTGATCGAGCAATCCGGACAGACTCCTCGCCTTCAACAATCTCTATTTCTGAGACGTCCGAGTCTTCGAGCAATTCGATCAATTTTTTGATCTTGCGAATATCCATTAAAAATTCCTTATTTAGTTCGAGTGGTTTTTCACGAATGCGCTGGCGGCTGTCAAAGCCATGCTGTAACCCGCAGTGCCGAAGCCTGCCAGTGTGCCAACCGCGATATCGGAAAAATATGAATGATGACGAAACGCTTCACGCGCGTAAATATTGGAGATATGGATTTCAATCACCGGCATAGCGACTCCAAGAAAAACATCTCTAAGAGCAACGCTGGTATGGCTATAACCTGCTGGGTTCAAAATCACTATTTGCACGCCTTCCTTCTTGGCCGCTTGAACGCGGTCAATCAGGGCGCCTTCACTGTTGCTTTGGTAGAACGCGATGCTGACACCGAGTTCAACGGCCTCTTGTGCCAGAGTCGCCTCTATATCTGCCAAACTCGAAGAGCCATATTTCTCGGGCTCGCGGGTTCCTAGCAAATTAAGGTTTGGGCCATTGAGCACCAACACCTGTGACATACTCAAACTCTCCAAAAAATAAACACGGTAAGACTACGTGGCTAACAGCAGACAACGCTCATCAGCCTTAGTTTTATTGCCGCCCTCTGCACTGATCGCGCTAAAGACTGCATTCCCGAAAGATAGCATCAAATAGGCTAGATTTGCAGACAATTGGCGACTTTTATCGACAATAAGCGAGCTCTTGACATAGACACACTAGATCCAACAACCGCATTTCAATCATTGGATCCCAACCAGATCCTCGATGCCATCGACAGCACAGGCTTCCGGACCGATGGGCGGGTTAGCGCTCTCAATAGCTATGAAAACAGGGTCTACTCTATCGGCCTTGAAGATAACCAAACCATCGTTGCAAAATTTTATCGCCCTGCCCGATGGAGCGATGAAACTATATTGGAGGAACACGCGTTTTGCGACGCACTAGTAGAACGCGATCTACCGGTTATCACGCCACTAAAAAATGCCGATGGTGAGTCCCTCCATCGCTCAGGCCCTTTTCGATTTAGTCTTTTTCCTCGTGCTGGAGGAAGACCACCCGAGCTAGACAACCCCGAGCAACTCGCCGTTATCGGCCGCACTATTGGCCGCCTTCATCTGGTGTCCGACACTTTCCCGTTTGAGCACAGACCCTTCATCGATGCCACTCGCCTGGGTGACGATTGCGCGGACTACTTACTTGACTCAAACGTACTGCCGGCGGAGCAAGCGCATATCTATGAGTCAGTCATCGACGACCTCCTGCCAGAGGTACACGACTGCTTAGATGCAGTTGGCTATCATGAGTTGTCGCTACACGGCGATTTTCACCCGGGTAACATTCTATGGGGCAGCGATAACACGCCGCATTTATTGGATTTCGATGACACAGCAACCGGTCCTGCGATGCAAGATCTTTGGATGTTCATCTCCGGGGAGCGGCAATACGCTCAGGCGCGGCTGGCCGACTTATTAGACGGCTATAACGAATTCAGAGAATTTGATGAGGCCGAAATAGCCTTAATCGAACCACTGCGAACGCTGCGAATAATTCACTACGCCGCGTGGATCGCCCGCCGCTGGAAAGACCCCGCTTTTAAGCAGGCATTTCCGTTTTTTGCAGAGGCTCGATTCTGGGACGAGCACATCCAATCGCTTCGCGAGCAACGCGCAGCGTTGGATGAGCCTTGGCTGGTCTACTAGCGCTTTTTAACGTAGCGTCAGTGTTAAGCGACGTTAAATAGCAAGTAGCCTGGGCCGTATTTGCCCAAATCTATCGTGAAAGCAAACGCTTCACCACCCAGTGATGCATCATTGCCTTCGTTCACAACAGTAAGCTTTAGGTGGGATGATTTATCACTCATCATCAGGCTGGAGAAGATATTCATTACCTCGTAGAGGTTCTCCGTAGCCATTTGAGTCAGCGCCTTGTCCTCAACCATGCCTTCGGCTCCGCCTGGCGGAATCATCGATAAGGCACAACCCAATGCTGCTGCGGTTGGCAAGGTGCATCGACATGTTGCCACGCACTCACCGTCGCTATTCACATACTCTGCCGTATGCGAGTGTGAGGAATCGTCGACGGAATCAGCTACGGCAGCTTTTGTTTCAGCCCCGAGCATCATATCCATCATAGAGACTAGTTCGGCGGTATCTGGTGTTTTGTAAGCCATGATTATCCTATTACCGGCCGTAGCGCTTTTTCAAACGACTCTGGCGTGAATGGTTTGGCCACGAGAAATTGTGCGCCAGCCTCTTTGGCGGCAGCTCGCATGTCCGCCGTTGATTCCGTAGTAACGAAACCAAACTTAACGGAGTTACCGGCTGCTCTGATGGCTTTAAGGAAATCGATGCCATTCATGAGTGGCATATTCCAATCACACAATACGAGGTGCGGCATGTAGTCATCGATTTTCGCGAGAGCGTCTGTGCCGTCTTCTGCCTCTTCAAATTCCATGTTGTCATACCCTGCTTGTTTCAGAGTACGTTTCACAATCATCCTCATGGACTTGGAATCGTCAACAATCATCACTTTCATTAGTCACGGACCATTTATAAAGGGGTACTCACCCTATCGGCTGATCTGCCGATTTTTGTAGGTAACCCTTTACAAAATAGCCCGTGAACTAATCGTCAAAAACTAGATTTTACGAAACACCAGTGAGGCATTTGTGCCGCCAAATCCAAAACTATTCGACATAACCGTGTCCATCTGCGGATTATCGATACGCGCCCGCACAATTGGCATGCCAGCAGCAGCTTCATCAAGCTCTGTGATGTGGGCGGATTCTGCGATGAACCCTGCTTGCTGCATCAATAACGTGTAAATGGCTTCTTGCACACCTGCAGCACCCAACGAATGGCCCGATAACGATTTTGTCGACCCAATATGCGGAATCGCCTCGCCAAAGGCAGCCTTAACAGCACCTAGCTCAGCAATATCGCCAACCGGCGTGCTGGTTCCGTGCGCGTTGATGTAATCAATAGGCGTATCGACAGTGGACTTAGCCAGCTGCATGCATCGAGCAGCACCTTCACCCGACGGGGCAACCATGTCATGACCATCTGATGTTGCGCCATAACCGACGACTTCAGCATAAATAGTCGCACCACGTGCTTTCGCCACTTCTAGCTCTTCGACAACGACCATACCGCCGCCACCTGCGATAACAAAGCCATCACGATTAGCATCGTAGGCTCGAGAAGCAATCTCTGGCGTATCGTTGTATTGCGTCGACAACGCACCCATGGCGTCGAAAAGGCAGCTTAATGTCCAGTGCTCTTCCTCACCACCACCAGCAAATACGCGATCTTGCTTGCCAAGTTGAATGAGCTCTAGAGCATTGCCAATGCAATGCGCACTGGTGGAGCATGCGGATGAAATGGAGTAGTTAATGCCCTTGATTTTGAATGGCGTAGCCAAACACGCAGACACGGTACTACCCATAGTTTGCGTTACACGATAAGGACCGACTCGACGTATACCGCGCGCGCGCAGGATATCGGCTGAATCAACCTGACTTAATGAAGAACCGCCTCCTGACCCGGCAATAATGCCAGTGCGAATATTTGAAACCTCTTCAGGTGTCAGTCCAGCATCTTCGATTGCATCTTGCATAGCAAGGTACGCATACGCTGCAGCACCACCCATGAACCGAAACTGCTTTCGGTCTATGGATTCTTTCAGATCAAGGTCAGGTGCTGCCGCCACGTGGCTGCGCATGCCCATCTCTTTATAGATTTCTCGGGTGGTGATACCAGACCTTGCTTCCCGCAAAGATTCAGTAACCGATGCCTTATCATTTCCCAAGCACGACTTGATACCGATGCCTGTGATAACCGCTCTACGCATAATAATAAATACTCGTCAGAAATCTTCAGTAGATGTAAACAGACCAACACGCAGATCACGAGCCGAATAAATTTCTCGGTCATCGACCAGCATGCGAGCATCAGCGATACCCATTACTAATTTTCGTTCAATTAATCGAGTCATGGATATTTCATACCGAACGCGCGTAGCCGAAGGTAATACCTGACCAAAAAATTTGACCTCTCCGGAACCCAACGCCCGACCTCGGCCAGGGTTACCTTTCCAGCCTAGGAAAAAGCCGATCAGCTGCCACATGGAATCCAACCCTAAACAACCAGGCATAACGGGATCTCCGCGAAAGTGGCAATCGAAAAACCATAAATCAGGGTTGATATCTAGCTCGGCGATAACTTCACCTTTGCCAGCAGCCCCACCATCAGCCGTTATGCTCGTAATACGATCGAACATAAGCATGTTGGGTAACGGTAGGCGAGCATTGCCCTCACCAA
This sequence comes from uncultured Granulosicoccus sp., assembly GCA_937991945.1. Classification (GTDB taxonomy): domain Bacteria; phylum Pseudomonadota; class Gammaproteobacteria; order Granulosicoccales; family Granulosicoccaceae; genus Granulosicoccus. Next base: position 108,723 of record CALKLO010000025.1, read on the forward strand.
AAAGTTCACCGTTACCACAAGCGATAAGTTCGTCACGATCAAAAGAGTGCCTATCAGATAGATCAGGAGGATTCATAAATTAACTACCACTACCGAAAACGCGCTGCAGAATTTCGCTTGTACGCTTGATGGGGTTCTCGCGAATCGCCTTTTCCTCTTCAGCCAGGTAGTAGAAAATTCCGTTAGAACCTTCTTCTACCACGTGGCTTGTGAGGTCGGCATCGACCTTAGGGGCAAATGGGATTGCATTGTATTTGCTCAACAAGCTATTGAACGATGAAACCGCCCCAACGTTCGCCAACGCACTGTCGATAATTGGCCGCATTTGAGATTGCAGCTCAGTACCTGTTTTACCTCTGAAGTATTCAGTAGCTGCATCGTCAGGCCCTTGCAAGATGCCCTTAGCATCGTCAACACTCATATCTTGAATAGCGTTGACAAACAGCGCACGAGCCTTCGGAGTTGCCTCTTCAGCCGCTTCGTTTAGCTTAAGTTCTAAGTCATCGAAAGAGCTTTCGAGTCCGACTTTCTTGGCCAAATCACGCGCTTTCACTAGCGACTTAGGCAAAGGGATGCGGATGGCTGGATCACCACTAAAACCGTTTGCAGCACCCAGCTGGCTAACAACGGCATTGGAGCCTGTTGTTAGCGCCTCTTTCAGACCGCGGGTAATTTCATCTGTACTCAAAGCACTGACGGCATCACCACTAACGCTGCTCTCAACCGCTGCCTTCGCCGCATCTTTGAGATCGTCTAGCTTGAGTCCACCAGCCGCACAGGCGGTGCTCATCGCTACGCCTATAGCTACCACCAAAGTTCTGTATATCACTTAAATAATTTCCAAAGAGTTGGCATTACCGCCGCCGCAATAAGAATTTTAGCTAGATCACCGAGTAGGAAAGGTGTCATGCCCCACGCCAATACAGGCTTATCCCAACCAACGATGCTTCCCAACCAAAGTAAACCGAACGCATAGATGATCGCATTACCGATAACCATAGCTGCGATGGTTGTCATCACTGATCGATCCCAGCGACGCTCAGCTAGAATACCTGTGGCAAAAGCGGCTACGACAAATCCCAACAAATAGCCGCCTGTCGTGCCCAGCATGTAGGCCATGCCAATGCCTTTTTCAGGAGTGCCCGCAAATACAGGTAAACCCATGGCACCTTGAGCCAGATACGCAATCACGGCTGCCGCGCCTAAACGAGGACCTAAAACCATACCCAACGCCAGAACTACCAGCGTTTGTAGCGTCATGGGAACTGGGAAAAAAGGGATGGAGGCTTTGGCTGAGAGGGTCAGCAAGAGGCTTCCCGTGACAACCGCCGCAATATTACGGACCCATTTAGAACTGCCAGCATCGGTTGCCGGTAACAACTGATCCAGCAAGGTGCCAGCTGGATTTAATGACTGATCGGCATTTGCAGTAGCCATAACGGTATAAGTCTCCGATTAATACAAGAAAGAATGACAAGATGGGCGAGAGTATATCAAAGCACCGGCCACAGCCCGAGAATAGAAATTGTGACCCGAGCTGATCCGATGACTTGATGGAAACGTTTTCGCGCTCCAGACCCCACTCATTGAGGAAATCGCGACACCAAACCTGCCGTGTAATGCATCCAATGGCAAGCCTGCAGCGCCTAACTGCCCCACGTGAGCATGGCACTAAACTCCCCCAAACGGTATCGTTGACATCGTGTGTTGTTAAGCTGGGGCGCATTCGTTAAAACACAGGATCTACATGACGTCCGACGATATAGAAGAAATAAGTGCTGTGTTAGAGCCTCACGACGTCTTACAGGCATGGTTCGAAGATGAACAGACGGGGCGCATGGACCTGCCGCAACTGAAACGATGGTTCAGAGGCGGCAAGAAGCTCGACGAGCACTTAAAGGCAACATTTAGCGACACCTTGCGCTCGGCAGCTGACGGTGAATTGGAGCATTGGCTCGACCACCGTGAAGGAGCGCTTGCGCTGATCATTTTGCTGGATCAAATGAACCGCAATATTAATCGAGGCACAGCCAAAGCCTTTGAGATGGATGCTCGCGCTCTAGCTGTCGCCAAGCACGCCCTGAAGCATGACTATCCATCCCAGCTGCCTTTCACACAGCGCATGTTCTGCTACATGCCCTTTGAGCACGACGAAACAGTTGAATCTCAATTCCACTCGGTGGCTCTTTTCCAACAACTCAAAAAAGACGCACCGGAAGAATTCACCGAATTCGCTGAGCGTGTTTTAGCCTCGGCTGTGGAACACAGGGACATTATCGAAAATTTTGGTCGCTACCCTCATCGCAACAACGTACTTGGCCGCCAAAGCACCGAGCAAGAACTCCAATGGCTAAACAGCGGGAGTAAACGATTCGGCCAATAGCGTGTGACGCCAACGCTAACCGCGCACCCCTTAACTCAGTGGCTTATAACTCGGACAACTTATTAGGTGATCGTTAACTAATCCGGCTGCCTGCATGAAGGCATAACAGGTAGTCGGCCCAACGAAGGAAAACCCTTTGCGTTTTAGGTCCTTACTCATCTGTGTTGACGTTTCGGTGGTCGCAGGCACGTCAGTGAGTTTGCGGCGAGCATTGTCTACGGGTGAATGCTCGACATACTTCCAAACAAAGTCTGAAAATTCTTCCCCAGCATCCCGCAATTTGATTAAGGCTAGAGCGTTGGTACGCACCGCATAGACTTTTTGTTTGTGCCGAACAATAGCGGGATCAGTTGCCAGCTTATCGAGTTTTGCATCGCTATACCGCGCTACTTTTTCAGGGGAGAAATTTGAAAACAATTTGCGGTAGCCCTCACGCTTATTGAGAATAGTAATCCAACTCAAACCCGCCTGTGCGCCTTCAAGGTTAATCATTTCAAACAAGTGCTGGGAGTCGAAGTTAGGTTGCCCCCACTCGGTGTCGTGATAATGCTTATAGAGTTCGCTACCCTGGCACCACCCACATCGTTCGTCTACCACCTTTGCCATCGCTAACCATCCTGCACTAGAAGCTTAGTGTGCAGCATACCTTAACGCTGACAGCAATCAGCCGGTAGCGACTATCCGTCTGTACCCGTTCGCAGTTCAGGGATGTTAACTACTTTCTCACCCGTGCCACCCTCTGCCCCGTAAGGCCAGCGCTTGAGCCACTGAGAGTATTGATCTGAGTTCAATGGTTTACTGATGAAGTACCCCTGCGCAACATCACACCCCGAAGATTTCAGAAAATTGAGCTGATCTTCATCCTCAATGCCTTCTGCAACCACCTTCATGTTGAAGTGCTTGCCTAAGCCCAACACCGCCTCAACGATTGCAACGTCATCGTTGTCGCTAGAGACGTCGGTAATAAAAGCTTTGTCTATCTTTAGCGTGTCGACCGGAAACTGCTTTAAATACGCTAACGACGAATAACCTGTACCAAAGTCATCAATGGCAAGCTTCATTCCGTACTCGCTTAATTGATGAAGAGAACGAATTACCTCCGCAGGATCATGCATGACTGCACTTTCGGTGATCTCTAACTCGAGAAGCTCAGGAGGAAGTTGCGTATCGCTAAGCGCCTTACGCACCATAGGCAACAGGTTACCATCAGTAAATTGCACAGCAGATATATTGACTGCGACATTGATGCCCGTGTAGCCCTGCTGTTGAAGCTCACGCATCTTGAAACAAGCACTGCGCAGTATCCACTCACCGAGCTCTATAATCAGACCGGTTTCCTCAGCCACGGGAACAAAGTCCTCAGGCGATATAAAACCTTGTGTCGGATGATTCCAACGTACCAATGCTTCGGCACCTGCTACTTGTTTTGTATGAATATTTATTTTTGGCTGATAAAAAACCTCAAACTGCCCCTGCTCTAATGCGATTTTAAGGTCTGCTTCCAAGCGAATACGCTGAGTCAGGTTGCTACGCATTTTTTCGGTAAACAACTGATACCTTGCCTTGCCTTGTGTTTTCGCCTCTTGAAGTGCCACTGCTGCATTGTTGACAATCTCCTCGCCCAACAAGTCCTCTTCTTGACTAATTAGAACATCATCTGGAAAACGAGAAACACCAATTGACACGGCTGTCTTCAAGGTAAAGCCGCGATACTCATACGGCTCTGCAATGACTTTCATTATTCGCTCAGCGACTTTTTCTATTGAGTCTATTTCATTCACATCTTGCTGCAGCACGACAAATTCATCACCATCAAGACGCGCAATTAAATCGACATCTGAGATTTGTGTTCGAAGCCTATTCGACACTTCAACTACCATTTTATCGCCAATTAGGTGGCCGTACTGATCGTTGAAGAACTTAAAGCTATCCAGATCAATTAGGAATACAGAGAATTGGCGTTCATCGGCAGTAGCTGAATGAACAATTTTCTTTAACGAATCTTCGAACATCAAACGATTAGGCAAATGCGTCAAAGGATCATGGTGTGCAGCAAACTCAAGATATTGCTGTTTAACCTTCACCTGTCGCTCTGACTTCCTTTGACCTTCTATGAGGTTATTGATCTCAACCGCTAATGGTTTTAAATCAATCCTTGAGGGTATTTCGATGAGCTGAGGCGCACGCCCATTACTCTCTTCACGACTCTTACGCAGCGCCTCAATCAAACACTCCATTGGATGAATGAAGAATTTGAATGCACCCGTCATAGCAACGGCAGCAATGATGAAGCTGGTAACTAAAGCCAATATAAATAATTGCAAGGCGCTTCTAGCGATTGCCATAACATCAGATGTTGAATCGATGAACGCTATGGCAGTTAACGTCTCTGCAGGAGTTTGGACTAACCACTGAGACCTGATCACCAAGTTGGCACTTGTCAGTTGACGCTGACCATGGGAAAAACCGCCTGTGTCCCCTGCTTGTAATAGCAATTTGTCAGAACCACTGATGAGGGCGATACCGACTAGAGACTCATCAAAGAGTTGTTGCGGCAAGCTTTGATAGTCTTGGTTAGACGAGTGAATCCTCTCAGTCACTCTAACCTGCTCACTGGTGATGTGTAGCTGAATTAGATCGTCGTAGTCATTGTGTAACCCGCCCAGAAACACAATCCACTGAATAGTGAATAGAACCAAAGCCACAGAGCCAGCCAACCTACGAGCTGTCTTTGAGCGATATACCTCTGTTAGTTCTCTACGGAGATCCAAAAAATCCGGTCCTATTAAGAATTCCAGACGAGCGAGAAAGTTTCCCGCCATGCTCCAGTGGTATCGGCATAACTCGTCTGCCCTTAAGGATCATTTTGCCCTCTCCTAAAACGCGAAACCCCCGCTCTAGGCGGGGGTTTCGGTACTACTAATGAGGGTTAGCTCACATAATGTTCAACACCTAAAGTAGGTATCAAATTACATCATGCCGCCCATTCCACCCATTCCGCCCATGTCAGGCATACCGCCGCCTGCAGCTCCGCCTTCTTGCGGCAGATCAGCGATCATGCACTCAGTTGTGATCATAAGACCAGCAACAGAAGCTGCGTTCTGAAGCGCATAACGAGTTACTTTAGTTGGATCAAGGATACCCAGCTCAACCATGTCACCGTATTCGCCGTTAGCAGCGTTGTAACCGAAGTTACCTGATCCGTCACGAACCTTCGCAACAACAACTGAAGGCTCTCCGCCCGCATTTGCAACGATCTGGCGAAGAGGCTCTTCCATTGCACGCTTAAGAATGCTGATACCGATATCTTGCTCGTGGTTATCGCCTTTAAGCTTTTCAACAGCTACGATAGCGCGAACCAGTGCAGTACCACCGCCAGGAACAATGCCTTCTTCAACAGCAGCACGAGTTGCATGCAGTGCATCGTCAACACGGTCTTTCTTTTCTTTCATTTCGACTTCAGTAGCCGCACCAACTTTGATTACTGCAACACCACCGGCAAGCTTAGCAACTCGCTCTTGTAGCTTTTCTTTGTCGTAGTCAGAAGTCGCTTGCTCGATCTGAGTGCGAATCTGCTCAACACGAGCATTGATGTCATCAGAAGAACCAGCACCATCAACAATGATTGTGTTGTCTTTGTCGACAGTAACGCGCTTAGCAGTTCCTAAGTCTTCAAGAGTGATTTTGTCTAGTGACAGGCCAACTTCCTCAGAAATTACCTGGCCACCAGTTAGAATAGCGATGTCTTGAAGCATTGCTTTACGACGATCACCAAAGCCAGGAGCCTTAACAGCACAAGTCTTGATGATTCCGCGCATGCTGTTAACAACCAAAGTTGCTAGAGCTTCGCCTTCTACGTCTTCTGCAATGATCAAAAGAGGCTTGCCAGACTTAGCTACAGCTTCTAGGGCTGGTAGTAGGTCACGGATGTTGCCAATTTTCTTGTCAAACAACAGTACGTATGGCTCTTCAAGTTCAGCAGCCATTGCGTCTTGGTTGTTGACGAAGTAAGGAGACAAGTAACCACGGTCGAACTGCATGCCTTCAACAACATCTAGCTCGTTGTCTAGTGACTTGCCTTCTTCAACAGTGATAACGCCTTCTTTACCGACTTTTGCCATTGCTTCAGCAATGATGTTGCCGATTGACTCGTCGCTGTTAGCTGAGATTGAACCAACCTGAGCAACAGATTTTTCGTCGTTACATGGAGTAGACATAGCTACGAGTTCGGCAGTCGCTGCAATAACAGCTTTGTCGATACCGCGCTTAAGATCCATAGGGTTCATGCCAGCAGCAACTGACTTCAAGCCTTCGCGAACGATGCTTTGAGCCAAAACAGTAGCTGTTGTAGTTCCGTCACCAGCGATATCAGAAGTTTGCGAAGCAACCTCTTTAACCATCTGTGCGCCCATGTTTTCGAACTTATCTTCTAGTTCGATTTCTTTTGCAACTGAAACACCATCTTTAGTGACGGTAGGTGCGCCGAACGACTTGTCCAGAACAACGTTGCGGCCCTTGGGACCCAAGGTTACTTTTACAGCATTAGCCAGCACGTCCACGCCTTTAAGCATGCGCTGACGAGCTGAATCAGAAAAACGGACTTCTTTAGCACTCATCGAAATGCAATCCTCATAAATTGTTGAAAAATAGCCTTCAGGAGTTGAGAACTCGACTGCCGACCAAAACGGTTAAGACTGATCACTGACCCAAGGGCCAGATACTGGTTGGAAACCAGTTACGCTTCGAAAACACCCATGATGTCGTCTTCGCGCATTACCAGAACTTCTTCACCGTCAATCTTGATTTCAGTGCCGGAATATTTACCGAATAGCACTTGATCACCCACTTTTACATCTAGAGGGCGTACGTCACCGTTTTCAGCGATCTTACCTTTACCCACTGAAAGAACTTCTCCACGGACTGGCTTTTCAGTAGCTGAGTCAGGGATCACAATGCCACCGGCACTCGTGCGCTCTTCTTCCATGCGCTTGACGACCACGCGGTCATGCAACGGACGAATGTTCATACCAATACGACTCCGATAAAATTCAATTATTAGGGAAACAACTTCAAGGGCTGTTAGCACTCACCCTCGACGAGTGCCAATTCTAATGTCGCTTCCAGCAATATCAAGTCTCGGGACGAACAAATTTTACGTCTAATCGTCAATATGGCGGAATTCGGCATCGATAACATCCCCATCGGGTCTTTTTGGGGCTTTATTGACCTGCGGCCGACCCCCAGATTCTGGGATATAGGCCGAAGCTGAGCTGCCAGAATTCTCAGCTCCTTGCGTAGCGCCAGAGCCCACAGTGGTTCCTGTTGACCCACGAGGTCCTGGCTGAGTAACGCCTGGGTGGCCGAATCCTGGTTGGCTGGAGCCTGCGTGGCCAGACCCCGGATGGCCGGCCCCCCGGTGGCCGGACCCTCCCATTCCAGCCATACCAATGACGGATTTCGCCGCGATTCTTTTTGCCAACCATTGGCGAGACCATGGCAACAAACACGCAAAACCAAACGCATCAGTAACAAAACCTGGCGTAAGAAGTAACACTCCGCCAATCATGAGGAAGAGCGCTTCCAGCAATTGCTGCGCGGGCATTTCACCTGAACCCATTCTCTGGCGGGCTTTGTTGAGTGTGGCTAGGCCCTGCTGACGCAACATTGCGGCTCCCAGCACGGCTGTGAGAACAACGATGCCTAGGGTAGGAAACCAGCCCAGCGCGTCACCAACCCTCAGCAGGACGGCGATTTCCACAATCGGCATCGCGATAAACAGAATGAGTGCAAACGGCATTACATACTCCGGTGGAATTACAGGAACCTAAAGCTCAGACTTGAGTCTCACGGGCGCAAGGCTTTACTTCAGGCTTTATATATTGGCGGAAGGATTGCTAATAACAGTATCTATTACAATGCAAAAGACCATGGCGTGCCGCTAAGGTCTAGTGTATCAACCTAGCGGTCGACAACGACCTCAATTTTAGATTCAATCATGCAACAAAGAGATTTTCCCAATCAACGAGTGAGCCGATGGGTGGTCGCGACATGCGCCGCTGCTCTTCTACTCATTACGTTTGTTGCTGCGCAGTCTCCTGCCATTGGCAATCTACTCGGTGGCAACCCAGAGCCTCTTGCACCCGAGGTCGCCTATATACCCAGTGTCACGGATACCAGTGCTGAAGCTATAACCGTTAGCTTTCAGATAGAAGATGGCTACTACCTGTATCGAGATAAAACCTCCTTCAGCATCAAATCCGTTGAGCATGTGTCCAGCTTGTCCTCAATCGTGGCCGATGCCTCGATGAACTTGGGTAGCGTCAAGTTCCCAGAAGCCAAAACCCTCACAGATGACTTTTTCGGTGAGATGGCCATCTATCGAGACGAAGTGAGCTTTGTTGTTCCCTACTCCACGTTGTCCGCTATCAGCGGCGGTGTCATAGCCGTGAAGTATCAAGGCTGTGCTGATATCGGCCTTTGCTACCCCCCTATAACCGTTGAACTCCCATTCGACTTACCTCAGGCCAACAAAACCTCCATTGCTCAGTCCATTATCGGAGGCAATGCGCTAACGATGCCGGCTGCTCCAAGCTCGAGCGGTCTGACGTCACCTGTTATCGGCGCACAATCCGGCGACAAAAACATTTTTGGCGAAAGCAGCGCGCAAGACGAATTGCTTCCACCAGAGCTGGCCTACCTTCCGCAAATCTCTAGCGCCACGTCAGAGCAGATTGGTGTTCGCTGGTTCATCGAGCCAGGCTACTACCTATACAGACATAAGCTTTCTTTCTCGCTGGAAAACTTCCCTAATGCAACACTGGGAGCTATGCAACTCGACCCAGGCGTTGATCAGCACGACGAGTTTTATGGCGACGTTAAAGTGTTCCGCGATAGCGCTAATGCTATCGTTGCTATCAACGTCGAGAACGTTGATACAGTTCCAGCCAATGCGAACCTCATTATTCATTATCAGGGTTGTGCTGACATCGGTGTTTGCTTTCCACCCAGTCAAACAAGCTTGCCGCTAAGCTTCGATTCTATTGAAGCTGGCCCAGCTGTTATCGCCGCAACTATATCGCCTACCGATAGCAACTCAGGATCAGCCATTCAGGTTGCAGCTACTACACGCACTGGCGAAGTGGTTGATCAGTCAGAACAAGATCGACTTTTCGACATGTTGGGAAGCAACAGCCTTTGGCTCACGGTGGCAACCTTCTTTGGGTTTGGCATATTGTTAGCGTTCACACCTTGCGTACTGCCCATGATTCCTATTCTCTCTAGTCTCATTGTTGGTCAAGGAGACAAGATGAGCACCGCAAGGGCTTTCCAGTTGTCGCTCGTCTATGTGCTGGTGATGGCAAGTACTTATGCCATTGTTGGTGTGATTGTTGGCCTATCCGGCTATAACGTTCAGGCCTTTTTACAAAACCCTTGGGTGTTATCGGTCATCGCAGCTCTCTTCGTTGTGTTGTCTCTGTCTATGTTTGGTTTTTATGAATTGCAGATACCTGTTCGGATGCAAGAGAAGCTGACAAAGTGGTCAAACAAGCAAGGTGGTGGACAAGTGTCCGGGGTTGCCGCGATGGGATTTATTTCCACTCTTATCGTCGGCCCTTGCATAACCGCACCCTTAGCCGGTGCCTTGATTTACATTGCCAAAACCGGAGATGCTTTCATCGGTGGCGCTGCGTTATTCGCCCTCGGTCTAGGCATGGGCGCACCGCTATTGCTTATAGGAACCTCGGCTGGCAAATTTGTACCCAAGGCTGGCGCGTGGATGAATGCCGTGAAACATGTATTCGGTATCATCATGCTCGGCATGGCGATTTACATGATCTCGCGTTTTATCCCATCAACAATCACTATGGCTTTGTTCGGTGTACTAGCGCTGTTTAGTGGTATCTATTTTGGCGCTACCGACACCCTCACTAAAGAGAGCAGTGGATGGCAACGCTTTGGTAAAGGCTTTGGCCTTGTTGTGTTGTTGTACGGTTTGGCTCTACTAATAGGCGCTCTGTCTGGCGGCGGTAGCTACACCACACCACTGCGCGGCATCGCCAGCAGTGGCAATAGTGGCGAGCAAGTCGAAACCAGCGAACATCTGGCCTTTGCACCGGTGAAAAGCGTTGCACAGCTTAACGCTATCGTTGCTCAAGCCAGCCAAGAAAATCGACCCGTGATGCTCGACTTTTATGCTGACTGGTGCATCAGCTGCAAGGAAATGGAAGCATTCACCTTCACTGATAATAGAGTGCAAGCGTTGTTAGAAAACGCAATTGTCATTCAAGCGGATGTCACAGCTAACGATGACCTAGACAAAGAACTACTAAAGCACTTTGAGCTTTTCGGCCCTCCAGGCATCATTTTTTATAACACTGACGGCGATGAAATTCGATCAGCACGAGTGGTTGGTTTTATGGCTGCCGGAAAATTTGGTGATCATGTTGAACGTCATATCGGTAACTCCAGCATCTAAGTATCGACACCGCTGCCAACAACAGCAAGCCAAGCTGCGAAAAATCTCAACATTGGCGTCATTTCTGCGTAAGTAGTCAAGTTAGGAGAGGCCTGCAAGTCAGTCCTCTTCCTGTTTGATTCAACTTGAGAGCACGGACGTAACCCGTCCTAGGCGCAGCCATATGTCACCCAGTACCCTACCGAATGTAGCCAGCCAATCTACACTGCACGAAAATGTTAGTTGGAAGCAGCCTGCTCTATTGCTAGTGCTGAGCAGTTTGACTCTGTCCCTACACAGCGTGCAAGGCCATGCGCAATCCTTTACAGAACCCGATGAGCAATGGGTAGAGTCTGCTGAGCTTTGGCAAGCACACGTTGACGACCTAAACGAACAACTCAAGCCACCTGCTATCAATCATTGTGAGGGACTCATTAGCCACACAGATGCCTTACCTGTCCCACCGATAGGCCAGTCACCGTATATGAATCTCTATCTTGATCCTGCGTTCAACACGCGAAATAGGAGAATCAGCGACAGCCGCGACGGTCAAGTTCATCGCCCCATGAGTAACGATGCTCAGGCATGGAATGCGGATGAAAGCTTGTTAATTTTACAGCGCTACGATGATGAGGCCACCCGCCCCAAGTTCGTATTAATGGATGGTAGTAATTACCAACAACTGGGGGATCTTAGTATCAGTGTTGCGGCAAGCGATACGCTTTACTGGAGTCATCATAATCCCCTGTCCGTTTTCTATGTCTCAGACGAGGCAGACCACGCAGGTCAGCTCCAACGATTTGATATCGCTACCGGCACTCAAGAACAAATCGCAGACTTTGCACCCGTTTGTGCCGCGCACGGCTTCACTGCCAATGGTGGTCTATTTTCTAAGCCCTCCATAGATGACGAATTGTTCGGCTTCCAATGTGGCGTAGACAATGATTCTTCGATAGTCATTTCTTATCAGTACAGCACTGATGAATTTCACACGCTTGACGTCGGTATCGATACTGCGTGGACACTTGATCAAGCACCGCAAGCCATGCCCCATGGAAACGGATTTTGGTACCAAGGGGTTGCCTTAGACACTCAATTAGAAACGGCAAGTACGGTAAAAACCGACAGTATCGCGTTTGCCCCCAACGGTGCCAAGATATCTCCCGTTCAACAACAAACCTCTAACTGGACAGCGATGTCTAACATCGGCTACGGTGAACTTGAACACTTTGCAAAAGAGAGCTCGGCTCCCACCTATTTTTCAGAAATATTTTTAGTCAACGCTAACAATACTGATGCGCCTGAGATGTGCCGAATTGCCCATCATCGAACCTTTGGCACCGAGGCTAACAACGCAAACTACAATGCCGCCTTAGGAGAACCCATTGCCACAATGAGCCCCTCCGGCACTCGTGTTTTATTTAATTCAGACTGGTACGATTCAGGTTCTGTCGACACCTATACCGTTGAGCTTCCTAGCTTCACTCGGCTTCAATTAGAGGGTCGTTGGGCAGATCGCCTTCAGCCCAACATGATTACCCGTATTGCTCAGGCTGGCGCTCGTTTTGTTTACAGTCGAGCCCTCATTAACGAGGGCGAAAAGCCTGTAGTGACAACAGGTACAGGGCGTATCAACGGCCGACAAATCGATGTAGAGTATGTGAGCAAAGTGGCAGACAAACAGGTACCTGGATCTTGCACGGCAACCATTGAAAACGATATAAACGACATTGCATTTAACTGTAACGATACCCATTTCGGTGACGCTACCTACAACCTCATTCGCCAATAAACGCTAGAGTTGGCGCGCCTTTTTAGCGGCTAAACAGGCCATCAAAATGCCGCAGCTCGCACTGAATAAAATCAAAAAGCCAGCAGCTGTCCATGCATTAAAGTAATCGACCACACCGGGCACCAGCACACCACCCAGGAACATCCCAACACCTGACATCTGCATCATTAGGCCAATGACGAGTCCAACGGACGACGGATGACTAGCCGTTTTGGGCATGGTTGAGAACAGAACTCCAGGCACCATTCCACCCAACGTGGAAAACATAAACGCCGCAGTAATTCTGACGGCTGTTGAAGATAGGGGTGAAAAAACAAGCAGTGCGCAAACACCTCCTCCCAACATCCCTGCAATCAACATAGACGAAAAGTCGACTCCTCTGCGAGACAACACACCCACCATGATGCTCCCAAGTGCATTGCATATCAGCACCAATGCCGTGATGGTGCTAACTACCGTTAATGAAATATCTGTGGTCTCAACCAACAACAAAGGAAAATAAGAAATCAATGGAATGTAACTGAACGAATAGATAAAAAAGCACCCGCTAAGCAACCACACCAATGGCTTTTTTAAGTCGTCGAAGTTACCGACCTGCTTCACTCGCGCCAAATGCGCAAGCCGTACTCGATGACGAGCAGTCACTGCAAAAACAGATACCGCCGCCGCAATTGATACAACGCTTGCGACCCACCACGACAACTGCCAACCGCCATATGCTTGGAGCGCAGGTGCGAGCAGCAACATAAAACCGGCTCCCACCGGTAAAAAAGACGCCCAAAATGCCATGACAAGAGACCGATCTTTTGGGGCGCTTAATGATGAAATTATGGAGGGGAGCACAATGACTGAAATGATCCAGCCTAGCCCCTCAATTGATCGCCCGACCAGAAGCAACGGCAACCCTTGTGCGAAAGACCCTAGAATACCGCCGACACCCACCGTTCCCACACCAATAACAGCGAACGGTATGTACCCTAGCCGCCTAATTAACAGCCCCAGCAATAGACCGCTTATGGCGATAAGAATTGAATACAACGAAACAATAAGACCCGTTTGCGTCAAACTCAGCTGCCATTGCTCTCGAATGAGCGGGATGGCCACAGGAATTTTGCCGATGTGCAGCGCCGTTGTGCAACCCGCTAAGTACAGCAGCGTAATAGCGAGCCACTCGGTGCGATCACAAGAGGGCTCTGTCAAAACCGCTGAGTCGCTGCTCATTTAGCTTGACGACTCAAGTACGCATGCCAAAGAACGCGTGCTGCTACCGCTCTAAAGGGTTGCCACTGCAGCGCTATTTCATCTAGCTGCGCATACGTGGGAATCACATCGGTTGAGGTGCATTGTGCGTAACTGACCACCAATGCTCTGTCACCACTTGCCCAAGCATTGGTGCGTCGCATAGCCATCAGTAAGTAAACACCCGCCGTCCAGGGCCCGATACCGCGAATACGAATCAGCTTTTCCATAACCTCTTCATTCGAGCACTTGCGCAATGCGGCTAAGTTTAGATCTCCTTCGACCATAGCCGTTGCAATCGAGCGACAGTAAGACACTTTTCGCTCACTCAAACCCGCATCGCGTAACCCCTCTTCAGGTAGGAGTAGAAATTTCTGAGCCGTGAACGAGGGGCACAACTTCTTGGTACGCTGCATCACCGCATTAGCGCTAGCAAGAGAGACTTTCTGTTCAAGCACAATATGAACAAGTGTTTCCAGCGATTGAGTCCTTTGCCACAGCGGCGGTGGTCCAAACTCGTCAACTAGGCTCCGCATCAATACATTGTCTGCACATAGCTGGGTCACGGCAGTGGGCAGTGTGTCGCGGGTCAGTGATTGATACACTATGAATATCCTAAAGACCAAAAAAGCATGACAAATCCTAAATCAGCAACAGGCGCCGAACAAAGACGACTCAATGCTCATGCGCGACTCGGTGCAAATTGGAAGCATTGGGGCCCCTATCTGGCAGAGAGAGCTTGGGGCACTGTGCGAGAAGATTACAGCAGTGATGGCAATGCGTGGGAGTACTTTCCTCACGAGCAAGCTCGAAGCCGTACATTTCGCTGGAATGAAGACGGGTTGGCAGGCTTCTGCGATAGAAACCAATTTCTGTGTTTTAGCCTTGGGCTTTGGAATGGCCAAGACCCCTTCCTAAAAGAAAGACTGTTTGGTTTATCCGGCCCTGAAGGCAACCATGGCGAGGATGTCAAAGAGCTCTACTGGTACCTAGACAGCACACCCACTCACAGCCACGCGAGCATGCGTTATCGTTATCCGCATGCAGCCTTCCCATATGAAGCACTGGTTAACGAGAACGCCGCCCGAGGCTACAAAGACCCAGAATTCGAAATCAGTGATACGGGCATTTTTAATGACAACCGTTTTTTCGACATCACGGTCACGTACGCGAAAGCCGACGAAGACGACCTGCTCATTCGTATTGATATACACAACCGCTCAAATGAGACTGCAAGCCTTTCTGTATTACCTCAGGTGTGGTTTAGGAATACATGGAGTTGGGGCTATGAATCCGGCCCACAGGGCAATGTATCGCAACGTCCGAGCATAAGCGTCGATGAAGATTCATCGCTGAACATCGAACACGAACAACTAGGCAACTATCACTTGTACTGGCAGGGCCTGCCAGAAACATTGATGACAGAGAACGAGACAAACAATGAACTGTTGTTCGGCACCGACAATGCATCACCTTATGTCAAAGATGCATTTCATCGTTATATCGTGAACGATGAAAAAGACGCTGTAAATCCTGCATTAACGGGTACTAAAGCGGCGCTTCACTACGCGCTTAAAATAAAAGGCAATGCAACGAAGTGTATTCAGCTTCGATTGTGCAAGAGCACTAAGAATAAGCCATTTGTTGGATTCAAACCCATCATGGCTCGGCGCCAAGCTGACGCTGATTATTTCTACCAGCAACTACAGTCACCATCGGCCTCCGTTGAACACCGCGCAATACAACGACAAGCCTTGGCCGGTATGCTTTTTTCTAAGCAGCTGTATTACTACAATGTGCACCAATGGCTTGATGGCGACCCAGCGCAAGCAGTCCAACGGCACGACACGCGCAACAATCAATGGCATCACATGAATAATTTTGATGTCATGTCTATGCCAGATAAATGGGAATACCCTTGGTACGCAGTTTGGGATACAGCGTTTCACTGCCTGCCATTGGCCACTGTTGACTCGGATTACGCTAAGCGGCAATTGTTACTCATAACCCGCGAGTGGTACATGCACCCCAATGGTCAGCTGCCAGCCTATGAATGGTCGTATGGCGATGTGAATCCTCCTGTCCATGCTTGGGCAACATGGAACGTCTACACCATGGAGAAAAAGCGTAAAGGCGTCGGGGACAGCGCATTTTTAGAAAGTGTTTTCCATAAACTACTGCTGAACTTTACCTGGTGGGTCAATCGTAAAGACACCCATGGCAACGATATTTTCGAAGGCGGTTTTCTAGGCCTGGACAATATCAGTCTGTTTGATCGCTCCGAAGAGCCCCCTACAGGTGGCACATTGCATCAATCTGATGGTACCGCTTGGATGGGATTTTTCTCGGCTTGCATGCTTCATATCGCGTTGGAGTTGGCTCGCACTAATCCTTCCTATGAAGATATCGCCAGCAAATTCTTTGAGCACTACTTGCGAATAGCGCATGCCATCAACGGTGATGAAAAAACCGATGGGCTGTGGGATGAAACTGATGGTTTCTTCTACGACCGATTAGATTTACCTGACGGTCGAAGCTCACCGATCAAGGTTCGTTCTCTGGTTGGTCTTATGCCAATGATTGCAGCCACCACTATCGATGATGCCGTATATCAAGAGTTCCCCAACTTTGCTCGACGCATGAGTTGGCATATTGATCAAACGCCAGAGGTGTTGAACCGCATGGCCAGTGTTCAAACCAAAGGCGAAAACAATCGGCATTTGTTATCTTTTTTAACTGAAAAGCGTCTGCGTAGAGTGCTCTCATACCTGCTGGACGAAAACGAATTTTTATCAGACTACGGCGTTCGCTCCTTGTCTAAATTCCACGAAGAAAACCCGTATACCTATACAACCGATAGTGGAAAAACGTTGAGCATCGGATATGAACCGGGCGAAGGTGAAACCGATATGTTTGGTGGTAATTCAAACTGGCGCGGACCTATCTGGTTTCCCATCAATTACTTGCTAATAGAATCACTAAAGCGGTATCACGGTTTTTACGGAGCAGAATTTACCGTTGAATGCCCAACCGGCTCAGGACAGTTCATGACATTAGAGGAAGTTGCTCAAGAAATTTCAACACGATTGGTACGCCTTTTCGAACTGAACGAAAACGAAAAACGAGCTTGGTGTGGGGAGAACCCTGATTTGTTGAGTAGCAGCAACGAAGGCATGCATCAGTTTTTCGAATACTTCAACGGCGACACTGGCGAAGGCTTGGGAGCCAGCCATCAAACCGGTTGGACAGGTCTTATTGCGCTGCTGCTACAACCCGATCTACAGAGTTACTGATACTGAAATAACGGTGAGTGGACGACTAAAATTCGGCTGTTGTGTTTTGTGTCAACGCGAAACACACCTCACCTTTCATCATCTTATTCCGCGTAAATTACACAAGCGTCGCCGGTTCGTAAAAACCTATACACGCGACGAGTTAAACCAGGGAATTTTGCTGTGCAACCGATGCCACAAAGGTGTGCACAAGCTCTACAGCGAAATGGAGCTTGGCAGCCGCCTCAATACACAGGCGGCTTTGGCCTCAGACCCACTGGTGAGTAAGCACGTCGCTTGGGTTGCTAAACAAAAGGGAACGTAACAGCCCCCCCTTCGTTCTCCACTACCTTATGAGGTTAAAAAGCCACCAGACTGTCTAGCCCAAAGCTGAGCGTACAAGCCCTGCCCAGAAGACAGCTCAACATGAGTACCTTGCTCAATAACGCTACCCGCATCCATAACAAGTAGCCGATCCATTGCCGCAATAGTGGATAGGCGATGCGCTATAGCTATAACCGTCTTACCTTCCATCAAGGCACTCAGGTTTTCTTGAATCGCGGCTTCCACCTCGCTATCTAGAGCAGATGTCGCTTCATCTAATACCAGTATGGGTGCATCTTTCAAAAACATACGAGCTATGGCTAATCGCTGACGCTGACCACCCGATAGCTTTACACCACGTTCACCCACGTGTGCGTCATAACCACCCCGCCCTGCGGTGTCTTCCAATGACTGGATGAATTCGTGCGCATTGGCTCTTTTCGCAGCCGATACCACCTCTTCCATGGTGGCATCTCGACGACCGTAGGAAATGTTTTCGAACACCGTGCGATGCAGCAGAGACGTGTCTTGGGTTACGACACCAATGTGCTCGCGCAAGCTTTCTTGTTTAACGTCTCGTACATCCATACCGTCAATCAGTATGCGACCGTCTTCTACCTCGTAAAGCCGTAGTAGCAGATTGGTTAAGGTGGTTTTCCCAGCACCGGATCGCCCTACCAAGCCTATTTTTTCCCCGCCTTTTATTTCCAGTGCGAGGCAATCAATGGCGCCTGTTTCGCGACCATAATGAAAGCGAACGTTGTCAAAGGTAATCGCCCCTTTAGGCACATCTAGCTGCTTTGCATCCGGTTTATCGACGATATCTTGCTTAGTGGAGAGCATCGCCATGCCATCGTAAATAATACCAATACTTTCAAATAGGCCGGATAACTCCCACATAATCCAATGGGACATGCCTTGTAAACGCAGCACCAGCCCAACACTCACGGCTAAAGCACCAACGCCTGCCTGACCTGTATTCCACAACCATATTCCAACGGCCGCTACAGAAAACAATAACAACGCGTTTATGATATCCAAGGTGACATTCAAACCGGTCACCCAACGAAACTGCGGATAAACCGTACCGAGAAATCGGTTCATGCTATTGCGCGCATATTCTGCTTCGTGCCCAGCATGTGCAAACAATTTAACCGTCATGATATTGGTGTAGCTGTCTACCACTCTGCCAGTCATTTCCGAGCGAGCATCCGCTTGCTGTCGGGAAATTTTCTTTAGACGCGGTAAGAAATAATTCAGCATCAAGAAATAGAGGATCAACCACGCCGCAAACGGCAGCATCATCCAGATACTAAACGAGGAAACCAATACCATTGAGCCGACAAAATACACGGCAACATATACCAGTACATCGAGCACCTTAAGTACGGCGTCGCGGATAGCCAACGACGTTTGCATAACCTTTGTCGCGACACGACCTGCAAATTCATCTTGATAAAATGCGTAGCTCTGTCCGAGCATCCAACGATGCGCTTTCCAGCGAATTGTCATAACAAAACTGCCGATGACAGTTTGGTGCAATAACAAGGACTGGATGAATCCGGCCAACGGTAAGAACAACAGCACAACCAACGACATCCAAATCAGCTGAGAGGATTCTTGCTCCAAAAGAGCACCGGGCTCTCGATTACCCAGCCAGTCCACCAAATTACCTAAAAAGCTGAATAAGCTTACTTCGAGTAATGAGATGATCGCTGAGAACAACGCCATGCCCAGCAGCCACACCCAAGAATCGCGCACGTAGTACCACAAAAACGGCACCAATGTGGACGGCGGCCGCTCTGGCGCTTCTTCGGGAAATGGGGGTATCCGACTCTCAAAATACTGGAGAACCTTTTCGATAATGCTCATTTTTGACTACTAATTTTGTAAAAGTTAGCTCGGGGCATTGATATTGACCCAAACGTACCAAAGAGTATAAGTAACACAGATGCTAAGGATTGGATTTAAAATCTGTACCAGGTACCGCAAGCCCATCACACCGTCATCAGTATACGAGAGCCGAATAAAATGAGACTTCAGCCCGGCTTTCGTCGGTGGCTTGGCGAATTGGTGCAACCGTCCAACAGCCCCGCCCTTGAAAAAGCTCTGCAGCAGCATCGGGACTCACTACCCGTACTGTGGTTACTCGGAAAAACAGGTGCTGGCAAATCCTCGATTATTCAACGCTTAACCGGCGACAGCAAGACTGAAATAGGTAGCGGCTTCGCCCCCTGCACTCAAACCGCCCAATACTACGACCACCCAGCGACAGCTCCTGTGCTGCGCTTTCTCGATACTAGAGGGCTTGGAGAAGCTCACTACGACCCTACCGAAGACATGCAGGCACTCAGCCAAGGTAGCCATGCACTGCTGATAGTCACGCGTGTTGATGATACCTCGCAGAACGTTGTGCTTGAGGCCTTAACCCAGCTGCGTAAAGCCCTGTCAGGAATGGCTATTTTGCATGTGCACTCGCACTTACACACACTCAGTGGCGATGATGTAACGAGAGCTATCGAATTTAACAGCCAAGCTGTAGCTGCCGCTTTAGGCCGCACCCCCGACTCCGTTGCAATCGACTTCACCGCGCCTGAGGATGGTTTTGTAGATAGCGACGTCGGACTCTCGTCACTGAGACACAGCATCATAGATTTAGTCCCTGAGCTTGCGAAAATTCTGGCCCAGCGAGCAGGCGATGACCGCGAAGAAGAACTCTTTCTCGCCCAACGCCGTGAAATACTCGGATACGCAAGTGCTGCGGCAGCGGTTGATCTTTTCCCAGCAGTTGGCTTATTCGCCGTGCCCACTATTCAAGGTAAGCTGCTACATGCCCTCGCCGGTCGCTACGGAATACTCTGGAATCGCGAAATGGCCATGGAATTTGTCGCAGCACTAGGCAGTGGTTTTTTGTATCGCTATGTTGTGTCTCTGGGTACGCGCCAACTGGGAAAACTCGTTCCAGTGTATGGTCAATCAGCTGGAGCCGCCGCCGCGGCAGCCGTAAGCTTTGCCAGCTCGTACGCCATTGGACGCGCAGCGTGTTTATATTTCTATCATCGTAAAAACGAACTGTCTATTAGTTCAGAAGCACTTCAAGAGACATTCAAAAACGCTTTCGATGACCAAAACAAATCGTGAATCGAATAAAACTCACTAGCCTGACATCCAACAGCGTCATTGTTTACGCAGCATTGGTCATTCTATTGCCCATTGCCACACTATCCATATTAGGCTTGGCGTATTTGGCTTCCAACGAGCTGCTTATAGCGGTGCTGCTCGGATGGCTTGTTATCACAAGCATTGGGTATGTAGCATTCGTAGTAATGCCCGCTAGAAAGAGGGCCAAACAGGCAAGCTCGCCCCAATCTACCAGCCACGATGACACCGCTACCGATGTCACACTCCCCTCACAGTTATCGCCTCGCATTGATTGGACAGAACAAGATAAAGCTGTTTGGAACAACGGCTGCGAATCAATAGAGTCGCTACTCGCAACAGAGCTACCTTGGAATTCATTACCTGATCATTCGCTTAAGCAGCTATCTCAAGTATCAGCCCACTATGCGGGGGCAACGTCGCAATCAACACCTGAAGATGCCTTGACGTACCGTTTCACGCTGCCCGAAGCCTTGTTGGTTTTATCAATAACTGCGCACCGTTATCGCGAATTTGTTTTAACGCATATACCCTACTCAGAACAGGTCAACGTCTCCACGCTGCTCTCAGTATACGAACAGAAAAACACGTTACGCAGTGGGTATACCTGGGTAAACAGTGCTCGCCGTATTTTTAGGTTAAGCAATCCACTGGCAGCGGCTGTAGGGGAAATAAAAGATCAATTTACCAACAAGCTTTTCAACCACCTTAGCCACAACGTACAGACAGATCTTAAACGCTTGCTATTACAAGAGGTTTTACAGGTTGCTATCGACTTATACAGCGGTAAACTAAAAACATCTGCTACTGAATTATCAGATTACCGAAGCGCAGCCTTTGGTGAGGATCAAAACCAGCCACCAGAAGCTAAGGAGCCGTTGCGTATTGTGCTACTCGGACAATCTAGCGCCGGCAAATCCTCTTTGATAAACGCGTTGGCGGATTCGCTGCAAACTGAAATAGACACGCTACCAACGACGGCACAAACACAGAGCCACGCTATTGAATTAGCACACGGCTCGTTCATTCACTTGATTGACACGGTGGGGTTGAACAACACGCCCGAGCAACTGGCCGCACTATCCGCTATTGCTATGGATGCCGATCTCATTATTTTTGTGGCAAAAGCGACTCAATCTGCTCGACAACCTGACCAGCAGCTATACGAACAACTTATAACTGCGTTTAACGCAAAGCCTGAGAGGCGAACACCTCCCATGATGCTGGTGCTCAGTCACGTTGACCAACTCTCCCCCCGTGCTGAATGGTCCCCCCCATACGATTTAGAAGCCACGCAGGGCAAAGGTGCCCAAATATCCCAGGCGCTTACCAGCTGCATAGAACACATTGGGTTGCCTTCGGATGTCCCCGCCATTCCAGTGTGTTTACAGCCTGAAAAACAACACTACAACACCGATGCTGTACTCAGCCAGGTTATGGCGTTGCAGGACACCGCTACTCTAGCCCAGTGGAACAGACGACGCATAGAGCGCGGCGAACAGGCCATCACTTGGAATACTCGGTGGTCGCAAGTAAAAAAACTGGGCCGTGTTATGGGAAAAGTGAAATTCTTGTAATACTATTTATCGATTGGAGCTGCCGGTGGTAGCGCAGATTGCGAGTCATTTATATGATTAGTGATATTTGTAAAAAAGATGGTGCTCATAACCATCGTTAAATCTACTAAGTTCTCATCACTAAAACCGTGTTCTCGAACCCGACTCAATAGGTCATCTGGCATTTTCCCAGGTTGACGAAATAAAGATCGAGCCACATCCAATAAACAATCTAGTCGTTCATCACCTGTAGCCACGCTGCTGCGAATGGCAATCTGTGTATCCGGATCAAGCCCAGCTTGCTTTGCCTTAAAGGAATGTACGGATAAACAAAAATCACAGCCCGTTTGCTCACTGACCCACAACTTGACCGCCTCGATGTCTCTCAATGCTAGAGAGCCGTTTCGAATACTGGCTTCCATTTGTAAGTAGGCATTTAGAGCTGGCTCGCTATTCGCAAACTCCAAGTAAATGGGTGCAAGCTTATTATTCATCCGAACCGCCTCTAGCCCATTGAGCGTATCAGCGGAAAGATCAGACTCATTTCGAGTTGTTAGTCGGGACACGGTATGATTGCGTTCTGTGAGTAGAATTTCATTATGCCTGATACCCTTTCCGATCCGATACAACGACTTCTTTCGCGTGTTTTGTCCCTGTGGGTCAAACCTGATGTGCTGCCAATTGATCCTGCCCCACTACTGGATCTGAGCAAGCCGATTCTCTACGTCCTTGAAGTGGGCGGCTTGGCAGACAGAACCGCGCTACAGATCATCTGTAAGCAACACTCATTGCCTGAACCTAGCAAATCCTTACACTACGGCAGCACAAGCCTACCCAACTCTGTGGACGTGCTTAAGCAACGGCAAGGGCTCATATTCCGAAAGCATAGGAATATGTTGTCGACAGGAATCGGCCAATTAGTTGACGCAGGTACACAAGACGACATTGGTGAGCTTCAGATTGTGCCTGTGTCCATTTATTGGGGCCGAGCACCAGACAAAGAATCGTCGCTGTGGAAATTAATGTTTACGGAAAACTGGCAATTTGGCGGACGCACTCGAAAATTGTTCACGACCTTACTCCACGGCCGCCATACGCTGGTCAGTTTTAGCGAACCCTTGTCGTTTATCACGTTAAAAAGCTCTGGAGAGTCATCGGACATACTGCAAAGAAAGCTTTCCCGAATTTTGCGCGTTCACTTTCGGCAACGCAGAATCGCAAGCCTGGGACCTGATCAATCACATCGACGTATGTTGGTCGATCATGTGTTATCTGACTCATCCGTCAGGGCCGCAATACAAGACAAAGCAAGCGGAAAAATGTCAATGGAGCAGGCTCAAAGCAAGGCTGAGAAATACGCCTGCGAGATTGCCGCTGATGTCTCCTACCCCACTGTTCGTATTTTGCACAAACTACTGACTCGCCTATGGACCCAGCTCTATGACGGTGTTGAGTTATCAGGCGTCGACCGGTTAAAGGCTGTTGCCGATGGTAACGAAGTCATTTATGTACCGTGTCACCGCAGTCATATTGATTACCTGTTGTTATCCTATATTTTATATGTTCAAGGCTTCTCGTTACCGCATATTGCTGCAGGTGTGAATCTTAATTTACCAGTGGTTGGAGGTTTACTCCGCCGCGGTGGTGCATTTTTCTTACGACGAAGCTTTGTAGGAAAGCCGCTGTATTCAGCGGTATTCAACTCCTACATCAGAGAGATACTGCAACGCGGACACGCATTGGAATATTTTGTCGAAGGTGGCCGCAGTAGAACAGGAAGACTACTACCCGCTAAAGGTGGAATGCTGGCAATGACCGTCCATGCATTTTTGCAAGATCCTCAAACGCCGGTGGTGTTTGTTCCTGTGTATTTCGGTTATGAACGCTTATTAGAGGGCGGAGCCTTTACCAGTGAACTGGCCGGTGGCAAAAAACAAAAGGAGAGCATATTTGCTCTTATTAAGTCGTTGCGAACTTTGCGGGAAGACTACGGCCATGTGTATGTCAACTTCGGACAACCCATAGCATTAAACTCGCTACTGGACGACCAACAAACAGATTGGCGCAGTCAAGATATTGGGCATGAACGCCCTGAATGGATAAAACCATTAGTCAGCGATTTGGGAAACCAGATAATGCGTTCAATTAATGAGGCCGCAAGCGTAACGCCTATTAGTTTGTTAGCGACAACGTTGTTAGCAACACCGCGAGGTTGCATGAGTCGGCCTGAGCTCATTCAACAAATTGAGCTTTACCAAGTCCTACTTAAAAAGACTTACGAAGGCTCTTTAGTGGTTGTGCCCGAGGTCGATCCGAACCACCTCATTGATCATGGCAAACGATTAGGCTTTATAGAGTCACAGCATGATGCAGTAGGCGAAATCGTTCAACTCAAGCCCGGACAAGCCGCCCCACTGACCTATTTTAGAAATAACATCCTGCACCTGCTCACGCTCCCAGCTCTAGTGGCAGCATCCCTGGCCAACACCCGATCACGTAGCCTTGATGAAATTCACCAATCTGTACGTCTTAGCTTCCCGTTTCTACAAGGCGAGTTATTTCTGGCAACTGATTTAGACAGCCGAGTCATTGATCAAACACTGCAGGCGTTATACGACAGTAAGTTACTGACGCCCACCGAAAACGGTTGGCGCAGAACTCGTGCAGGCTCTGCCGAAGATGTAACACTCATGCGTTTGGCTGAAGTGGTCATGCCGGCACTCGAGCGTCATTACTTATGTGCTTGCATTCTGGCAACCGCTACCGATGGGTCTATCGATACTACAACTCTGGCAAATCGATGTGAGGCGAGCGCTGAACGCCTTTCAAGAACACATGGGCGAGCCGTCAGCGACTTATACGACAAGCATTTACATAAAACGCTTATTTCAAATTTGTCAGAACACCGCTTTATTATCATCACAGAAGAACAAATTAGCCCCACCTCCACCATGTTAGATATGGAAGCAGAAGCACGTAACCTTCTAGGCGAACAAGTACGACACGCTATAATTAACACCGCTTTAGCCGTACAAACTGACGGCGTTAATGTGACTCAGGCTTCGTAATCTAAACAGTAATCTTCTAGGCGTCGCATCGGTACGGTACATGCAGGAATACCTGTCTTATTTTTGAATAAACAGCCTTGCTCATTGGCAAAGGCTGGTTTGTAATCAAAGAGGTTGATATGTACTCTGTTCGTAAAATTCTGCCAGTCGTTGCATCGACGATATTACTCACCACCCCAGCTTTTGCATCAGACGCTCGCACCATGGCACTGGGTGGATCGGCTATTGCAAATGCAAAGGGCGCTCATGGGGCAATAGAAAACCCAGCATCGATGATGGCAATGCAACGAGCCGGCGACAACTTTCACCTTCGCTTTGGTTTATCAGCAGATCTTCGAGACTCAGGCACCTTTGCAGATACCCTCACGGAAGATGCAAATGAAAACCTCGTGAGCGACATCGAAACGCAAATTGATGATCTCAGTAATCGTCAAGTTCAATGTGATCCCATATTTGGAGACGCTGA